>CAXTNQ010000032.1:18362-20523 GCA_964245745.1 uncultured Jatrophihabitantaceae bacterium
GTGCGCTGAGCGCAGTCACAGGCGGCACTGAAGTCGCCTGAGGCACACTCGACGTAGCGCGACACCGGAGGAGCCACGCGTGACGCAGACCGACGACGCGTTCGCCCGTCCGGCGGGCACGACCGAGTCGTTCGCGCCACGTGACCGGCCGCCGAACTACACCGCGCCACCCCCCACCGTCTCGCCGGACGAGCGCGCCGTCTTCGGCCGCCCGGCCGCCACCTCACCCGAGCAGCCGTTCGCCGCACCGGTGGGGGAGCGCATCCCGCCGCAGCACCGCTCGCCTGTCCCCTCGGTGGCCCCGGAACTGCGTACGGCCTACGGTCGCCGGGGGGCCGACCCCTTCGCCCCGCCCCCGGGTAGTCGGGTCACCGCGCAGCCGTCCACTGAGTCGCCGTGGTGGAAGGGCGACGCCTACCGGGACCCTTGGCGCGACCCGAACTCCCCGTACTGGCTCGGACGCCCGGCGGTGTTCCGCGCCGGACAGCTCGCCCAGCTCGACCCCAGCGCGGACACCGAACAGGACGACGCCGACGCCTTGCCCCTGGCCGAGGACGAGACGGCCCAGCCCCCCGCGGAGGGCGGCCGCCGACGCGGCCGGTTCGGCCTATCCGCGCTGGTCTGGGCCCTGCTCGTCGCACTGGTCGCCGGGACGCTCGGCGGCGGCGTCGGCTATTGGCTGAGTGATCACGCCGGAAGTGCCCTGCACAACTCGGACATCGCCCTGGCCCAGACCGGCAATCCCGCCAACCGGCCACCCGGCTCGATCGCGGATATCGCCCAGCGGGTGTCGCCGGCTGTCGTGTCCATCGACGTGCGCACGGCCGACGCCGCCGGCACCGGGTCCGGGGTGGTCATCGACCGCAACGGCTACGTCCTCACCAACAACCACGTCGTGTCGCCCGCGGTCAACGGCGGGTCGATTCGGGTGACGTTCAACGACAAGTCCAGCCAGGTCGCGCAGATCGCCGGACGCGATCCGCAGACCGACCTGGCCGTCCTCAAGGTCGCGAGCCCGAACCTGACGGTCGCCGCTCTCGGTGACTCCTCGAAGCTGGCCGTCGGCGACCCCGTCGTGGCCATCGGCTCGCCTCTGGGGCTACGCGGCACCGTGACCTCGGGCATCGTGTCCGCACTCGGCCGGCCCGTGCACCTCGCCGGCGAGGGCAGCGACACGGATGCGGTCATCGACGCCATTCAGACCGACGCCGCCATCAATCCCGGCAACTCCGGTGGGCCGCTCGTCGACGCCGCCGGTGCCGTTGTCGGGATCAACTCGGCGATCGCCTCGCTGCCCTCTCCGACCGGTTCGTCCTCTGGCGGCAGTATCGGCCTGGGCTTTGCCATTCCGATCAACGAAGCCCGGTCGATCGCGCAACAGTTGATCCGGACGGGCAAGGTCGTCCATGCGTCGATCGGCCTGGCCTCCCGCAGCGTGACCACCGGGACGCGCGACGGCGCGTACGTCGCGCAGGTGACGCCCGACGGGCCAGCGGCCAAAGCGGGGCTGCAGCCGGGCGACGTGATCACCGTGCTGGGCGGCACGTTGATCGACTCGTCGGACGAGCTCACCGTGGCCGTGCAGGCGCACAAGCCTGGCGACACGGTCACCGTGCGGTTCTTCCGCGGCAATCAGGAGCAGAACGTCCAGGTCGTCCTGGGCAGCGCCTGACCGGGCGACTTAGACTGCCAACGTGTTCAACATCGGGCCGATGGAGCTAGGTGTGCTCGCGCTCGTCGGGCTCATCGTCCTCGGACCTGACAAGCTGCCCGGCCTCGCCCGCGACGCGGCGAACATGCTGCGCACCTTGCGCGAGATGGCCACCGGCGCCCGAAGGCAGCTCAAGGACGAGCTCGGGCCGGAGTTCGCGAACGTCGATCTGTCCGCGTTGAACGAGCTGCGGTCGCTCAACCCGCGCACTGCCATCACGCGCGCGCTGTTCAGCGACGACGACGAACCCACGCCGTCGGCCGCCGTCGTGCCGGAGGCACCGTCGACCGGGCGGCATTCCGCCCCCGAGCCGTCCGCCAGCCGGCTCGCTGCCCCCGAGCCGTCACCCTCCGCCGTCCCGGCGCCGGCACCGTACCGGCCGTCCCCGAACGGCGACCGGGCCGCGTTCGACGCCGACGCGACCTGACCGCCCCTGCGCGGGGCGGCCGC
>CAXTNQ010000033.1:0-2209 GCA_964245745.1 uncultured Jatrophihabitantaceae bacterium
GAGCGCATCCCTGATAAGGATGAGGCCGGAGGTTCAAGTCCTCCCAGGCCCACATCGAGGTCGTCCCGCGTCGGAAGGAATTAGTCGTGAAGCTCCTGCTTCCGCTCACTGCAGCGGCCGCCGTCGTGTTCACGGTGCTGCGCCGGCGGCGTAGTACGCAGGCCGACGCGGACCTCTGGAAAGAGGCCACCGCGGGTCCGACCGCGGTCACCCAGCCGTAGCCGGCCTAGCCCCGGGGACGTAGCTCAACTGGTAGAGCACCGCCTTTGCAAGGCGGGGGTTGCGGGTTCGAGTCCCGCCGTCTCCACCCACCCTCAGTCGGAGAGCCCCGCCTCAACGAACCGCCTGCGAAGGTCAGTGGTCGTGGTGACCGGTGATCTTGTCAACGGCCGAGCGGACGACGCTGCCCACCGTGGCACCCAGCGTGTCGGTGGCGATGTCGAAGAACGCGGGATCGCCCTTGAACTCGGCTTTCATGGTGTTGAAGACCTGGTCGCGGGTGATGTGTGGGGGGATGAGCGGGATGTCGGCGTCGACGACGGCGTCGATGACGAACGGCCGGGTGGCGCGAAACGCCTGATCGAGGACGTCCTCGATCTGCTCGGGACGCTCGAGGCGGACACCGTCGAGGCCGAGCAGCTTGGCCCAGTCGGCGTAGGGCACGTCGGGCAGGCTCTCCGCCTCGGGGAACGGCTTCACACCCAACGTGGCCCGGGTTTCCCACGAGACGTAGGCCAGGTCGCGGTTGTTCAGCACGAGGACGACGAACCGGGGGTCGGTCCAGCGCTGCCAGTACCGCGCCACAGTGATCAGCTCGTTGACGCCGTTCATCTGCATGGCGCCGTCGCCGATCATCGCGAACAGCGGGCGGCCGGGGTTGGCCATCTTGCCGGCGATGGCGTACGGCATGCCGCCGCCCATGGACAACAGCAGCCCGGCCACGCTGGCCCGCTGGCTCGGCCGCATGTCCAGGTCACGCGCCAACCAGCTCGTCGCGGTGCCGCAGTCGACCGCGACGACCGCGTCGTCGGTCAACCGCGCCGAGACGCCCTGCACGATCGCTTCCGGGTTGACGGGATGCGCCTTCGCGGTGGCCCGCTTCGCCGAGTAATTCCGCCACCGCGACGTCCACTTCGCGATCTGCTCGCGCCAGTCGCCCTCCTTCTGCTCCAGCAACGGCAGGAGTTCGGTCAACGTGGCCCGCGCGTCGCCGACCAGGTTGACCTCGGTCGGGTAGCGCAGTCCGCACCGCGACCCATCGACGTCGATCTGGACGGCCCGGGCCTGACCCGGGGCCGGGTAGTACTCCGAGTACGGCATGTTCGAGCCGATGATCAGCAGCGTGTCGCACTCCCGCATGAGCTCCCAACTCGGGATCGTCCCGAGCAGCCCGATCGCGCCGGTCACCCACTCGAGTCGGTCGTCGAGCACCGTCTTACCGAGCAGCGCCTTCGCGGCGCCGGCACCGAGCCGGTCGGCGACCTGCTCGACCACCTCGCTGCCGCCGAGCGCGCCCTGCCCGACCAGGAGCGCGACCTTCGTGCCGGCGTTGAGCACCTCGGCCGCCCGGCGGACGTCCTCTGGTGCGGCCGCGGCGATCGGCGAGCTGGGCGCCTCACTCGTGTGGTAGTAGCCGTGCTTGTCCGGGGCGTCCACGACCGCGTCCTTGTCCTGCACGTCGCTCGGCACGATCAGCACGGTGGGCGCCTTCGCGGCCAACGCGGTCCGGCAGGCACGGTCGACCATGTGCTGCACCTGTGACGGGTCCGCGATCGTCTGGATATAGGCCTGGCCGACGTCCTTGTAGACGCTGTGCAGGTCGACTTCTTGGTAGTAGTTGCCACCGAGCGCGGTGAGCGCCGTCTGACCGAGCACGGCCACCACCGGCTGGTGATCCATCAGCGCGTCGTACACGCCGTTCAGCGCATGCAACGCTCCCGGACCACTTGTCACCACGCAGCAGCCGATCGGACTTCCGCCGTACTTCACGTCCGCGCTCGCCGCGAACCCGGCGGTCTCCTCGTGCCGGACCTGGACGAACTCGATCTCGTCGGAGTGGTGCCCGAGCGCGGCGATCACCCCGCCGATGCCGTCGCCGGGGTAGCCGTACACCCGGTGCACTCCCCAGGTGTGCAGCCGGTCGACGATGTGCTCGCCCACGTTCCCGTCTGGTCCTCCTCGTGATCTCCCACCGGGTGGTACCCACATC
>CAXTNQ010000033.1:2219-8682 GCA_964245745.1 uncultured Jatrophihabitantaceae bacterium
CCTGGACGAACTCGACCTCGTCGCCGGCCGCCCCGATCGCCGCGATCACGCCACCGATCCCGTCGCCCGGATAGCCGTAGATCCGGTGCACACCCCAGCTGCGCAGCCGCGAGAGCAGATGCTCGGCAACGTTCATACGACCCTCCTGATCGGTGTTGGTCGAGCGGGTCCTACCCAGGGGCCGGGTCGCCCAACTACGCCCGCGATTGTGCTCCAAAGATCAGCTGGCCGAAGAGGTCGGCCAGGGGTATGCCTGCCGCGGCGGCCATGACCGCGACAACGCTCTGGCGGGCGAACGAGCAGTACAACCCGGCTTCGAGGAACCACGGGCGTCCAGCCGGGTCGATACGGAAGTCGAACAGGCTGTAGTCACGGCACCCGAGAGCGATGTGGCAGCGGCGCGCGGCGTCCCACACCGCGGGGACGACCGCATCGCTCGGGTCCACGATCCACGCCTTGGCGGGGTCCTTCGCGACCAGGGCCAGCGCGCCATCGCTGTTTCGGCGGAGCTTGTCGGCCTGACTGCGCACCGGCCGGTCGTCGGGGTCGACGTTGTATTCCTCGAGCGGCAGGCAGACGAGTTCGTCGCCGCGGACGACGACGCCACAGCGCACCTCACGGCCGAGGGGTACGTAACGCTCGACGAGAACCGCATCGGAGTGGAGGTACGCGACGTCCAGGGCCGGCGCGAAGTCGGCAGGCTGACGCACGAGAGTGACACCGAGCGAGTTGTCGGCGTCCAGCGGTTTGACGACGGCCGGAGGCGCCAGGGTCGGTTGTTCGCCGTACCGCAGCACTTCACCTGTGGGCACGGCGACGCCGGCGCTCGCGACGACCGCCTTGGCCTTCGCCTTGTCGGCACCCAGGGCCATCACGTCGGCCGAGTTTCCCACGAAGGAAACGTCGAGTAGGTCGAGCAGCGCGCGGTAGGACGTCATCCCGGGGCGGCAGAACATCTGCGGTACCGCCACGTCGGGGGCCAGCCGACCGATATGAGCGACGGCCTGCGGCAGGGTCATCCGCTCGGCGGCCGAGAGGGCGGGCGCGCTCAGGTCAGAAGGGAAACTCCATGTGCCGCCCGGCTCGACGTACGCGATGGCGAACTCATACCGGCGTGGATCCGCGGTGTTGACCAGGCAGTCGGCGGCGTAGAGGCGGGACAGGTCGGCGTACAGCTCACTGACCGGCGATCCGACCAGGTGGAGCACCCGCAGCGGCGACACCGGTCAGTCCCCGGCGGGTTCGACGAGCTTGCCGATGTTGAAGTCAATTCGGATCCAGTCCCGACCGGCCAGCAGGTTCGAGACGAGCAGCGCGGGAATCTGCAGGTGATGGACCAGCAGGAAGGGAAGCGGGTCGTACCAGTCGAAGATGGCGTCCTTGCCGCGAACGATGACCCGAATCCGCTGGGCGGCGGAGCGAGGACGGCTGAGCATGCGCCACAGCTCGTGGTAGAGCCAGTAGGTGGGTCGGCTGGCGAGCGTCGGGGTGAGCGTGTCGTCCGTGTCCTCGAGGTAGGCGCGGGCGAGGTCGGGGTGGTCGTAGAACATGGTGATGGCCGAATGCGTACGCGGGTTGCACTCGATGGGGTAGACCACGCCGTCCGCGGTCTCGATGAAGTCGAAGCTGACCTGCCCGGTCAGCCCGAGCGGTTCGACGAAGCCTCGCACCCACGCCTCGATGGCCGGCTTGTCCACCATCTCGTAGTTCACCTGGAACGCCGACGAGGGGCAACAGGCGTACACCTGGAGCCGCCCGGACCGGACCGTGCCGTGCGTGCAGTACTCCCGGCCCTCGACGTAGGACTGCAGGATCCACGGCCTCGCCGGCGAGATCGGTTTTGCCCAGGCGAATGCGGTCGTCTCGGGCACGGTCGGACGCGGTAGCGGAGTTAGGTCCAGGCGGTGCACCGGGTCGTAGGCGATGCTCTTCAAGACGTACGGGGGCTCGCGCGCGAAGTCGAAGTGCTCGACCTCGTCGGGCGTGCTGACCCGTCGGGTGTCCGGGACGGTCAGGCCGAGCGACCGGGCCAACTGAACGAACTGGTACTTGTCGTCGAGCATCCCGATGGTGTCGGCGTCTGCGTGCAGCACCTCGCAATGCGGTTCGAGCAGCGGCTTGGCCAGCGCGTCGTGGCAACTTGCCGCCGGGCTGCACACCGGCACGTAGACATCGACGCTCTCGGCCCGCACGATGTCGAGCAGCGCGTGTGCGTAAGCCTCGTCCTGCGGCTTGGGGACGGTGTAGAAGCGGTCGACGCAGCGGGAGAACCGGTGCCCGGTCAGGCGATACTTGCTCGACTCTACGAGGATCACCCGGTGGCCGGCGCGCCGAAACGCCCGCGCGAGGGTCAGCGCCTTGGTCATCTTCCCGCCGCTGATCAGGATCGTCTTGCCGGTCGTCGCAGGAGGTCGATCCGGCGAGAGCCACGCCCTCAGTAACGCCACCGACGTAACC
Organism: uncultured Jatrophihabitantaceae bacterium; assembly: GCA_964245745.1. Classification (GTDB taxonomy): domain Bacteria; phylum Actinomycetota; class Actinomycetes; order Mycobacteriales; family Jatrophihabitantaceae; genus CAXTNQ01. The sequence goes on from CAXTNQ010000033.1 coordinate 4,677, forward strand.
GCCAGGTTGAGCGGCAGCGCCACTTGCAGCAAGGCGACCGCGCCCAAGGTCTTGGCCGCTACCGCCGTACGCGACGCGCCCTCCGCTTGCGCAGCCTCGCTCGCCGACGTCATGCCACGGACGGCAGCGACGCGTAACCCGTTGCCATGCCGCGGTGCATGACCCGGTCACCGACGGCGCCGGAGTGGTCGGCACGGTGCATGACGCATCCGTTGTCCCAGATCACCACGTCACCCGGTAACCAGGTGTGCCGATAAGTGTTGTGTTCCTGCGTCGAATGCTCGTACAGGTACCGGATCAGGTCCCGCGCGTCCGCGTCCGGGATACCACTGATCCCGACGCAGCGCTGGGGCGTCGACAGGTACAGGGCGACGCGGCCGGTGAGCGGATGCGGCCGGAACACCGGGTGCGACGCCGCCGTCTCCTGGGCATCGCCCGGGTCGACGCCGGTGACGACGTGGCGCACGGTTCGGTCCCGAAGCCGATCGCGAACCTCGTCGGGCAGCGTCTCGTACGCGCGGTACTGATTGGTGAACAGCGTCTCGCCGCCCTCGACAGGAATCTGCACAGCTCGTAAGGCGGTGTACGCCGGTGGCCGGCTGATGTAGCTGGTGTCGACGTGGAACACGCTGCGCGGCGCTGTGCGACGGCCGACGTTGCTGATTACGTTGAGGTCCGGGTACCCGTCCACCGGGGTCTCGCCGACGGTGAACACCAGCTCGCCGAATTGGCGCAGAAAGCCAACGAAGCCGTCATCGGTCAGGCGCTGTCGACGGAGTACGACGACGCCGTGGTCGGCGAGCAGTTTCGTGATCGTGTCGGCGGTGGCCGCGTTGACGTCCGCGGCCTGTAGACCGTCGATCTCCACTCCCACCGGCTCCAGGACGGTGCTGTGCATGGCGTGCTTCTTCCTCGAGCGCGACGGCGTGGTCACCGCACGTCGACGGGGCGGATGAGCGTGATCCCGTCACGCAACGGGACGATCACCTGCTCGACGCGCGGGTCGGCCGTGACGGCATCGTTGAACGCGGCGATGGCTGCGCCGGCATCGTGCGCGGCGTCGCCCCGCCACGGCTGGCCCTGCATCAACGTGTTGTCGACGCAGATCAAACCGTGCGGGGCGAGTAGTCCGCGGTCCAGCACGGTGTCGACGTACTGCAGGTACCCACCCTTGTCGGCATCGACGAAGACGAGATCGAACCGATCGCCCGCGTCCGCCAACGCACTGAGTGTTTGCCCGGCCGGCCCGACCCGGATGTCGACCTTGACGCCGCTGGACGAGGTATCGAAGCTACGACGGGCGAACCGCGCAAGGGCGGGGTCGATCTCGCACGCGACCACCGTCCCGTCGTCGGGCAGAGCCTCGGCCAGAGCCAGCGCCGAATACCCGGTGAACATGCCGACATCCAGCACGCGTCGAGCCCGCACGGCGTACGCCAGCATGGCGAGGAACTGGCCCTCGACGTGCCCGGACAGCATCTCCCGCTCTACGGGAACTACCCCGTCGTGCTGGGTCCAATCACGCGCCGCCGTGCGATCGGCGAGCGTGCGCAACGTCGGCGACGGTGGCGTCGTGTGTCGCTCGACGTAGGGGTCGAGTCCGGCGCACAGCCGCCAGGCCGCGTCCAGCCGGGCGCGCAGCCGCTGGTCTCCGGCGCCGTGGTCGAGCATGTCCAGAAGTTCCCGTAGCTCGCGCTCGAGTATGCCCAGCGGCGTGACGGGTCTGGCGGCCCGCGCCGGCGCGGCAGCCTCCTCGGCGGTCAGGTGCGTCATCGGTCCGGACGCACGGCTCAGTCGGGGATGGGGACGAAGGCTTGCTCGCCCCGCCCGTCCCGCGGATAGATCCGGCACACCCGGCGGTGCTCGGCGAGCGCGGCGGCCAGCTCGTCATCGGTGAGGTCACTGACGAACCGACAGGTTCCGATCGGGCCGGGCATCGCCGCGCGCAGCAGGCCATCCCGGGTCTGGACGATCGACTGACCCGCCGACCGCAACAGGTCCATGCTCAGGTGTGGACTGTCCAACGACAATCCGACCTTGCTGAACAGCCAGAGGATCCGGTCGCGCTCGCTTTCGGCCAGGTAGCCCCGTCGATACGCGATCGTCGTCGACAGCGCCATGTCGACCGCGATGGCGTGACCGTGGAAGTACGGCACATCCGGGGTCAGCTCGAGGGTCGGACTCCAGGTGTGGCCGAAGGCGATCACCCGGTCCAGGTCGAGCTCCTGCAGGTTCGGCACCTCGAGTTCGAGCATCGTCCGGATGGCGTTGTAGGTGACCCGGTCGGCGACCTCGCGTAGCTCGGGCGGAGCGTCGAGGTGTCCGAAACGGGTCAGCATCAGATCTTCGGCGTACTTCTCGAGGTCCTCGAAGATGCCGTTGTTTCCGACAACCGCGATCTTGATGAGCTCGGCCATGCCGTTACGTACCTGCTCGAGCGGCAAGGTCCTGAGCAAGCCGAAGTCGAGCATGACCTGCTGTGACGCGTGGAACGCGCCGAGCCGGTTCTTGGACCGGCCGTGATTCACCGCCACCTTGATCGCCACGCTCGCGTCGATCAAGCCGATCAGCGTCGTCGGGACCCGCACATAGTTCGTCGCACGCCGAAACATCGAGCAGGCGAAGCCGGCGACGTCGGTCGTGAGGCCACCGCCCACGACGAGCACCGGCTCCTTGCGGACGAGCCCGAAGTCTCCGAAGGCGTCGACGATCCGTTCTGCTGTGCGCAGGGTCTTGTCGGTCTCCCGAATGCGGACCGGAAAGGTGCGCAGAGCCAGCCCGTGGTCGCCGAAGTAGCGCTGCATGTGCTCGCCGTACAGGTCATGAACCGTCTCGTCCACGATCATCAGGCACCGGCCCCACGGCTCGTAGATGTCTGCGAGGTCGCGGTTCGCGGGATCGAAGACGCCGTCGACGTAGCGCAGCGTGTAGTCGATGCGCTCGTACGCCTCAACGTGAAAGGAGCGATCGGTGACGGTCAGTGAGGTCTGGGGTGGCCTGGTCTGCGGTTGGCTTGTCATGTCATCGACGAGACGATCGACGCGAGGCGGCACCGCTCAGCCAAGACGGCGCTGCTGGAGATCGGCGAAGGAGAGTTCTTCGACGACGGGCGTCGTGCCGAAGTCGTGTTCGGCGGTATTCGCGTTCGGGAAAGCGACACAGGCGACGCCGGCCGCCGTCGCCGACGAGACACCACCGATGTTGTCCTCCACTGCGATGGCCTCGTTGGGCTGCTGGTGCAGGCTGCGTAGCGCGTAGACGTAGCACTCGGGATCTGGCTTCGGTTTCCCGACGCTCGCCGAGTCGACCACGAGGTCGAAATCGCCCCGCGAGATCTCGGCGCTGAGCCCGTCGAGCACTGCGGCGATGTTCGCCCGCGACGTGGTCGTCACCAGGCCGACCTGCCAGCCGTTCTGCTTCGCGGCGGCGATCGTCGCGACGACGCCCGGCCGGGGCGTCAGTGAGGCCTTGCCCAGGCTCTCCTGAAAGACCTTCGACTTGGTGTTGTGGATGGCCTCGGCGTCGACGGTCTGGTTCTGGGTCCGCGCGTACTCCGCGATGCGGTCCCGCCCGCCGTTGGTCGTCAGCATCGAGCGGTACTGGTCCTGGTCCCACTGCCAGTCGAGGCCGTGAGCCGCGAAGGCCTGATTGAAGGCGTCGCGCTGGAGCTCCGACGTGTCAGCGAGTGTGCTGATCGAGCCGAAGAGAAGTGCCGGCATGGTGCGATCTCCCTAGTCGTGGCTGTGGTCGCAGTGCTGGTCCTCGCGTTGGTGGCGAAGCATCACCTGGACACTAATGACCGATTATGCAGGTTTATGACTGAGGTTGACGTTAATCACTAACTGTTTAGTCGGCAGAGAACCTGCAAGTGGACGGCACCGCCGGCGAAACGGGGGGTTCGACCGGCGGTGCCGCGTCCGGTCCCCCCCGGGTTCGCAGCCCGGAGCTCCTGGCCGAGGCCGGGCACCGGGTGTGCCTCGTCGAGGCCGACCTGCGTCGGCCGACC
>CAXTNQ010000033.1:8692-12656 GCA_964245745.1 uncultured Jatrophihabitantaceae bacterium
CGCCCCCCCGCGGCCTCGGGGGGGGCCCCCCGGGGGCCCCCGCGTCCGGTCCGCACGGGGATCGCAGACCGGAGATCGTGGCCGAGGCGGCTCAATCCCTCCAACGACCAGAGCGGCTCCCTGGTTACGCAACATCGCCGGATCGCCACGCCAGGTGACGACGTCATGTCAGGGACACAGCCGTAGGACTTTGTCCGCTGAGATACGTCCAAGACTTAAGTAACTCTTGTGCGGGACGTCGCTTCTCTGCTTGTGTGTTGCCGTTTGGTCTGCTGTCGCATCGGGAGTCGCGTCGTGAGAAGAGCACTGGTCGGCCTGGGCGTGGTCGCGGCACTCACGGCCGGAGGCCTCGCCGCAGGGCCTGGAACGGCGGCGGCGGCGCCCTCCGGGCCGGCGCAGCACGTCATCGTCCTGCTCCGAGACCAACACGCGCAGACGCCTGCGGCGCCAGCGACCGCTGGGCAACGGGCCAGCGCCCTCAGTACAGATCAAGCGCCCGTCCGGAGCAAGATCAACCGGCTGGGCGGCAACACCACGCACGCCTACCGGGCGCTGAACGCAGTGGCGGCGACCGTGCCGGCCTCGGCCGTGTCGTCGTTGAAGGCCGACCCCGCCGTGGCGACGGTCGTCCCGGACCTCACCTGGACGCGCCCAGCGGCGCCCAAGCGCTCAACCGCGCTCTCGCCGGCGCAGGCCGCCGATCCCGCCACCGTCTGCCCGACCGACCCGGCCAAGCCGCTGCTCGCCCCCGAGGCGTTGTCCCTCACGCGCACCAACGCTCAGGACGGGCGGCCAACCGCCCGTTCTCTCGGCTACACCGGAGCCGGCGTCAAGGTCGGGTTCATCGCCGACGGGGTAGATATCGACCAACCGGACTTCATCCGCGCCGACGGCTCCCACGTCTTCACCGACTACCGGGACTTCTCCGGGGACGGCACGGCCGCCCCGACCTCCGGCGCCGAGGCGCTCGGCGACGCCAGCTCCATCGCCGCGCAGGGCCGGATCAGTTACGACCTCTCGACCTACGTGAGTGAGGCGCACCCGCTGCCCACGGGCTGCACCATCAAGATCGAGGGCATGGCGCCCGGCGCGTCGCTCGTCGGCCTCAAGGTGTTCTCGAACGCCCTATTGACCGCGCCGACGTCGACCATCATCCAGGCGATCGACTGGGCGGTCAGCGTCGACCACGTCGACGTACTCAACGAGTCCTTCGGGTCGAACCCGTACCCGGACAACGCCACTGACCCGATCAGCCTGCTCAACCGCGATGCTGTCGACGCCGGCGTCACCGTGGTAGCGAGTACCGGCGACGCCGGTACGGGCAACACCATGGGCACAGCCTCCACCGACCCGTGGGTGATCGCCGCGGCGGGCAGCACGTCCTTCCAGCTCTACGCCCAGGAGACCGACTACGGCTTCCAGCTCGGCAACGGCCGCTACGTCAGCGATCAGCTGTCGTCGCTGTCCTCGGGTGGCATCGCGCAGACCAACCGTGTCCCGGACCTCATGGCACCTGGTGACCTCGGTTGGGCGCTCTGTTCGGACAAACTGTTGGCTGACGGCACTCCGCAGTACCAGGGCTGCAGCGACGACAACGGGAATCCGACCAACCTGCAGTCCTTCGGCGGTACGAGCCAGTCCTCACCGTTCACCGCCGGCGCCGCGGCGTTGGTCATCCAGGCCTACCGTCGCGCACACCGTGGTGCGTCTCCGTCCCCCGACCAGGTGCGTCGCGTCCTGGACAGCAGCGCCGACGATCTGGGCCTTCCCGCACAGGACCAGGGTGCCGGCCGGCTCAACACCTATCGCGCCGTGCAGCTCGCCGCCAGCCTCGGCGCGCCCGCTAACGTCGGCCAAGGCCTGCTGCTCAGTCAGCCCTACCTGTCGACGACGGCGGCGTCCGGTGACACGGTCACGCAGCAGGTCACCGTGCGCAACGCCGGCGTCGGCCCGCAACGAGTCACCGCGAACCTGCGCCGGGTCGACACGCGCACCGGCGAGCAGGACAAGACCGTCTCGCTCAGCGCGGCCTCGCCGACGAACACCTTTGTCGACGGATTCGGCATCACCCGCTCCTACGTAACGACGACGTTCACCGTCCGTGTCGGCGTCGACCGCCTGGACGCGTCCGTCGCGTGGCCCGGACCGGCCGGCCCGATCGTGCGGCTCAGCCTGCTCGACCAGCAGGGCACATTCACGGCCTACTCGCTACCTCAGGGCACGGGGAACTTCGGCAGCGTCCGGTTGCACCAGCCGGCGCCCGGCACGTGGACGGCGATCATCTGGACGGCGGCGAGCGCGGCCGGCTATACCGGCCCAGTCACGCTGCGTACGACCGACTACGCCGCGAGCTCGGCCGGCTCGGTGTCGCCCGACAGCTTCACCCTGGCGCAGGGAGAGTCCCGCACACTGACCATCCGCACGAAGGCGCCGGTCGCTCAGGCGGTGGCCTCGTCGCTCGTCCTGACCGGGCGCTTCGGGCAGACCACGACGTTGCCCGTGGTCGTGCGGGCCGTCCAGCGGGTGACCGCCAGGGCTGCGGTGACATTCTCCGGCACGCTCGGCCAGGCGAACGGCCGGGACTTCAGCCCGGGCCAGGCGGACACCTATCTGTTCGCCGTCCCGCCGGGCGCGCGTGATCTGGATGTGACGATCGCTGTCACCGGAACGCCGGCCAACCCGATCGTGGCGCACCTGTCCGACCCGAGCGGGGAGCCGATCAATACGACTGGTAACCAACGTGCCTCGGGCGACGAGACGATCAGCGACCCTGGCGTGCAGATCCAGCACGCCAACCCCAAGGCGGGTGTCTGGCAGCTCACTCTCGAACTCGAGAACCCGGTCTCGGGCGCTCGGTTGCCACAGACGTATCGCGGCACGGTGGCGCTCGATCAGGCCAAGGTGGTCGCCCGCAACGTGCCGACCAGCCCGCGGACCGTCGTGAGCAAGGCGGCGGGGCTGCGGCAGACGATCACCGTGACCAACACCGGCCCGGCGCCGCAGACGTACTTCGTGGACGCGCGGACGGCGGACACGGTCACATATCGGCTGGTCGCTACGCAGGCGGCGTCCGCCAATGATCCGTACACCGCGACGATCGCCCTGCCACTGCCTTCGGAGGACGTGCCGGCATGGCTGGTGCCCACCGAGGCGACCCGGTTGACCGTCGGCGCGTCGGCCACGGCACCCACCGAGTTCGACCTGATGCCGCTGGACAGCCCCACGGCGCTCAACGCGCCGAACAACCCGGACATCGAGGCAGTTCGGTCGGGCAACAGCGCGACCGCGGTGCACACGGCGGCGCCGATCGCTTCGGCGTTGTGGGCCGCGTTCCCGAGCCTGGTCGGTCCGTTCCCCGCGGGCGGAGCGGCGCCGGGCAGCGTCAGCATGCAGGCGGTCATCCGCGCGCGGGGCTTCGCGACCGACGTGACCTCGGATACCGGCAACCCGTTGCTGGCGACCGTCCGCGCCGACGCGCCGGCGTCGACCCCGATCACGCTGGCGCCGGGCGGCCGGGCGACGATCACCGTGACGCTCAAGCCGACAGCCAAGGTGGGGACGACGGTGCGCGGCACGCTCTACCTCGACACCCTGCAGCCGGACACCGGTGCGGCCGGCGTCTCGAGCTTCGCAGACGAGGTGGCGGCCTTCCCGTACGCCTACACCGTCGGACGCTGACCGAGCGGGCCACCGCGCCCCAGGCGGCCGCTCTACCCTCGTCCGGGTGATCGGGGGACGGCGGTGGGCAGCGGCGACGCTGGGTGTCGCTGCCGCGGCCCTGGCGGCGTGCACGCGCAGTACGCCGGCACCGGTCGTAGTCAGCACGGTGATCACCACCGACGCGCCGGCGTCGTCGGGCTCGGCCCCGGCGGGGGGCTCGGCGGCCTCGGCCGGCTGGTCGTCGGCGGCGGGCTCCTCGGCTGCGGCGTCTGTGCCGGTGGGCGGCTGCTCGGTCTCGACGATC
>CAXTNQ010000033.1:12666-20171 GCA_964245745.1 uncultured Jatrophihabitantaceae bacterium
CCGCGCTGCCGCCGTCCCGCGCGTTGCCCGCCGGGCAGGTTGCGGGCACGTGCCCGTACCTGGACACCCGCACCGCGATGGACATCGAGGGCAACCGGATCGGCTCGACGGCGATCAGCACGGCCAAGCCGACGACCTGCACCTTTTACTACGCGTACAGCCCCGCGCGGGCCACCCTGCAGATTGCGCCCACCTCGTTCGCCACGCACGTCGACGCCTACAACGCGATGGTGCTGACCGGACAGGCCGGCACCGACCTCGACAGCCGGCGGAGCATCGTGCCCGGGGTCGACGCCGTGCTCTACCGCACGAAGTTCTACGCGCCCGATGTCGCGCGGAATTGGGCCTGCACCTTCGCCGCCGGAACGACGATGGTCACTGTGCGCACCGACCGCATCGACAGTTCGTACAACGCCCTGCAGATCGCCACGGCGATCGCCGGCCGCTTCTGACCGCTAGGAGGGGTCGGACGTCTTTGTGCTGGCTCGACGTGAGCCGGGAGTGGACTTGGACGCCGCCTTGGCGGCTTTGGCCGGCGTCTTGGCCGACCGTGCCTGCTTCGGCTCATCGGTCGCCGTGGTTTCCTCGGTCGCGGTGGTCGCGGCGCGGTGGTTGCCGGTCCGCACCGCCCGCCCGGTGACCTCGCTCAACGGCGTGGCGTCGGCGCGATCGCCGGACGGAACCGGCTGGTCGAGCCCCGGAGGCAGGCCGGACGCAGCCGGCACGGTGGCGAGCGATGGATCGCTGTAGTCCGACGCAGCGACCGGAGTCAGCGGATCGGCGGCCTCCATCGGCACGGAGTCGTCCGTGGCGACCGGAGCGAGCGGGGTCGTCGGCGGGACGGGCGGTGGGGTCCGGCGCCACCGCATCACGACGACGGCGGTTCCGGCCGCCGCAGCGACCACCGCGACGACCGTGGTGATCCGGCCCCGCCGGCGATGCTTGGCCTCGGCCTGCGCCGTCGCTTTGGCCTTCGGGGTGTGGGCCAGTGCGGCGCCCACCGGAGCTTCCACCGTCTGCAGGGCCTGCCGCCCGGCCTCCGCCACCGACTCCACGACGGACCCCACGGCCGAGCCAAGCGAGCTGCCGACCTCTGAGGCCGAGTGCCTGACCTTCTCGGCGCGGTCCTTGACGACGTCCGCCGCAGCCTCGGCCCGCTCGGTGACGGCCTCGCCGGCCGTCTTGAGCCGGTCGACGACCTCGTCTTTGTCGATCGACGAACTGGGCACGGGCCTGGCCTTTCTCGGCATGGGCAGGACACCGACACCCTAGTGAAAAGTCCCTCAGCTGGGCAGCCTCCCAGGCCGCACTCAGGTCAGCAGATACGCCCGCGTGGCAGGATCGACGCGACTGCCATCCCCTTGCGAGGAGCCTTCCTGTCGTGTCCGACAACTCGGTCGCCACCCTGCACACTTCCGCCGGCGACATCCGGATCAACCTGTTCCCCGACCAGGCTCCGAAGACGGTGCGCAACTTCGTCGATCTCGCCACCGGCTCCAAGGAGTGGACGGATCCACGCACCCGGGCCAAGAGCCAGGCGCCCCTCTACGACGGCACGGTGTTCCACCGCGTCATCGGTGGGTTCATGATCCAGGGTGGTGACCCGCTCGGCCAGGGTTACGGCGGCCCGGGCTACTCGTTCAAAGACGAATTCCACCCCGACCTGTCCTTCGACCGGCCGTATCTGCTGGCCATGGCCAATTCGGGTCCCAACACCAACGGCTCGCAGTTCTTCATCACCGTCGGCAAGACCCCGCACCTGAACCGCAAGCACACCATCTTCGGTGAGGTCGCGGACGCGGACAGCCGGGCCGTAGTCGACGCCATTGCCACGACGCGCACCGGTCGCAACGACCGTCCCGTAGACGACATCACGATCAACTCGGTGAGCGTCGAGGACACCTGATCATGGTGACGCGGTGACCGAGCCGGCGGCGCCTCCCGTCGAGGTCTGCTACCGGCACCCCATGCGCCCGACCGGGGTGCACTGCGTGCGTTGCGACCGGCCGATCTGCCCCGAGTGCATGCGTCCGGCCTCGGTGGGCTTCCAGTGTCCGGACGACGTCCGGCTCGGCCGTCAGACCCAGCGCGCGCCGCGTACCGTCGCCGGCGCACCGGTCACCGCGGGCTCCGACCGGCCGTGGGTGACGTGGTCGATCATCGCGCTGAACGTGGCGGCCTACGTGGCGAGTGCGGTCGGCTCGGTGGACGGCGTCAATCAGAACCACACGACGCGGCTGTTCACCGACTGGCAGCTGGTGCCGTTCTCGGTCGCGAACGACAACGAGTTCTACCGGCTGTTGACCGCGACCTTCCTGCACTACGGCCTACTCCACCTGCTGCTCAACATGATCGCGCTGGCCATGGTCGGGCCATACCTCGAACGGTTGCTCGGCCGCTGGCGGTACGTCGCCGTCTACCTGCTCAGTGGGCTCGGGGGCTCGGTCGCGGTCTACGTATTCGGCTCCGAGCTCGGGCCGGTCGTGGGCGCGTCCGGAGCGATCTTCGGCCTGTTCGCGGCCTGCCTGCTGTTGGTGCGTGAGCTCGGGCTCGACGTCCGCACCCTGGTCGCCACCATCGTCCTGAACTTCGTCCTGACCTTCAGCGTGCCGGACATCTCTCGCCTGGGACACATCGGCGGATTCGTCTTCGGTGCGCTGACGACGGTGGCCATCGCCGGGCTGCCGCAGCGCCGCAACCGCTACGAGGGCATCGTGTCGACCCGAGCTCAGGTGATCGGCTTGGTCGGCATCGTGCTCGTCCTGTTCGTGGCGGTGATCTGGCGGACGGAAGTACTCACCTAGTGTCGCCCGACCGCGGGCGTCGCGCCTCAATCGCGATGTACACCTCGCGGGGGTCGGCGCCCAGCGCCCAGCGACTGAACACGACCAGCTGCGTGTCGCCGTCCAGCTCGAGGGTGCGGCTGGTGAGCGAGAACCGCCGCCGCTCGTCCACCCGGAGTTCGGTGGTCGGCCACGGCCAGACCGCTCGAACCGTCGGCGTACGGACGCGCAGTCCCGTGTCGTCCACGAGGATGCGCGGCCAGAACAGCAGATCGCTCAGCGCCCAGGCGGCGAGGCACACGGCGGCGCCTACGGCCAGCAGCCGTCCCGCGGCATCGGTCGTGGTCAGCGCGACCACGGACGCAACGATCGCGAGCAGTAGCACGCCGCCGGCCCGCCGACGATCCGGTCCCCACCGAAGCGTCTCGTCCACAGGGATGTCCCCAGTTGGGGACAAACTACAGGGCTGTAATCAACGCCACCGGACGGCCATCACCAGGCCGACGATGAGGATGCCGAAGCCGACGGCGAAGTTCCATCCACCAATGTCCTGCATGACCGGGATCGAGTCACCGGCCAGGTAGTAGGCGACCAGGTAGGCCAGCGCGAGCACGAAGACGGCGGCCATAACGGCCGGGTACCACGGCGGGCTCGGACGTACGGCTCGGGCCGTCGACGCGGTGACCGCCGGACGCGCCGGCGCGTCGGTGCGCTTACGGACCTTCGACTTGGGCACCGGTTCTCCTGGTCTCGCGGCTCAGCTCTCAGGCACTAGCGTAAACGCCTCGCGCAGCAGCGACGTACGGCGAGGTGGGGTGACGTGGCGGCCGCCGGGAGGACTCGTTCGGTCTGGCGCTGGGTGGTGCCGATCATCTGTCTGGCGGCCGGCCTGCTGTTCGCAACGAGCCGCCAGGCGTCCGGCGGCCGGAGTCTGCGGCCGGCGGACACCGGCAACCTCGCCGATCTCGTGCGGCAGGCCGACCGCGACGCCGATCATGAGCAGCAGACCGTGCAGGCCCTGCAGGCGCAGGTCGACGCCGCCACCGCTCAGGCGGCCGGAAGCGACTCGGCGGTTGCCGCGGCGGCGCGTGCCGCTGGCGCGCTCCGGACATCGACCGGACTGACCAGCGTCCATGGCCCCGGCCTGCAGGTGGTGCTGGACGATGCGCACACCGAGCCGAGCCCGGCCACGGTCGACCTCAACCAGCTGGTCGTCCACCAGTCGGACCTGCAGGCCGTCGTCAACGCATTGTGGTCCGGGGGCGCCGAAGCGATGAGCATCGCCGGGCAGCGCATCGTGGCGACCAGCGCCGTGCGCTGCGTCGGCAACACGCTGCTGCTCAACGGCCGCGTGTTCTCGCCGCCCTTCCGGGTCGCTGCCATAGGTCCGGCAGGCACAATGGGCCAGGCGTTGGACCGTTCACCGGGGGTTACGTTGTTCAAGGAGGCCGCGGGCTACTACGGCCTGGGCTACACCGTGTCGACCGAGGACGCGATCAGCCTGCCCGCCTATGACGGGCCGATCGCCCTCTCTCACGCGACCGCTGTCAGGTAACGAGATGACCACCCTGACTCCCGACCGTCCGCCGGCCGTCACGACCGGCGACCGGGTGCGCTTCGTGCTGCGCGGTCTCGGCCAGACGCTCATCACGCTCGGTCTCGTCGTGTTGCTCTTCGTCGTCTACGAGCTGTGGGTTACCAACATCTTCGCGGCGCGCGCGCAGCACGAGGTGCACGTCGAGTACCAGCAGGTGCTGCAGGGCAAAGCCGACGACCCGCTGGTCGGCCAACTCGCCCTACCCGGGAGCGGGGCGGCGTCGACCATCCCGGTCGGCACCGGCATCGCCAACCTGTACCTGCCGCGACTCGGCAAGGACTACGCGTTCACCATCGTCGAGGGGACGACCGACAGCGCCCTGGAGAAGGGTCCTGGCCACTACGCCGGGACGGCGCTCCCGGGCCAGATCGGAAACTTCGCCGTCGCCGGGCACCGGGTCGGCAAGGGCGAGCCGTTCCTCAACATCGACCAGTTGCGGCCCGGCGACGCCGTAGTCGTCGAGACGAAGGCGTCCTGGTTCATCTACCAGGTGCTGGGCGATCCGGCGACCAGCAACCTGTCGACCCCGTCCACCGAAGGAGTGGTCGGCCGCGAGATCGTGGACCCGTCCGACAGCGCCGTCGTGGCCCCCGTCCCGAACCGTCCGGGAGTGACTCCCACCGCCGCCCTCATGACGATGACGACCTGCCACCCGAAGTTCGACGCCAGCCACCGGATGATCGTCCACGCCCAGCTGGCGCGTACCGTGCCGCGGGCCGGGGACGCGCTGCCGCGCGAGCTCATCTTCGACGTCAACTACCTCGGCGGCGAGATGTGTAGCGGTGTACACCTGGCTCTGGCGCCGGCTGCCGGGACCGTTGGGTCTGCGGCTGCTCCAGGTGGTGCTCCTGGTGGCGGCGGTATGCGCGGTCCTGCTGTTCGTGGTGTTCCCCTGGGTCGAGCCGCACCTGCCGTTCAACCGCGTGACGGTGGACCGGTGAGCCACCCGGTGCGGGTGCTCGTCGTCGACAACTACGACAGCTTCGTCTACAACCTCGTCCAGTACCTGGCTCAGCTCGGCGCCGAGGTCGAGGTGCGGCGCAACGACGCGGTGACGGTGGACGACGCCGCGGTGACCCGTGCCGACGGAGTGCTCATCTCGCCGGGCCCGGGCACGCCGCAGGACGCCGGGGTGTCCATCCCGTTGGTGCGGGCCTGTGCGGACCGTGCTCAGCCGCTACTCGGTGTCTGCCTCGGCCACCAGGCGATCGGCGCCGCGTTCGGCGGCGTCGTGTCGCGCGCGCCCGAGTTGCTGCACGGCAAGACCAGCGACATCGAGCACCACGGCGCCGGAGTGCTCATGGGGCTGCCGTCACCGTTCGTCGCGACCCGGTATCACTCCCTGGCCGTCGAGAGAGGCGGCCTGTCCGACGTCCTCGAGGTCACCGGGTGGACCGCATCGGGCGTAGTCATGGCGCTGCGGCACCGGACTCTGCCCCTCGAGGGCGTTCAGTTCCATCCCGAGTCCGTGCTCACCCAAGGCGGCCACCGACTGCTCGCCAACTGGCTGCGCCAGTGCGGCGGTCGCGTCGACGACGACCGCGTGACGGCCCTCGGTGTCGACGTCGACGCCCTGCGCACGACCGCGTTCGCGACGGTCTGACGCGCGGCTGCCGGGCCGGCGCGCGGCCAGTACCGACCCGAGCAGGATCAGCGGGAACCCGACCGCCATGCCGGCGGTGAACGCTTCGCCGAGCGCGACCACTCCGAGCAGCACGGCGACCGCCGGGTTGACGTAGGTGATCACCGTCGCCCGGGCCGGACCAATGCCGGCGATCAGCGCGAAGAACAGCAGGAAGGCCAGTGCCGTGCACACGGTCGCGAGGACGACGACCGCGGCGATGGTGCCGCCGGTGATCCGGGTCGGACGCTCGACCGCCGCCCAGGGCAGGTAGACGACCGCGGTAAGCAGGAGGGACGCCGTGACCACGCCGAGCGCCGGCTGATCGCGCAGCGCGCGGCTGAGGATCACCGGACCCACGGCGTAGCCGACGACGACGACCGCCATCTCGGCCAGGCCCACGGCGTTCAGCTGACCGACGTCCAGTCCGATCAGGGCGGTCACGCCGGCCACCCCGAGGAGCAGTCCGAGCACACGTGTCGCCGGCAACGGCTCGTCCCCGCCGACGGAGCGCACGACGAGGACGCCGACGAGCGGGACGGCCGCGACGAGCAGGCCGGACAGCGAACTGGACAGCCGGGTCTCGGCGTCGGAGAGCAACAGCCACGGCACGGTCAGCTCCACCGCGGTGTAGGCGAGCAGTGGACGCCAGCGGCGGATCACCGGACCCAACGCGTGCCGGCGTAACGCGAGGGGCAGCAGGATCAGCGCGCCGAGCCCGGTCCGGCCGAACACCAGGACCACGGGCGAGAGGTCGCGAACCGCGATACGGATCAGCAGGTAGGGGATGCCCCAGATGACACACATGGCGGCGAAGATCAGCCATTGACGGCGCGGCACTGCGTTCACGTTACGGACGGCCGCCGCCCAATACCCGCGGTTTTCGGCCAGGCAGTTGCCGGTGCCGCCGGTACAGCGCCGCGTGTTTGACTCTCCCCGTGCCTAGCGGTCCGGGACCGGCTCAGTCCAACGTCAAGTACGTCATCATGCTGGGCTTCTTCGTGGCCGGTGCGTTGGCGATCGGTCTGGCCGGCCACTGGGGGTATGCGCCAGTCGTCGGGTGGGATGCGGCCGCCGCCGCATTCTCCTTACGGATGCTGCCCGTGCTCATGCGCGCCGACGCGGCCACCACGAGGACGCACGCCACGGTCGATGATCCGTCGCCGACCACGACTGAGTTGCTGGTGCTGGCCGCCAATCTCGCGAGCCTCGGTTCCGTGGTGTTCGTCGTGGTCAGGGCCAACTCCGACACGGGAGCGGCTCGAGCACTGCTCGCGGCGCTGGCGGTGGGCAGCACGGCGCTGGCCTGGTTACTGATCCACGTGCTCTTCACGTTGCGCTACGCCCGGCTCTACTACAGCGGGCCGGACGGCGGCATCAGCTTCAATCAGAACGAACCGCCGCGCTACAGCGACTTCGCCTACCTCGCCTTCACCATCGGCATGACCTACCAGGTGTCGGACACCAACCTCGAACAGCACATGATCCGCGCGACGGCCCTGCG
>CAXTNQ010000034.1:0-374 GCA_964245745.1 uncultured Jatrophihabitantaceae bacterium
GGCGCCGGTGCCCTCGCCCAGCCGCAGGCCGAGGTCGACCAGCGGATCCATGCCTCGGTACGCGGCGTCACGCAGTTCGTTCGACGGGATCTGCGGGTGGATGAAAATGGGCTGCCCCAAGCGATCTGCGGTGGCGAACAGGTCGTCGTACGCGGGGTCGTCGAGCGGGCGTGCGCCCGTCCGCCCGTGGACCATGGCACCGACGTGGCCCAACTGGGTCGCACAGCGTTCGAGTTCCGTGGCGGCGGCCTGCGGGTCGCTGGTCGGCAGCGTCGCGAAGGCCCGAAAGCGTGCCGGCTGGGCGCGGACGGCGTCATGGTGATCCCGCCGTTCTACTCGACGCCGACCGACGACGAGCTGGCCGAGGAAATCGG
>CAXTNQ010000034.1:384-4228 GCA_964245745.1 uncultured Jatrophihabitantaceae bacterium
CCGCCGCCCTGTCGGCCGCCTGCGAGGCGGCGCGGTAGCAGAACAGCGCGACGGCCTCCCGCGCCGGTAGGGCTTGGGTCGCGGGCGTGACGACCGACAGGATCGACAGATCGATGCCGGCGGCGTCCATGGTCTCGACTCGGCCTGGGCCGATGTCCTCGAGGCGGGCCTCGTTATCGCCCATGGTGTTCAGGGCGACGCTGTCGTCACGGGCTTCGTCTGGCAGGCGATCCAGTGCGTCCCGGATACTCACGCTGTTCCAGTGCTCTTCGATCGCGATGATCTTCAAACGCTCTCCTGCTCGGCTATTCGTCCTTGGGGGCTGGACGGTCGACGAAGGCGCAGAACTCGTTGCCTTCCGGATCGGCAAGGACGTGCCAGCCGATCTGCCGATCCGCCGCCCGCAACAGCGTCGCGCCGGCCGCCAACAACGGCTCGACGGCGGGCACGGTCACGTCCCAGTGCACCCGGTTCTTGACGGTCTTGGGCTCGGGCACCGGCACGAAATACATCGCCTCGAACGGCATCCCGGGCACCTGTTCGAGCAGCGGCAGGCCGTGGTGGTCGGCCACCTCGACCTCGAGCACGTTCGCCCACCAGGCCGCGATCGACTGCGGCTCGGCGCTGTCGACGACCACGGCGGCCAAGCGGTTGGCGGGTACCTCGGCCCGGACGAACGCGCAGAACTCACCCCCTTCAGGGTCGGCCATGACCGTCCAGCGGTCGTGAACGTGCATAACCGAGGCGCCGAGCGCTTCGAGGTCGGCGACGGCGAGCGTCCAGACGTCGAAGTGCGCACGATGCTTGACCGTCTTGGGCTCGGGCACCCGGTTGATCCAGATCATCTGCTCGGGCGTCCGTCCCCGCAGTTCGACGTCGCCGTCCGGCTGTGTGTGCCACCGCCGACCCAGTACCGGCGACCAGAAGCGGCCGAGCGCGGCGGGGTCGACGGCGTCCAGGCACAGATCCTTGAACCGGGCGAGCGACACAGCCGAACCGTAGTGGTGAGGTCCGACGAGACTCCGGCCACTGACGCCTGCTCTGGTGACCGAGCCGCACCTACGATCCCCATGTGGCGGCGCTGGAATTCGCGAGCGAGTTCCCGGCCTTCACCGAGGACGCTTGGGAGGCCGCGGTGGCGGCCGTCCTGCAGCGTTCGGGGACGTCCGCCGAAGCCCTGTCGACGCCGACCGACGACGGTTTCGTCCTCCGGCCGCTGTACGACGGGCCGGCCGAGGTGGCCGGGGTCCCCGCGACGCCCGGTTGGGACGTACGTCCGCGCTACGCCGACCCCGATGCGCTGCGAGCCAATCGCGCGATGCACGACGACCTGGCTCAGGGCGCGACGTCGGTGTGGCTGGTGGTCGGCGATGGTGGTGTCGCCGTCGACGACCTGGACCGCGTCCTCGATGGCGTGCCGCTGGACACGGTCGGAGTCGCCCTCGACGCAGGGGACGTGACACCGGCCGCAGCGGATGCCCTGCTCAGCGTGGCCGCGCAGCAGGGGCACGCCCGCGCCGTCCTCACCGGCTCGTTCGGCTTCGACCCGCTCGGCACGGCCGCCCGCACCGGACAGGCGGACAGGACGGCCGACATCGCCGGCGTACTGCATCGGGTGGCCGACGCGCCGGCGCTACGGGCCATGACGGTCGACGGCACGATTTACCACGACGCCGGGGCCACCGACGCGGACGAGCTGGCGATCGCGACGTCGGTGGGCGTGGCCTACCTGCGCGCGCTGACCGACGCGGGCCTGGACGTCGAGGCCGCCCTGAACCGTCTCGAATTCCGGCTGGCCGTCACCGTCGACCAGTTCGCGTCGATCGCCAAGCTGCGAGCGGCGCGCCGGTTGTGGGCGCGCGTGGCGCAGCTGTGCGGGGCACCAGTTACGGCCCGCCGCCAGCACCTGCACGCCGTCACGTCGCAGGTCATGCTCACCCGCCGCGATCCGTGGACCAATCTGCTGCGCACGACGATCGCCACCTTCGTCGCTGTGACCGGCGGGGCGGACGCCATCACGGTCGCGCCGTTCGACGCCGCCCTCGGGATACCCGACGCTCTGGGAAGGCGCATCGCGCGCAACACCGCGACGATCCTGCACGACGAGTCCAGCCTGCGCCGGGTCATCGACCCCGCGGCCGGCTCGGGTTACGTCGAGGCGCGGACGGCGGAGCTGGCCGGAGCCGCGTGGACGCGCTTCACCGCCCTCGAGCGCGCCGGCGGCGCGTCGAACCTCGGCGCCGTGCGGGCATTGGCCACGGGCGCGCCGGCGAACGCCCGGCCGCTCGTCGGCGTCACGGTGTTTCCCGACCTGGACGAGAGCTTGCTCGAACGTCCCGCGGTACCGGTGCGACGCGATGACGGCCTGCCCGTCCGGCGCTGGGCCGCGAACGACGAGGGGCCGGCGTGATCCCGGACTTCGGCTCCGCCGAGCTGGGCGCACCGCAGGACACCGGCGACCGAACGACCACCGCATCGTGGGGGACGCCGGAGGGGATCACCATCCGTCCCTCGTACACCGCCGCCGACCTCGACGGCCTGGACTTCCTGCACACCTACCCCGGCTTCACGCCGTTCGTGCGCGGCCCCTACCCGACGATGTACGTCACCCAGCCGTGGACGATCCGCCAGTACGCCGGCTTCTCCACCGCCGCCGAGTCGAACGCCTTTTACCGCCGCAACCTGGCCGCCGGGCAGAAGGGGCTGTCCGTCGCCTTCGACCTGCCGACGCACCGCGGCTACGACAGCGACAACCCCCGGGTGACCGGTGACGTCGGCATGTCGGGCGTGGCCATCGACTCCATCATCGACATGCGCGAGCTGTTCGACGGCATCCCGCTGGACCGGATGAGTGTGTCGATGACCATGAACGGTGCCGTGCTGCCCGTCCTCGCGCTCTACATCGTGGCCGCGCAGGAACAGGGCGTGCGTCCCGAGCAGCTCACGGGCACGATCCAGAACGACATCCTCAAAGAGTTCATGGTCCGCAACACCTACATCTACCCGCCCGGCCCGTCGATGCGGATCGTCAGCGACATCTTCGCGTTCACCTCACGGCATATGCCGAAGTTCAACTCGATCTCGGTGTCGGGCTACCACATCCAGGAAGCCGGCGCGACGGCCGACCTCGAACTCGCGTACACGCTGGCCGACGGTGTCGAGTACGTGCGGGCCGGCCGGTCCGCCGGCCTGGACGTGGACGCCTTCGTTCCGCGGTTGTCGTTCTTCTTCGGCATCGGCATGAACTTCTTCATGGAGGTGGCCAAGCTGCGTGCGGCCCGCATGGTGTGGGCCAAGCTGATGCAGCCGCTCGGGCCGGCCGATCCGCGCTCGCTCGCGCTGCGCACCCACTGCCAGACCTCGGGTTGGTCGCTCGCCGCACAGGACGTCTTCAACAACGTGGTTCGTACGTGTGTCGAAGCCATGGCAGCGACGGCCGGTCAAACCCAGTCGCTGCACACCAATTCACTCGACGAGGCGCTGGCCCTGCCGACCGACTTCTCGGCGCGGATCGCCCGCAACACCCAACTCGTGCTGCAACAGGAATCCGGCACCACGCGGGTGATCGATCCGTGGGGTGGGTCGTACTACGTGGAGCGGCTCACCTACGACCTGGCGGCGCGGGCCGGGGCGCACATCCAGGAGGTCGAGGCGGCAGGCGGCATGGCCCGCGCCATCGACGCCGGGCTGCCCAAGCTGCGCATCGAGGAGGCGGCGGCCCGCACCCAGGCCCGCATCGACGCCGGCGTGCAGCCGGTGATCGGCGTGAACAAGTACCGTCCGGACAACGATCACGCCGTCGACGTCCTCAAGATCGACAACGCCGGGGTGCGCGCGCAGCAGA
>CAXTNQ010000034.1:4238-4828 GCA_964245745.1 uncultured Jatrophihabitantaceae bacterium
CTCCAGCACCAGTTCGGCAAGCTGCGAGGCCGGCATGGTGCCCATCAGGCCCGACCAGCGGGAGAAGCTCTCCATCAGCGCTCGAATCGTCTGCCGCTGCTTCGGCTTGAACTCGTACGTTTCGACCAGCTCGCGCGCGGCCTGCGCGCGCACCGCGACGAAGGGGCCTGCCGGGACGCGCTCGACGCTCTGACGCACGGCGCGGCCAGCGACGGCAATCTTCTGGCGTTGGCGGTGGACGCGGCGCGGGCGCAGGCGACGGTCGGCGAGATCTCCGACGCGCTCGAGAAGGTCTACGGTCGGCACGCCGGCGACGTGCGCATCGTGTCCGGCGTGTACGCAGCGGAGGCCGGCAGCGTGGACGCAATCGAGAACGCGCGCCGGGCGACGGCGGCCTTCGCCGAGGCGCACGGTCGCCGGCCGCGCATCCTGGTCGCGAAGATCGGGCAGGACGGGCACGACCGCGGCCAGAAGGTGATCGCGACAGCGTTCGCCGACCTCGGCTTCGACGTGGACGTCGGGCCGCTGTTCCAGACGCCGGCCGAGGTCGCTCGGCAGGCCGTCGAGGCCGACGTGCACGTGGTCGGCGT
>CAXTNQ010000034.1:4838-11276 GCA_964245745.1 uncultured Jatrophihabitantaceae bacterium
CATCTCACTTTGGTGCCGGAGTTACGCGACGCGCTCGCCGAAGCCGGACGTCCGGACATCCGCATCGTCGTGGGCGGCGTTATCCCGCCGCAGGACTTCGACGCGTTGCGGGCAGCGGGCGCGATCGCGATCTACCCACCCGGCACCGTCCTGTCCGAAGCCGCGCTCGACCTCCTGCGCACGCTGCACGCGGAATGACCGGTCCGCAACGCCTCGTCGCCGCCGTGCTCGAAGGCGACCGGGCCGGCATCGCGCAGGCCATCACCATGGTCGAGTCGCGCCGGCCCGACCATCGCGAGCAGGCCCAGGCGCTGCTCATCGAGCTACTGCCCTACACCGGTGGAGCGCAGCGCGTGGGGATCACCGGCGCGCCCGGCGTCGGCAAGTCCACGTTCATCGACCAACTCGGAATCAACCTGTTGGACGAGGGTCACCGGGTGGCCGTGCTGGCCGTCGATCCGTCGTCCGCACGCAGCGGCGGCAGCGTCCTGGGTGACAAGACGCGGATGAGCCGCTTGGCGGTGCGCGACGACGCGTTCGTTCGGCCCTCCCCGTCGGCCGGCACGCTCGGCGGGGTGGCCGCCGCGACGCGCGAGACGCTGGCGATCATGGAGGCGGCCGGCTACGACGTAGTAATCGTCGAGACCGTCGGTGTCGGGCAGTCGGAGTACATGGTGGCCGACATGGTCGACACCTTCCTGTTCCTGACCCTGGCGCGCACCGGCGACGACCTGCAGGGGATCAAACGCGGGATCCTCGAGATCGCCGACGTCATCGCGGTCAACAAGTCTGACGGGCCGTACCGGGACGACTCGGAACGCGCCGCCCGGCAGCTGTCCGCGGCGCTGCGTCTCGTGCGCGGCAAGGAAGGTGGCTGGCACACGCCGGTCGTCACCTGCAGCGCGCTCGACAACACGGGACTCGACCGGGTGTGGAAGCACGTGCGCCGGCACCAGGAGCACCTGGGCGCCGAAGACGGGCTGGAGCGTAAGCGCCGCGCACAGCTCGTCACGTGGACCCGTGCGCTCGTGCGCGACGAGCTGCTGGGCCGCCTCGACGCACCGGGGGTCCGCGACGTCGTACGGGCGGCGGAATCGGCGGTGCTGGCGGGCGAGGCGACGCCGGCCCAGGCCGTTCGACGCATCCTCGACGCGATTGAGTAGCGACGGCCACGCGGCACGAGCGCTGAACGCGCTGACGCCCGACGGCACTCCGGTATCCACAGCGGTGCGCACAGCCCTGATGGCGGCCGCCCGCGCGTTCTGGCCGAACAGACTGCAGCCGTGGACCCGACTCGACTGGGCGACAGCTTCGGCCGCCTGACGCTCGAGGAGCTTCGGCAGCTCGACGCGGCTCTGCGAATCGTCCTCGATCTTTAGAGACGCCGCCCGGTCACGGATCCGCTGCGCCTGGACGGGGTACCGATGATCGAGTAGACACGAACCATGACGAACGCGCTGGCCGCTGCCCAATACCTGGCTATCGGCATCGGCGACAACGGGACGTGGATCGGCGGTGTCGTCGGCGGACTGATCTTCGGCTTCATCTGCAACCGCATCGCGGTGGCCAAGGGCCGCGGTCCGGTGCTGTGGGCCGTCCTCGGCTTCTTCTTCTCGTTGATCTCGCTGATCGTGATCGCCATCTTGCCGCGCAAACGCTGAGCCGCTGGCTGGTCGTCAGCGGGTCATTAGCGTGGGTCGCGCCCGGAGCCGGCGATGAGTTTGTCCTGCAGCGACGCGGTTTCCGGCACCGGCACCGCCGGGCGGTAGACGCCCCATGCGCGCCACTCGTCGAAGTGCGGCGCGAGCTCCACGGACATGGCCTGCAGGAGGTCCGGCGACAGGGTCGGGTCGACGCCGATCACCTTGGCGACGTCGTAGGCGCGGAAGCTCCGGAAGCTGCCCGTGTGCCACAGGTAGTCCCGCACGGTCCATTGGCCGTAGGACAACGTCACCGGACGGTCGAGATCCGTCACCGCCTGCACCGCGGCGACGGCTCGCGCGCTGAGGTCGGCGAACGTGTCGTGGGGATCGGGGCCGAGGTGGTCGTCGTCGCGGCCGGGCATGCTGGCGTCGTCCGGCGCCGAGCCGTCGAGCGTGGCCGGAATCCACAGCTCGTCCCAGGCGTGGTAATTGATGATCTGCCGTAGGGACATCGACTCCTGTCCGGGCGCGGTCTGGAACCACTTCGGGATGGGGAGGTCCCACTGGTCGACGCCAATCTGGGCGACGACGCCGGCGAAGGCGCGGTCCGCCAGGACGAACAGGTCGATGGCACTCATGCGGCACTCCAAAGTCGGGCGACGTGGCGAACATCGGTTCCGCAGCATCCGCCGACGATCGACACGTTGGGCAACGCGGCCACCAGCTGGTCGTGCGTGCCCTTGAGCAGGTCGAGATCACCCTCGTCCAGTTCGGTGGCCTCGTCCAATTCCGCGTGGCTGAGCAGGGAGGCGTTGACGCGTAGCCCATGGATGCGTGTTGGCCAGGTGCCCGGTTCGGCCAGGGCGGCGGCCACGTGGCGCGGATGGGCGCAGTTGACCAGGAAGTAGTCGGGCGGCGCGGTGGAATCGACGGTCGCAATCGCGGTGCCCAGGGACCGGCCGTCCGGCAGGCAGCCGTCGGTCTCCACCGTGAACGAGATGGCGACCGGCACGCCGGCCGCTCGCGCCGCGCGGACGATGCCGATCGCCTCCGCGACGTCGGTCAACGTGTATGCGGTCGCGAGGTCGGCACCCGCCTCGACGAACGCCCGCAGCTGGCCGGAGTGGTAGTCCGCCGCCTCGTCCGCGTCGACCGCGGCGTCGGGACGGTAGCCGTCGCCGCGCGGCCCGACCGTGCCACTGATCACGACGTGATCGAGGCCGCCCCGGTACTCGTCCCGCAGGGTGGCCACGAAGTCGATCGACCTCCGGTTGACCTCGCTCAGCCGAGCTGCGGAGTATCCGAGACGTTCGCCCCAGTCGGGGTTCGCGCGCCAGGTCGGCGTCTCGAGCAGCAGACCGGCTTGGGCGGCACGTGCGACGTCGGCGTACCCGTCGTAGTACGTCCGCAGCAGGGCGCGGCCGGCTTCCTGCGCGACCAGCGGAAAGGCGGCGAAGTGCGGAAGGTCGACCCCGTGATGGAAGATCAGGTCGGTTTCCAGTCCGCCGTCGGTAACCATCGGGGTGCAGGCGCTCGTGCCGCGATCGGTGTTCGTCATATCGTCCCCCGGTGACCGTGCGTCGCGTACCAGACCAGCTGGTCTGTTGTAGCAGACCAAACAGTCTGGTACAAGGGAGTTCGTGCCTCGCGACGGACAACCGACCCGCACCCGCATCCTGGATACCGCCGAGCGGCTGGTGATCGACAACGGCTACGCGGCCACGTCGCTCGACGAGGTCATCGCAGCGTCCGGCACGTCCAAAGGTGCGTTCTTCCACCACTTCCGGTCCAAGCTCGATCTGGCCCAGTCGCTGGTCGCGCGCTACGCCGCCGCCGATATCGCCCATCTGGACCAGGCGCTGGCCCACGCCCGGCAGGTCGGTACGGATCCGGCGGCGCAGGTCATCGCGTTCGTCCGGGTCTTCGAGGACACCGCCACCGAGCTCATGGCCGCCCAGTCGAGTTGCCTCTACGTCTCGATCCTCACCGAAAGGGGCCTGGCGAGCGAAGGCACGGCGCGTCAGATCGCGGCCGCGGTCCTCGCTTGGCGGACGGCGTTGTCCGCGCTCCTGCGCAAAGCGCTGCGCGGCCGCTACGGGCGGCGTATGCCGGTCGACCCGGACGCGCTCGCCGACCACTTCTTCGTGACCTTCGAGGGCGCGTTCATCCTGTGCCGGTCGATGGACGACGGGCGGTACATGCGCGACCAGCTCACCGTCCTGCGGCGCCTGCTCGAGGCTCTGCTGGCGGTACCGGCCGAGGTCAGGCCACGTCGATGAGCACCTTGCCGACGGCTCCGTCCTCCACGGCGGCGTGCGCGTCGGCGGTGCGTTCGAACGGGAAGTGGTGCAGCGGCAGGCCACCTTCCCGCCCCACCCGGATCGCGCCGTCGAGGAGGGCCGCGGCCACGTCGTCGACGGCCCGTCCCTTGGCCTCGGTGGAGACGCCGTACAGCATGACGAACTGGTAACGCGCGTTCAGGAGCATGAGCGGGCGGATCGGGACGGTGAGATCGGGTCCGCCGTCGGTCGCGTAACAGGCGATGGAGCCGTGCGGCGCGACTACGGCCGTGTCGATCGCGGCGTTCGCAGCTGGAGCGACCTCGACGATGGCGTGCACACCGTCCGGAGCGATCTTGCGGACCTCGCGGGCCACGTCCTGCTCGCAATAGTTGATCACGTCGTGCGCGCCGGCCGCCGCGGCCAGCTGAGCCTTCTCCGGCCCGCTCACCGTGGCGATCACCCGCGCGTCGGACCAGCGAGCGAGTTGGATGGCTGCGTTGCCCACCGCACCGGCGCCTCCGGCGACGAGAATCGCCTGACCGTCCAACGTCCCTGGTCCTAGCCGCTGCGGCGCACGCTCGCCGACCGTCAGGCAGTGGTGGGCGGTGATGAACGGGACGCCGAGACTGGCGCCCAGGTCGAAGGACGCGCTATCCGGCAGGATGACCACCTGGCGCGCCGGCACCAACGCCACCTGCTGGGCGGTGCCCTCGGGACGCTGGTAGGCGGCCTCCCACACCCACACGCGCAGCCCCTGCAGCGCCGCTTCCACGCCCTGCCCAACGGCGCGGACGACACCCGCACCGTCCTGCCCGGGCACCTGGGGCGGATCTACGGGCGTCCCCGCCGAGCTGCCGGCCCGTGACTTGACGTCCGTGGGGTTCACGCCGGCGCGCACGATCTCGACAGCCACCTCGCCCGGACCGGGATCGCGCGCGTCCCGGTCGACGATCTGCAGGACGTCCGGTGGGCCGGTGTGGGTGTAGACGGCGGCGCTAGTCACGGTCAGGAACGTACCGCCGCGCCCGATAGCCTAAACACCGTGGAATCCGACGTGATCGCCCTGCGCCGGGACCTGCACGCGCATCCCGAGACGGCGTACGCCGAGCACCGGACCACGGCGCTTATCGTCGATCGACTGAGCCAGTTGGGCTTGAGTCCGCGGACGTTGTCGGACGGCACCGGCGTCATCTGCGACATCGGTGCATCCGGCCCGATCGTCGCCCTGCGCGCCGACATCGACGCCCTGCCCTTGCCCGACGCGAAGGACGTGCCGTACCGGTCGACCGTCGCCGGACGCGCCCACGCGTGCGGCCACGACGCGCACACCGCGATTTTGCTCGCCGCGGCCGCCGAACTCGTCAGCGCACCGCTCGCCGGACGGGTGCGGCTGTTGTTCGAGCCGGCCGAGGAGACCGTGCCGGGCGGCGCGTTGCCGCTCATCGCCGCCGGCGGCCTCGACGACGTCCGTGAGGTCTACGCGCTGCACTGCGACCCCCGTATCGACGTGGGACGCATCGGCGTGCGCGCGGGACCGATCACCGCGGCCTGCGACTCCGTCGAGGTCACGCTCACCGGCCCCGGCGGCCACACCAGCCGCCCGCAGCTGACGGCCGACATCGTCTACGCCCTAGGCCGTCTGGTGACCGACCTGCCGGGCCTGCTGTCGCGTCGGGTAGATCCACGCTCAGGGTTGTCCCTGGTGTGGGGAGCGATCGAGGCCGGGCACGCGGTGAACGCCGTGCCCTCGACCGGGACCGTCGGCGGTACCGTCCGCATCCTCGACTACCAGGCCTGGGACGAAGCCGAGAAGATCGTCCGCAGCCTGGTCGAGCAGAGCGTGGCCGCCACCGGAGCACACGCGGAGATCAGCTACGTACGTGGCGTGCCGCCGGTCGTCAACGACCCCGCGTGTGTCGCCCGACAACGGGCCGCGATCCTCGCCGACCTCGGGCCCGAAGCACTGACCGAGACGCAGCAGAGCATGGGTGGCGAGGACTTCGCCTGGCTGGTCGAGCAGGTGCCGGGGGCGCTGGC
This sequence comes from uncultured Jatrophihabitantaceae bacterium, assembly GCA_964245745.1. Lineage (GTDB taxonomy): Bacteria > Actinomycetota > Actinomycetes > Mycobacteriales > Jatrophihabitantaceae > CAXTNQ01. The sequence goes on from CAXTNQ010000034.1 coordinate 10,801, forward strand.
TCGACTCGGCGTGCATACGCCTGGCGGCCAACGACTCGACCTGCACCAGTCGACGTTCGACATCGATGAGCGGGCACTCGACGTCGGGGTTCGGTTTACCGTCGCGCTGACCCGCGCCGCCCTGCGCGACCTGGCCGACCCGAGCGATCGCCGCGATTGAGCCAGGCGATCGACCCCGAGAGCACGGTCGCGAAAGTGCACCACGCCGCGTAGAGGCCGAGTCCCGCGGCGGCCGGCCGCGAGACGGCGGCGCTGCGCCGGACGAGATCTGCGCCGCTCGCGGCGAGCGCCGCGCACTCGACGGTAGCCAGCAGCGGACGGTGTCCGCGGAAGAACAGCCACGTCCAGCCCGCGTTCAACACCAGGTTCGCGCCGAATGCTCGGGCGTACCCGGTGGCGTCGTGCTCACGTCCGGACGCTCGATAGGCGTCGATCGTGCGAGCACTGCTGAGCGCGACGTCGGCGTAGAGCGGCGT
>CAXTNQ010000034.1:11286-12264 GCA_964245745.1 uncultured Jatrophihabitantaceae bacterium
GCGCGCGGGCCATTTTCGATTCGGTCGAGCAGGTCCGGGTCGAGGCGATCGGCGGCGGCTGGAAAGGCGGCTTGCGCAGCTGCTGATACCAGGTGTCCGTGCCGGGCCGGGTGGCGAACGAGCCGACGATTGCGGTCACCGCGGTCGCAGCGCCGGTCAGGGCAACAGTGGACAGGCGCATGTCGTCGATCCTTCCCCTGCGGTCAGCGGCGACGGGCGGACGCGCGCCGGCCGGTGATCGCCTGGTAGGCCGCCGTGACGATCACCGCACCCACGATCGACCCGATGATCCCGCTCGGCCGCAGCGCTATCCCGTCACCGGCGAGCAGGCTGGCGAGCAATCCACCGACGAACGATCCGATCAGACCGAAGACGAAGGCGAGCGGCCAGTTGATGTGCCGGTTGCCCGTGAGCCATTGCCCGACGGCGCCCGCGACCATGCCCAGCAGGATGATTCCGATGAGCAGCACGACGTCACCCTCTCAGACGGCGGGTCGGGACCGCATCCGCGTCACGTAGTCATCCGGTGCACCGGCGCGCGCCGCGGCGTCGGCCAGCAATTCCAGATAGCGGACGGACGGCAGGCCGCCCTCGTAGTCGTCGAGCACGTACGCCCAGGCCAGGACGTCCTCGTCCGACGTCGATACCCGGAAGCGGACGATGTCGGCCAATCCGGTGTCGACCGCCTCCCAACGGTCGAGTTCCTCGTGGTCGTGCGGAGAGAGGTCGTACAGCGCGACGAACACCGCGTCGGTCGGGTCGGGGACGATGGTGGCCATGGCGCTCGGTCCGCCGAAGGTGAGACGCCAGCCCTCCGCCCAGCCGGCGCCGGCGAACGGCGAGTGCGGGCACCGCTCGAGCATCAGCCCGGGGTCCATGTTCGGACCGTAGGCCGCGTACAGGCCGCCGATGCGTCCCATGTGGGCGCAGCGTAGCGGCAGGCTCGCGGCGGGAGCCGCGACCGGCGGACAATAACAA
>CAXTNQ010000034.1:12274-13962 GCA_964245745.1 uncultured Jatrophihabitantaceae bacterium
CAATAACAACATGCAGCGGGTGGCGATCGTCGGCGGTGGTCCGGCCGGGTACGAGGCTGCCCTGGTCGCAGCCCAGCTGGGCGCCGAGGTCACGGTCGTTGACCGGGACGGGGTGGGTGGCGCCTGCGTGCTGACCGACTGCGTCCCGAGCAAGACGCTGATTGCCACGAGCGAGCGCGTGACGGAGATCCGCGACGCAGCGCGGGTGGGCGTCCACGGCTCGCTGGACGCCCGGGTCGACGTCGTCTCGGTCAACGACCGGATCAAGCAACTTGCCCGCCAGCAGTCCGAGGACATCTCCGCGCGCCTCGTGCGTGAGGGCGTGACCGTACTGCCGGGCACGGGCCGGTTCGCCGCCGAGCAGCACGGGCGGACCCACCGGGTCGAGGTCGTCGACGAGGCCGGGACGGTGGCCGAAACCGTCGAGGCCGACGTCGTGCTGCTCGCCACGGGCGGGACGCCGCGGGTGCTCCCTGGCGCTCGTCCAGACGGCGACCGGATCCTGTCGTGGCGCGACATCTACGACCTCAAGGAGCTGCCCGAGCACCTCGTGGTGGTCGGCTCCGGCGTGACCGGGGCCGAGTTCGCGAGCGGGTACAGCGAGCTCGGCGTGCCCGTGACCCTCGTGTCCAGCCGCGACCGCGTGCTGCCGGGAGAGGACCCCGACGCCGCTGAAGTCGTCGAGCAGGTGTTCACCTCACGCGGCGGGACGCTCGTCAAGCAGGCGCGGGCCGCGGCAGTGCGCAACACCGGTGATGGTGTGACGGTCGAGCTGACCGACGGGCGCACGGTCAGCGGCTCGCACGCGCTGATGTGCGTGGGCTCGGTCCCCGACGTGGCGGCGCTGCGCCCGGAGCAGGCCGGGGTTCGGCTGGACGCGTCCGGTTACGTCGCGGTCGACCGGGTGTCGCGGACGAACGTCCCGAGCGTGTACGCAGCCGGCGACTGCACAGGCGTGCTTTTGCTGGCGTCCGTGGCCGGCATGCAGGGACGGATCGCCATGTGGCACGCGCTCGGCGAGGCGGTGACGCCGTTGCGCTTGAAGACGGTCGCGGCCACGGTGTTCACCCATCCGGAGATTGCCACCGTCGGCATCGGCTACCGCGCCATCGCGTCCGGAGACGTGCCCGCGCGAACCGTCACGTTGCCGCTGGTCACCAACCCGCGCGCCAAGATGCAGGGCCGCCGGGACGGCTTCGTCAAGCTGTACTGCCGGCCGGCGACCGGCGTGATCATCGGGGGAGTGGTGGTCGCGCCGGGGGCGTCCGAGCTGATCTTCCCGGTGGCGCTGGCCGTCCAACGCGGGCTGACCGTCGCCGAGGTCGCGGCGACGATCGGGGTGTATCCCGCGCTCTCCGGCTCGGTCGCCGAAGCGGCGCGACGGCTGATGCTGCACGATGACCTGGATTGATCGCTGATCTCGCATCGTTGAGGAGTGGGCATGCCCGACCTGTCGCCCGAGGCCAAAGAGCGCGCCCGGCGCACCATCGCGGTGAGCGAGGTGTTCGGGGCGCACGCCGAGGAGATAGCGCAGGCGGTGACCGACATCCCGCCCGACCATGTGCTCGTCGCCGTGGTCGACGCCGACCACCAGTTTCGCGGCACGAACTACGTGAGCACGGCCGAGCTGGTCGAACGGGTGCCGGCCCTCGAAGGTCCCGGCGGCTGGGCCATGGTCTTCTCGCCCG
>CAXTNQ010000034.1:13972-15262 GCA_964245745.1 uncultured Jatrophihabitantaceae bacterium
CGTGGGACACGTCCAGCGCCGGACGTCCGACATGGCCGACATCGCCCAGCAGCGCATCGCCGCGATCGACCGCATCACCTCACGGCGGCAGTGACGTGTCCGGACCCGACGGCGGCAGCAGACCGTGCTGGCGCAGCCGGTAGGCCCGCAGCTCGTCCGCGAAGCCGACGGCGATCAGCAGCGGCCCGAACACGAAGAACGACGCCGTCATCAGCCGTAACCCGACGTCGCCGGGCAGGAACATGATGCCGACGATGAACGGGACGGGCAGCAGCATGACGCGGCCCACCTCGCGCCACCACCAGCCGCGGTCGTTGAGGTTGTGGAACACCCAGTCGTCGTACCGTTCGGGCAGGCGGAAGCCGGCGGCGTAGGACAGCCACCGCAGTGGCGTCGGACGGCGGCTGCCCACCCGTCCGTCTTACCCGCCGAGGGTCGACCGGGCCAGCGGCCGCCAAGCCGCGCCAAGATGGGCGCCCGTACGGGCCGACACGCCGTGTCGTCCTGCAGCGCAGCCTTGACGAATCGGCGACGAGCTAACGGACCGTAAACACGTACGTTTACTACCTTGTAAGCTAAAGATATGTTGCGAGTGAGTGACGAGACTCGTCGGCGGGTCCAACAGATCGGCCAAGAAGAATTCGGAGGTGCCTCCGCGGACGAGACGGTGCGCCGACTCATCGACGAGCACTGGCGGGCGAATGCCGTGGCCGCGGTCCACCAGTACCGCAATTCCGACCCGCAGGGCTGGGCTGACTACCTCGCCGAAGCCGAGGCGTTTGCTGCCGCCGACGTACCGATCGCAGACGAAGGGGCGGATCGCAGCACGTGAGGCGCCGTCCCATCGCTCCGGGCGAGGTGTGGTTCGTCGACTTCGATCCCGTCCGCGGCCGAGAACAAGGCAGGGACTGTCCAGCGTTGGTCGTCTCGTCCCAGTTCCATCTCGATCTCACAGTCGGTCAACTCGTCAGTGTCTTGCCGATGACGACCGTCGAACGTCGCGGGTGGGTGCATCGGGTTCACGTCAGCTCCGGTGGCGGCTGGGTCATCACCGAGCAGATCCGTACCGTCTCGGCCGACCGCTTCCGTCGGTACGCGCACGAGATCACCCTGTCCGCCGGCGAGCTTGACTCGGTACGGCGCGTCGTGTCTCAGCTATTGATCATCTAGGAAGTGCCCTTCCTCCTGTCCGCCTGAGGACCCGCGCACAGACATCGAGGCGCGCGGACGTCTCGTTTCAGCGTCCGTGCAGGAGGCTTGCGATCCGGTCGCGGAGGAACGCCCGGACAA
>CAXTNQ010000034.1:15362-19923 GCA_964245745.1 uncultured Jatrophihabitantaceae bacterium
TATCGATGTAGACGTCGTGCATCCAGATCGCTGGCTTTCTCAGCGCCATGGTCCAGTAACCCGCCAGCTCCGAGCGAGCCGCATCGCGTAGCGCCTCGATGCTCATCGGAGGCAGCCACGATGATGGCGGAGGGCCGGCGACGATGACCGGGTCGGCCAGAAGTTCCGCCCGAGCGATCCCACTGAGCGGCCTTCGAAACAATTCGTTGAAGGCCCAGGTCCAGTGTCCATGCGCCAGATCTGCGACCTCAGGACGTGACACGTACACGCAATGCAAAGCACTGCCTCCGTCAACGTCCCGGACCAGCCGTTCATGGGTCTGCACGAGCGCCTTCCTGATGGACGGAGGCGGAACGTGCTCAACGAGCGCCACGGCGTCGATATCGCTGACGCCGGGCCGATAATCGCCCGTAGCGATCGAGCCAGCGACATACAAGCCTTCAAGGAAAGGGTCGACACCGGCAGCCAATTCGCGCACGACGGGAGCTGCCACAAGTCGGCGATCCACAATCAGAGGTTAGTTGCCTCCTGTCGTTCACCCTGGCGTCCGGCCTCACTGCCGTCGGACGGCGAGTTCCGCAAGCAGGTCGCGTTCCTCGTCGTCGGTCAGCCCCGCGCCATGCGGTCCGGGGGTCGGTCGTCCGAGCTCCCAGGCCAACGTGTCGGCGAGCGTCCGCTCGAGGGGACGGGTCGTCAGTCCCGCAGCCCGGGCCCGACTCACGTCGCGGGCGTTCATACCGCACCAGTCGGGGTCATCGAGCCACAACGGCAACGATCGCGGCCCCGCCCAACTCTGCACGCCGTGCTCGGTCAGCCACGCTGACGCCGCCACGACCAGCGGTCCGCCGTGTCCGGCAACGGCACGGGCCACCGCGAGATGGTCGACAAGGGGCATCCAGTCGCCGGCAGCGTTGAAGATTCCGGCCGTCCCGGCCTGCGCACATGTGACGAGCCAGTCGGCGAGGTCGCGGACGTCGATCACAGCGACGGGGACGTCCGGGTCGTCCGGCACCAGCACCGATCCGTCGGGCGTGGACGGACGCGCGAAGCGCCACGGCCAGTACCCCGAGCGGCCGAACGAGTCGCCGGGGCCGCCGATGAGACCGACGCGGGCAACAAGCGCGCGCTCCGAGCCGAAGGCGCCGAGCACCGCCTGCTCACATGCGACCTTCGCCTCGCCGTAGCTCTCGCTCGATTCCATCACGTCGGAGTCGAGCGGCGGCAACAGGGCAGCGGACTCGTCCTGCCCGATCTCGCGCTGGCTGGCGTAGACGTTGGCGCTCGACACGAACAGGTAGCGCTCAGCCCTGAGCTCGAGAGCCGCGACGGCGCGGCGGACGTGGCCGGGCTGGCGCGCGACGTCGATCACGGCGTCCCAGCGGACGTCCGGCAGAGCGTCGTACGCGTCGGGCCGGTCGCGGTCGACGCGGACGAACCGTGCACCCGGCACGACCGCTCCCGCCTGACCACGCGCCGCACACGTCACCGCGTGACCGCGGGCCACCGCCTGCGTGGCGATCTCGCGACCCAACCACGCTGTCCCGCCCAACACCAGAACGTCCATGTAGAGCAGCAGATCATGGCGACGTTGAGCCACGAAGCCGGTTCACGGCGAGCGTAACGCCGCCGTCAGCCGATCAACGCCAGGACAGCGGACGCGTCGAGGACGGTCACTCGGAGGCAGCCGCCTGGCGCCGCTCGTCCAACAACTCGTCCGTGATCTCGCAGATGGCCGCGCCGGACGCGACCACGGCGCCCACTTCGGCGCTGAGCCGGGAGATCGTCCCCGCCTTGTGCGCGTTCAGCGGCTGCTCCATCTTCATGGCCTCGAGAACGACGACCAGGTCGCCGGCCGCCACCGTGTCGCCATCATTCACGGCGACCTTGACGATCGTGCCCTGCATGGGGGCGGCCAGCGTGTCACCGGACGCGGCGGCGCTACCACTGCGGCGGGCGGACCGCTTGGGCGCGGCCTTGCGGGGCGCACCGCCGCCGGCCGCGCCCATCCCGGCCGGCAATGTCACCTCGAGCCGCTTACCGGCGACCTCGACGACGACCGTCTCGCGGGGCTCGTCGACCTCGGCGGCGTCGGCGGCACCGGCGAACGGTGGAATGTCGTTGGCGAACTCCGTCTCGATCCACCGGGTGAAGATCGTGAACGGCTCGCTCGTAAAGGCCGGGTCGCGGACGACCGCGCGGTCGAACGGCAGCGCCGTGGCCATGCCCTCGACCACGTACTCGTCGAGGGCCCGCCGGGCCCGCTCGAGCGCCTCCGTCCGCGTCGCGCCGGTGACGATGAGCTTGGCCAGCAGCGAGTCGAAGGCGCCCCCGACCACCGACCCGGTCTGCACGCCGGAGTCGACGCGGATGCCGGGGCCGGCCGGTTCGGCGTACCGGGTGATCACCCCCGGCGCGGGCAGGAAGTTGCGGCCCGGGTCTTCTCCGTTGATGCGGAACTCGATGCTGTGCCCTCGAGGGGTGGGATCCTCGGTCAGGTCGAGATGTTCGCCCTGCGCGATGCGGAACTGCTCGCGGACGAGGTCGATGCCACTCGTCTCCTCGGTTACCGGATGCTCGACCTGCAGGCGGGTGTTGACCTCGAGGAAGCTGATGATGCCGTCGGCACCGACCAGGAACTCGACCGTGCCGGCCCCGTGATAGTCGGCCTCCCGGCAGATCGCCTTCGCGCTTTCGTGGATTTTCGCGCGCTGCTGTTCGGTGAGGAACGGCGCCGGCGCCTCCTCGACCAACTTCTGGTTGCGTCGCTGCAGCGAGCAGTCGCGGGTGCCGACGACGACGACGTTGCCATGTGTATCGGCCAGCACCTGCGCCTCGACGTGCCGCGACCGGTCGAGGTAGCGCTCGACGAAGCACTCACCGCGCCCGAATGCGGCCACCGCCTCGCGCACCGCCGAGTCGTACATCGCCGGGATCTCCTCGATGGTGCGGGCGATCTTCAACCCGCGTCCGCCGCCACCGAACGCCGCCTTGATCGCGACGGGCAGGCCGTGCTGCTGAGCGAAGGCGACGATCTCCTCGGCACCGCTGACCGGCTCCTGGGTGCCCGGCACCAGCGGAGCACCGGCCCGCAGGGCGATGTGTCGCGCGATCACCTTGTCCCCGAGGGCGCGGATCGAATCCGGGGACGGGCCGATCCAGGTGAGACCGGCGTCGAGCACCGCCTGCGCGAAGTCCGCGTTCTCGGCCAGGAAGCCGTAGCCCGGATGCACGGCGTCGGCGTCCGACTGCCGAGCCGCGGCGATCACCTTGTCGATCACCAGGTAGCTGTCGGCAGGTGTCGTACCGCCGAGGGCGTACGCCTCGTCCGCCACCTTGACGTGCAGGGCGTCCCGATCGGGCTCGGCGTAGACGGCGACGGACACATATCCCGCGTCTCGAGCCGCACGTGCGATGCGGACCGCGATTTCCCCGCGGTTGGCGATGAGCACCTTGTGCACCGAGCCGCCTCCTGTCGTCGACGGGACCTTACTCGACAGCCCGGTTGCGACCGTCCGCTCAGCGGCGGCCGTCGAGGACGATCGTGAAGCAGGAGCCAGGTATCCAGCTGGGCCGCGGAGTGACGCCGACCGGTGGTGGTCGTTGCAGGTCGAACAGGAACGCGCCCGCGTCGCCCGGCCCGGTCCACGACTGCAGGAGCGTTGCGGAATTGCCCAACTGCGAGAGGTAGATCGCCGTGCGGTCGGCGGGCTGCGCACTCTGGTGGTGTGCGAAGACCAGCCACACCCGTCGGGCGTCGGCGAGCGGGACGAGCGGGTCAACGCAAGGTCCGCCCGCTGGAGGTTGGAACGCGAAGTAACCGTTGCGCTGCACGTGCTCGCGCGGTCCGTAGAACCCGAACGTGCGCAGCGACCACACCTCGCCGAGGACGACGTCGCCGGGCTGCTGGTGCTGGCCGACGTACGCGATGGCCTGCCGTCCCGCCGTCGTCTCGTCCGGCCGGGCCACGGTGGCCACACCGGCTCGTACGGCAGGCGCCGCGGTGACGACCAACGCAACGGTCACCACGCCGCCCAACAGCCGCCACCGGACGGCGGTGTGGGCGAAACCGCGAAGCCCGGCAGCCATGAGGACGACGGCGAACGGCAGCAGGTAGAGCGCCAGGCGTTGAGCCAGGGGAAAGCGGTGCGCGACGGCCGCAGCCACGGCCAACGCGAAGATCAGCCCCGTGAGCGCGGCCGACCGACGCCGCTCCCACGCCAGCATGAGCCACCCGAGGACGGCCAGCACGACGGCCAGCCCAGGCCACCCGAAGTGCCCGATGTCGTCGGCGAACGCCACGGCCGCGTGCCGCATCCAGCGCAGCACGCCGCCCGCCGTCGTCGGCCGCGGCGGATACCCCTGCAGCGCCTGCCAATACTGCGCGAGTCCCCGGTTGGCGGCCAGCTGCCGGAGCGAGATCGCCCAGTCTGCGGCGACGATAGCCAGCAGCGCGCCCGCGCCGACGGCCAATGGACCGAACTGCCGCTCGCGCAGCCAGCCGACGCCCACGCACACGCCCGCAGCGGCCGCCACCAAGATGGCGGGCTGGGAGAACCAGACC
>CAXTNQ010000035.1:0-1753 GCA_964245745.1 uncultured Jatrophihabitantaceae bacterium
GCCATGCGCCGACACCCCGCGACAGACCGAATGACGACGGAGCCGCGCGTTACACCTCGAACTTGTAGCCCAGGCCGCGCACCGTAACGAGGTACTTGGGGTTGGCGGGATCGGGCTCGACCTTCGAGCGCAGGCGCTTGACGTGGACGTCCAGGGTCTTCGTGTCGCCGACGTAATCCGCACCCCACACCCGGTCGATCAGCTGACCACGGGTGAGCACTCGTCCGGCGTTGCGCAGCAGCAGTTCGAGGAGGTCGAACTCCTTGAGCGGCAGCGAGACCCCGCGTCCGTCGACGGTGACTGTGTGCCGCTCGACGTCCATACGTACGGGACCGGCCTCGAGTGCGTTGGTGGCGATCTCTTCGGGCTCACCGCCGCGCCGCAACACCGCACGGATACGCGCCACCAGCTCGCGAGAGGAGAAGGGCTTGGTTACGTAATCGTCGGCGCCGAGTTCCAACCCGACGACCTTGTCGACCTCGCTGTCTCGTGCGGTGACGATGATGATCGGCACGTTCGAGCGCTGGCGAAGCGCGCGGCACACCTCGGTGCCCGACAAGCCCGGCAGCATCAAGTCAAGCAGGACGAGATCGGCTCCAGCTCGATCGAAGGCGGCCAACGCGTCCGGTCCGGTCGCGGCGACCGAGACCTCGTACCCCTCACGACGGAGCATGTAAGACAGCGCGTCGCTGAACGAGTCCTCGTCCTCGACGACCAGGACGCGGGTCACGTCGATCCCTTCGTGGCTCCGACCGCACGGCCCGGCGAATCCGGCAGCACCGGAGACGCTTCAGACGCAGACTCTGCAGACACCGGAGACGCTTCAGACGCAGACTCTCCAGACACCGAAGACTCCTCAGGCACCGAAGTGCTCTCCGACGCCGGAGATACACCGGGCACCAGCGATGACGCAGCGGCCCGGGACACCTCGAGACCCATGGCGTCGGACGATTCCGGATCGACGTGAATGCGGGGTAGCCGGATCGTGAACGTCGAGCCTGCGCCGGTGGCGCTCCACACCGCGACTTCGCCGCCATGGTTGGTGGCCACGTGCTTCACGATGGCCAGGCCCAGGCCGGTGCCTCCCGTAGCTCGCGACCGCGCCGGATCGACTCGGTAGAAGCGCTCGAAGATTCGCGTCTGTTCCGGTTCGGCGATGCCGATGCCCTGGTCGCTGACGGAGATCTCTACCGCCCGCCCGTCCGCCGTGGGGCGTGCACTGATCGCGACCCGGGTTCCGGGAGGGCTGTAGGCGACGGCATTGTCGACGAGGTTAGCCACCGCCATGGTCAACTGCGCCTCGTTGCCGCGCACCATGAGATCGTCCGAGCTGCGCGTCACGACCGCGATGCCCGCCTGATCGGCGGCAAGCCGGCTGCGCTCTGCCGCCTCCTCCAACACCCGGCCCACCTGCACCGCCTCCGGTCCCGGCAGCGGCTCCGCACCCTGCAGACGGGACAACTCGATCAACTCGCGAACCAAGCGACCGAGCCGTACGCCTTCGCGTTGCATGCGAGCCGCGAAACGCGCGACGGCCTCAGGATCATCGGACGCGTCCTGCACCGCTTCCGCCAGCAAGGTCAGCGCGCCGACCGGGGTCTTGAGCTCGTGCGACACGTTCGCCACGAAGTCGCGCCGTACCGCCTCGAGGCGCCGGGCATCCGTCACGTCCTCGAGCAGCAAGGCCACGGCGTCGGCGCGGCTCGGATCGCGCGGGTCCGGCAACGGCACGGCGGCCGCCGTGAGCGCGACC
>CAXTNQ010000035.1:1763-19829 GCA_964245745.1 uncultured Jatrophihabitantaceae bacterium
ACGAGATGACCGATGCGCAGCACGCGCACCTGATCGCGACCGAGCCGCCCGACCGGCAGATCCACCGTGGACTCCACCGCGGCACCGCAGTCGATGGCGTCCCGCACCAGCTTGGTCAGGTCCGCGAACAGCAGCCGGCTGCCTACGAGCACGCCCATTCGCCGCGCCGCCGGATTGGCCAGGACGGCCTGCTCATCGCGGTCGACCACCACGACACCGGTACCGATCGACTCCAGCACCAGAGTGGACAGCCGGGCCGGCGTCACATCCGGGGGAGCCGCGACGACCGGTCGAGGAGCACGCCGGCCGGGGCCGCGGCCGGAGTCGCGGGAGAAGGAGTCGCCGAAGCCGACGTCGCCGGAGCCGCGGGAGTCGGCGGATACCCGGGAGCCGAGAGAGCGGCGAGAGCCAAGGAACCAGCCGACGGCGAGTCCGCACACCAACGCGCAGAACACGCCGAGGACGACGGCAATCGCCACGACGCGATCGTACGGCGACGTGCTCGCCCGTCCGCGGATCGGAAGAGTCGTCGTACGGAGGAAAACCGCCTGTTCATCCGAGATACCACGGCCGTTTACCGGGCGGACGCCGAAAGACCGCCCAACGAACTAGGCTCAAGCCCCGGGGGAAACCGGAAGGACGCCAGCTGGCATGCGCGACGTTTACCACGACGAATTGGACGCCGTCGGGCGGTCGCTTCTCGATATGACCGCCCTGGTCCGGGCCGCCATGGAGCGCGCCACGAACGCGTTGCTCGACGGCGATCTGGCCGGCGCGGAATGGGTGATCTCCGAGGACGCCCGGATCGATGCGCTCCGGCAGGACCTCGAAGAACGCACGTTTCTGCTGCTCGCGCGGCAGCAGCCGGTAGCCACCGACCTGCGCGTCCTGGTGTCGAGTCTGCGCGTGGTCGCCGACCTCGAGCGGATGGGCGACCTTGCGCTGCACATCGCGAAGGTGGCGCGCATGCGCTATCCCGAGATCGCCGTGCCGCTCGAGCTACGCGACGTGATCTCGCAGATGGGCGAGGTGGCGTTGTCACTGGTCGATAAGGTCGGAGCCGTCATCGAAGGTCGCGATGTCGCGCTCGCCCAGGCCATCGAGGTCGAGGACGACTCGATGGACGCCTTGCACCGCAAGCTGTTCACGCTGCTGTTGTCCGACAACTGGTCACACGGCACGGAAGCAGCGATCGACATGACGCTGCTCGGCCGTTACTACGAGCGTTACGCCGACCATGCGGTGGCCGTGGCACGTCGGGTGGTCTACATCGTGACCGGGCATCGTCCCGATCCGATCACCGACGGGCTCAATCAGTTCACCGGCTGACCCGAACTGGCGCTTGTGCGCGAGGAGGGCGACTAACGGTGTCTCCTAAGTCGCCCGATCGCGGCTCTCGCCGCGAACTCGCGCTTGTGCGCGAGGAGGGCGACTAACGGTGTCTCCTAAGTCGCCCGATCGCGGCTCTCGCCGCGAACTCGCGGTTGTGCGCGAGGAGGGCGACTAACGGTGTCCCTGTGTCGCGACCGCCTCGATCGCGGCGGCGGCCGCGGAGGGGTCGAGGTATTCGCCACGACGGGTGGGCCTGAGCGTCGCCGGGTCGAGCTCGTAGGCCAGCGGGATTCCGGTCGGAACGTTGAGCGCGACCACCGCCTCGTCGGACAAACCGTCTAGATACTTGACCAACGCACGAAGTGAGTTGCCGTGCGCTGCCACGAGCACGGTCCGTCCGAGGCGCAGGTCCGGGACGATCGCGTCGTACCAGTACGGCAACAACCGGACGACGACGTCGGCCAGGCATTCGGTGCGCGGCACCGCGTCCAGCAGGTCGGCGTAACGCATGTCTGCGGCCTGCGAGTACGGGTCGTCGTCAGCGATCGGCGGCGGCGGGACGTCGTAGGACCGGCGCCACAGCATGAACTGCTCGTCACCGAACTCCGCGCGGATCGCCGATTTGTCCTTTCCCTGCAAGGCGCCGTAGTGGCGTTCGTTGAGCCGCCACGAGCGGCGGACCGGAATCCAGTGCCGGTCGGCCACGTCGAGCGCGATCTCCCCGCTGCGGATGGCGCGGCGGAGCAGGGACGTATGCACCACGTCAGGGAGCAGGTCGTGCTCGACGAGCAGCTCGCCGCCGCGCCGGGCCTCGGCCACGCCGCGTTCGGTCAAACCGACGTCGACCCACCCGGTGAACAGATTCTTCTGGTTCCAGTCACTTTCCCCGTGCCGGAGCAGGATCAGCGTCACGGGCTGGTCACCGGTATTGCGATGCTCGCTCACGAGCGTCAGCTTGCCAGCTCGCCGCCGCGACGTCCTCAGCCGGAGGTACGGCGTTGTGCGAAGTCGGCGAACGCCGCGAGATTGGCCAGCGACTCACCGTTCTTCACCCGCCAGTCCCACTCGCGGCGGATGGACGTGCCGAAGCCAATCTGCAACAGCGCGTTGAAGTAACCGTCCGCGTTTTCCAGGACGCTCCCCAGCACGCGGTCGATCTCGTCGGGCGTGACCGCCGGCAGCGGCAGCCGGCCGGTCAGGTAGACGTCGCCGGCGTCGTCGACGGACCAGCTGATCACGTACATGCGGGCGTTGCGTTTGAGCAGCAGCTCGTGCACCGCGTCCGCGTTCTCCTCCGGCCTGCGCATGACGAACGCTTCGATGCTGACCGCATGCTCGCCGACGGTCAGCCAGCAGGCCGTACGCAGACGTTGCTCGCCGGGCAGCTGGACGGCGAAGGTCAGCTCGTCGAGTCGCTCGTACACCACGTCCTGATCGCGCAGGGCGGCGTCGATGGTGGAGGCAACGTCGTTAGCCACGGGCCGCCGTCCGGACGTGGGTGGTCGCGTCGCGGTAGACCTCGAGCAGGGCGGAGGTGGTCCGGTCCCACGAGAACCGTTCGGCGTGGGCGCGGGCGTGGGCGGCCAGGTGATCGCGGGTCTCGGGGTGCTGACGCAGGCCGTCGAGCACCTTGGCCCACAACGCCGGGTCGTGCCCGTCGACCAGCTCGCCCGACACGCCGTCCGCGACCGCCACAGGCAGCCCGCCGACGGCCGCGGCGACGACGGGCGTGCCGCACGCCTGCGACTCGAGCGCGACCAGCCCGAACGACTCGTTGTAGCTGGGCACCACGGTGACGTCGGCCGCCCGGTAGTACTCGGCCAACCGCGCTCGGCTCACCGGCGGGTGGAACGTGACGGTCGGGGCGATGCCGAGGTCGGTAGCCAGGTGAGGCAGCCAGTCCGGATGCGCCAACCCGGTGCCGCTCGGCGCTCCCAGGACGATGACGTGCACAGCCCGCCCGGACTCGGGCAACAGTGCGGCGGCGCGCAGCAGGAGGTCGGGGGCTTTGAGGGGTTGGATGCGGCCGACGTAGAGCAGCACGAACGCGTTCTCCGGCACGCCGAGGGCAGATCGGGCGGCCGCGGACGAGCCCGGGGCGAAGGTCGTTAGGTCGACGCCGGGCGCTACCACCGCGATGCGTGCGGGGTCGGCGGCGTAATGCTCGACGAGTTCTCGCGCCTCGTCCTCGGTCGACGCCACGAGCCGGTCGGCTTCAGCGACGACCTGCTCCTCGCCGACGATCCGGGACAGCGGCTCGGGAGTGTCGCCCTCGGCCAGCAGCGCATTCTTGACCTTGCCCAGCGTGTGCGCCATGTGCACGAGCGGGACGCCCCACCGGTCCCGGGCCAGCCAGCCCACCTGTCCGCTGAGCCAGTAGTGGGAGTGGATGATGTCGTACCAACCCGGCTCGTGGAACGCCTCGGCCCGCAGCACCGCCGCCGTGAACATGCACAGCTGCGCGGGCAGATCGGCCTTGCCCAGGCCTTCGAACGGCCCGGCGATGACGTGGCGGACGGTCACGCCGGGGTGCATCTGCACCCTCGGCGGCTGGTCGCTCGCCGTGGCCCGCGTGAAGATTTCGACCTCGATCCCGCGGTCGGCCAACCGGCGCGCGGTCTCGACCACGTAGACGTTCATCCCGCCGGCGTCTCCGCCACCGGGTGCATCGAGGGGCGAGGTGTGAACGCTGAGCATCGCCACTCGCCGCATACGTCGATGATGCCTGGTCGGGCCGGTACGGGCCTGAATTGGTCAGAACGTCACGCCGGCCAGTTGCGGCTCGGCGCGCAGACGTACCCCGAACCTGGTCTCGACCCCGGCCCGGATATCGGCGGCCAACGCCAGCAGCTCAGCGGTGGTCCCGGCGCCCCGGTTGGTCAGGGCCAGTGCGTGCTTCGTCGAGAGGGCAACCTGCCCGCGTCCACGGTCGAGTCCGTAGCCGCGGTGGAAGCCGGCCTGCTCGATGAGCCACGCCGCGGACAGCTTGGTCCGGCCGTCCGCCGTCCAGTGCGGGGCGCCGACCGGAACGTCGGACGGCGCGACGAACGGATTGACGAAGAACGAGCCCACGCTCCACGTGTCGTGGTCCCCCGGATCGAGCACCATGCCCTTGCTGCGCCGCAGCTCGAGCACCGCGGCGCGGACGTCGGCGCTGGCGGCGTCACCGTCCGGGGACGCGCCGAGGCGGCGAGCCAGCTCGGCGTAGCGCACGGGCGGTGCGATCTTGCGGCGAGCCAGCCGGAAGGTGACGTCCAGGACGATGTAGCGCTCGACGTGCTTGAACGCGCTGGTCCGGAAGCCGAATCCGCAGTCGGCCGCGGTGAGCTCGGTGACAATCTGGCGGCCTCGGTCGTAGACGGTGAGCCGCTCGACGGTGTCGGCGACCTCGCTGCCGTAGGCGCCGACGTTCTGCACGGGCGTCGCCCCGGTCGAACCCGGGATGCCGGACATCGCGGCCAGTCCCGACCAACCCTCCTCGACCGAGCGGGCGACGAGGTCGTCCCAGGGCACACCGGCGTCGACCCGCACCAGGACGTCCTCGCCGTCGCGGCGCACCGTCATGTCACGCGACGCCAGCCGAAGTACGACGCCCGGCCAACCGGCGTCGGACGCCACCAGGTTGCTACCACCGCCGACTACCAGCAGGGGTGTGCGTTCGGCATCGGCCGCCTCGACGGCCGCGACGATGTCCGGGGTCGACGTCGCCAGCGTGCTACGTCCGACCGGGCCCCCGAGACGCAATGTCGTCAGGTCGGCGAGACGAAGCGGCACGGTGCGCGACGTTACCGGCCGGTCCCGGTTGCCTTCCGGCCAAGATCACGCCACCCTGGCTGGGTGCGAATACCGCTGACGCACCCGAGGCTGGAGGAGCCACCATGGCCGTATCGGTAGAACTCGCCAAGTCGCTTGACAAGGCGTACGAGAACAAGTCCCTGGACGAGATCCTCGCCGCGCCGCCGTCGGCGTTGGCCGGCCTGACCAAGGACGACGACGCGGCTCTGGCCAGTGCGATGGGCATTCGCACCGTCCGCGACCTCGGTGCGAACAAGCACTTCGCGCTGGCCGGTGTCCTGGTTGCGCTCAGCGGCAAGACCGACTGACCCGTCAGCTGGCGAGTCGCTCCCGCACCGCGCCGAGCCCGAGGGCAGCCGACTCGGGCAGGAAGGTGTGCAGGTGCTGGTCGCGCGGATACAGCACGACCCGGGTGTGGCCGACGTCGATGAGTAGGCGTTGCGCGGGCACGACGGACGTCGCGGGGTAGGCGATCAACTCGCGATATCCGCAGACCAGGGCGCCGGCGGCCAGATGGGTCATCAGTTCCCGTCCGACCCCGAGACTCTGCCAGGCGTCCTCGACCAGCACCCCGATCTCTGCGCTGCCGTCGTCGTGCCGCAGGTCAGCGGTAGCCGTGGCCATCGCGACCATTTCTCCGGTGGCCGTGCAGGCCACAAAAGACAACGGGCGGCGCAACATCTGCTCCATCGCGAGGACCGCGGGTGATCGACCACCGGTGCGGTACCGGTCGAGCAGGGTGCGCGGGCTGCACCTCGCGTGCATCCCGGCGAAGGCACGCAGGTCCTTGGTGGACGCGCCTCGGATCAGCACGTTGTTGCGCCCGACGCGCAGCATCCACGGCTGACGGACAAGAGCGGACAAGGTGACGTGGTGCGCTGCGCCGTCGGTAATGTTGCGGTCCGGCCTGCGGACGTGGGCCGGCTCGGACAAACACGCGGGACTCATAGCCGTCGACGGTGGCACCTGCCCGTTTCGCTCATATGACGGACATGTCGCTCGGCAGTTGCGGAGCGGGTTTGGGACACTGGACACGTTGGTCGCACTCGAGCGCCAGTACGACCGATGGGCCTCTAGCTCAATTGGCAGAGCTGCGGACTTTTAATCCGTAGGTTGCGGGTTCGAGCCCCGCGGGGCCCACCAGCCTGTTGATGACTTGGGTTGATTCTTGACGGTTCGCCTTCGGTTGATGAGTGACATCCCACGACGTACGGGTCTTCATCCGCACGACCGTCAGTCGGAGCAGAACGCTTGCCGCGAGACGCTGCGTGGTCAAGTCTGACGGGGTCGCGGCTGCCAGTGGATCGCGGCGACGCCGGAGTGGGCTTGGGTGATGGGTGGGCGGCGCTATGGGCAGCTTGGTCGTGCCGTGGGGTCGGCACGTAGGCCGTCGAGGATCAGCGTGAGATAGCGGCGGTACATCGTTCAGGGTCAAGGCGAGGCCGCGCTCGGTGATCGATTCCTCCGCGGCGGTGATCAACCGGTCCCGGTTCGCTGCCGCGACCTGTCGTCGCACGCCGGCAATTTAACCCGCTCGCCAACGTCCAGCGCGGTGCCCGACGTGCGGACACACTGACGGATCACGCCGGGACGGCGAGGCCCAGGAGACGTTCGGCGTTTCTGTGGGCGATCTTGTGCCGATCCATCGGGCTGAGCGGGACCGTGCGTAGAAACGCCGTGTTCTTCGCGCTGTCGGCGAAGGGGTGATCGACGGCGAACATGATGCGGTCGGCCCCGAACACCGTCAGCGCGCATTGCAGAGGCGCCGCGGTCGTATACGCGGACGTGGTCAGGTAGACGTTGCGTTGCACGGTTTCGGCCACCGAGAGCTGCCGTTTGAGGACCGGTGACATCATGTCGTCGGCGCGAGCCAGCGAGAACGGCAGCATCTCGCCCATGTGTCCGACGATGATCCGCAGCGCCGGGTGCCGCTCGAACACACCGCTGACCACCATGCGCAGGACGTGCATGCCGCACTCGGCGTGCCAGCCCCAACCCGAGGTCGACAGTACGGCGGAAACGTCTGGCTCGAGTCCCCGGTAGTAGGCGTCGTACACCGCGGGCGGCGGCGGTGCGGGGTGGAGGTAGATCGGCACGTCGAGGCGTTCGGCGCAGGCCAGTAGGGGCTCCACCGACGGATGGTCGAGAAACACCCCGCGGGTTTGCCCGTGGATCATCGCACCGACGAAGCCGAGATCATCGACGGTGCGCCGGAGCTCGACCGCGGCCGCCTCGGGGTCGGACATGGGCAGCGTGGCGAAGGCGCGGAACCGGTCCGGGTGTGCGGCCACGGTCGCCGCCATGCGGTCGTTGAGCGCGCGGGACACTTCGAGCGCCGGCGGTGAATCGAGCGCCTGCACGATCCACGCCAACGCAGACAGCACCTGGACATGGACGCCGGCGTCGTCCATCGTGCGCAACCGGCCCTCGCCGAGGTCGTCGAGCTCGGCCGCCCGGGCGCCGGCCCGACCGCCGAGATCGAGGCCGGCATGTTCAAGGATGTCGCGCGGAAAGGTGTGTTCCTCCAACGCGATGATCCGCATGACGTCTCCGCCGCCGGTCAGATCGGGTACGGCCCGGCGTGGGAGTTCAGCGTGGTGAGCCGGATCTCGGTGAAGTCCTCGCGCGAGTAGTACCCCGAGCGGCCCCAGCCGCTGTCCTTGACGCCGCCGTTGGGTAGCGAGGGCTCCCCGACCAGGGTTGGCGCGTTGACGTGGACGATGCCGCTGTCGAAGCGTTGTGCCAGGGCGAGGCCGCGGTCCTGGTCGCCGGTCATGACCGCGGCACTGAGCCCGTATCGCGTCGCCTGCGCCCGGGCTAGAGCTTGCTCGGCGTCGTCGACCGCTTCGACAACGAGCACCGGTCCGAAGGTCTCCTCGCCGCTGCTGAGCACGACCCCGTCGGGGACGTCGGCGAGGATCGTCGGCTCGTACACCCGCCCCTGCGACGTGGCACCGGTGACGACCCGGGCGCCGTGGGCCACCGCCTCCTGCACGCGTTCGGCCACGATGTGCACTGCACGGTCGTTGATCAGTGGCCCGATGACGACGCCAGGGTCGGCCGGGTCGCCCGAGCGCAGGGCGGTGGTCCTGGCGGCGAGCGCGTCGACGAAGGCGTCGTGCACCGGCCGTTCAACGAAGACCTTCCGGGTACACAGGCAGACCTGGCCCTGGTGGAAGAACGCGCCGAACACCGTGGCGTCTGCGGCGTGGGACAGGTCGGCGTCGCCGAGCACGATCATCGGGTTGTACCCGCCGAGTTCGAGCACAACGGGCTTCAGCGCTCGTCCCGCGCGCTCGGCCAGAATCCGCGCGGTAGCGGCCGACCCGGTGAAGTTGATGCACCGCACCGCATCGCTGGACATGAACACGTCGCTGATCGCGGCCGCGTCCCCTGGCGCGTGCGCGACAACGTTCAGGGCGCCGGCCGGCCAGCCGGCCTCGGCCGTGATCTCGGCGAGGAGCAGCCCGGCCGAGATCGGCGCCTCCTCCGACGGCTTGAGGACCACGGTGTTGCCGAACGCCATCGGCAGGACGGCAGTGCGCCACGCCAGGTTGAACGCGCCGTTCCACGGCGTGAAGCCGGCGACGACACCGAGCGGCTTGCGCACGGCCATGGCGAACCGGCCGGGGGTGTCGCTGGGCAGCACCTCGCCGGTCGGCAGGTAGCCCCAGTTGGCCGCCTGACGCAGCAGATTGACCGACCAGGACACCTGGAAGTGCGCAAACGACGCTGTGCACCCCGTCTCGACCGCCAGGATGCGGACGATGTCCGGCCGCCGCCGCTCTGTGACGTCCGCCGCCGTCCAGAACAGCCGCTGGCGCTCGCCCGGGGCCAGCGCGGCCCAGTGCGGATACGCAGCGTGGGCGGCCGCCACCGCCGCTTCCGCTTGCGCCGGTCCACCGGCGGCGACGCGAGCGACCAGCTCGTCGTTGTAGGGATTCAGGTCGTCGAAGGTCGGGCCGTCGGACGAGGACCACGAGCCATCGATGTAGTGCGTGGTGCGGTAGAGGTCGGTCGCGACGGCGGTCATCGGCTGCTCCTTCTGCCGTACGGGCCGCTGGTCACCGGACGACCTCGACGCCGCCACACCACACCTGGTCGATGCGGCCGCTGGCCGTGATGTCGCTGAGGGGGTCGCCGTCGAGCAGCACGAGGTCGGCGCGCAGGCCCGGTCGGATGGTGCCCCGGTCGGGCAACCGGAAGTGGCGCGCGGGCAACGACGTCGCCGCCGTGATCGCCTGAAGCGGCGACAGTCCCGCCGCGACGAGCAGCTGCAGCTCGCGGTGCAGGCTCGCGCCGTGCGGGACGTTGGCGGGAACTCCGACGGTGGCGTTCGCGTCGGTGCCGGCCAGGATCGGGACGCCGGCCGCGGCCAGCCGCCGGACGGACTCGCGTGCCTTCGCGTACCCGGGCGCAGGTCCGGTCGCGGCCGCACCAGGTGAGTCGGCTCCGATGCCGAAGATCTTGGCCGCGACGGCGTCCATCATGGTCAACGTCGGGACGGTGACGGTCCCCTTCTCGGCCAAGCCGCTGATGGTCGCGTCGTCCAGGACGGCGTCGAGCGGCGCGTGGGTGATCACGTCGGCGGCCGCCGCCAGGGCCATCCGGTACGGCACGCTGGCGACGGCATGGGCCACGGTGAGCACGCCGTGGTCGTGCGCGGCCGCCACCACGGCGTCGAGGGTGGCCTGGTCGGGACCGGGCACGTCCGCGATGAGCTTGATGTAATCCGAGCCCTCGGCCAGTCGGTCGTCGACGAATCGCTTGGCGTCGTCGGGCCCGTTGAGCAGCGACGCCTCGGGACGACCGGGCATCGCGCTGTGCCGCGAGCCGGGCGACGTCGCCGGAACCCCGGCGCTGCGGATGTCGGTCAGGCCCGGGCGGTGTCGGAGATCGTCGACCAACTCGCGCGGCCAGCAAGCCATGTCGAGCGCCGTTGTGACGCCAGCGCGGGCGAGTTGCGTCAGATTCTCCGGCCCGTGCAGGTGGACGTGCGCGTCGATGAACCCGGGGAATAGCGCGCGCTCCTGTCCGTCGATCGGCTGTCCCGCCGCCGTGTCGATGTCGTCATCCACCGCGGCGATCAGGCCGCCGTCGATCAGGACGCAGGTCGGACGGCCGAGCGTGGCGCCGTCGAAGACGCGGACGTTGCGGAGCACCGTCGCCGGGAAGGTCGACGTCGTCATGCCGCCGGCTCGGGGGCGTCCGTCCAGCGCGCCTCGGCCGAGGCGAGCAGGATGTCAGTCGTGCGCTGAATGTGGTCGGTGAGCAGCTCGATGGCGCGGGGGGCGTCGCGGGCGACGGTCGCCTGGAGGATCGCGGCGTGCTCACCAGCGATGTCGCGGTGCGAGTCCTGGCTGAGTGGATACGACCACTGCCGGTACAGATCCGCGGACTCCCGCAGGGTCATGGAGAACGCCTTCAGCCGCAGGTTCGGGCAGCCGTCGAGCAGGGCCGCGTGGTACTCGTCATGCGCGACGACCCAGGCGTCACTGAGCCGTGCCGGGTCGGCGGCGTCGAGCTGTTCGGTGTTCGCCAACCGGTGATGGGCGGCGATCACCCGTGACTCCCAGTCGAGATCGCCGGTCGCGATCGCGAGGCGCAGGGTGACGCTGGCCAGCTCCCGGCGGGCCTGGGTCAGCTCGAGGAGATCGGACGCCGAGAGCGGCACGACCCGGAAACCGTGCTGCGGCTCGCCGATGACCAGACCCTGCCCGACCAGGCGCAGCAGGGCCTCGCGCAGGACTCCGGTGCTGGTGGCATATCGCTCGCACAGGTCGACGTAGCGCAGTCGCTCACCCGGTAAGTGCCGACGCGCCAGGATGTCGCCTCGCAGTTGCTCATAGACCAGGTCCGCTTTGGTGGCCTTCGGAAGCACGAGACGAGCGTACATGTCTCGGAATCTTCAAGCGATGTCACAGATTGGACAGAATCTCGAGAAAACTCTTGTGATCTCGAGAACGTCTTCCTATTGTTCGGGTCCCATCAGCTTCGTCTGCTCAGTCGCTCAACCGCGACGTAAACCTGAAGGGACCAACCGATGCGTCAGCGTGATCTCTGGATGTGGTCGCGGACGACCGGGGTGACGGTGACGGTCGCGGCCGCGCTCGTCGTCGCGGCGGGCCGCAGTTCGAAGGGCAACGGCGGCGGGCCTTCTGGCGGCCCGAGCGGTTCCGCAGGCACCAGTTCGGGCTCGGGCGGTGTCGCCGCCGCCACCACGGCCATTGGTCCCTACACCGGCCACCCCAGCCCGTTCCCGGCGACCGAGACACTGGCCAAGAAGCCGGCGGCCGGCAGCAGCTTCGTCTTCATGCAGTGCTCGGCGCCCGTGTGCGCCATCTTCGCGCAGCTGATGCCCGCGCCGGCCAAGGCCCTGGGTGTCAATTTCGCGCCGATCAACTCCGGCGCTACGGCGACGAGCTCGCAGGCCGCGGCCTCGACTGCGCTCTCGCAGAAACCTGCGGCCGTGCTCATCGGCGCGCAGAACCCGCAGCTCTATGGCGACTACCTGCACCAGCTCGACTCCGCCGGCGCCGTCGTCGTCGGCGGCGGCACCGTCGGCGGTGCGCCGTACGGCGTGAAGGAAGCCGTCGGCGGCGAGCACAGCGTCAATCTCGCGGGGACGCTCCTGGCCGACTGGGTGACCGTCCACAAGGGCCCGAAGGCGAAGGTCGTCTTCTTCGGCACCCCGCAGCTGACCTTCTCAGCGGGTATGCAGGCCGGATTCGCACAGACGTTGTCCCAGCACTGCCCCGGGTGCACCGCGGCGTACCAGCAACTGTCGATCACGACCTACGGCACGACCGCGCCCAGCCAGGTGATCAGCTACCTGCAGACGCATCCGGACACCGACACCGTGGTGTTCGCGTCCATGGAGGCCTCCACCGGTCTGGCCGCCGCCCTGCGCAACGCGCACCTGTCGCCGACCACGCTCGGCTTCGCGCCGACCCCCAGCAACCTGCAGGACATTGCGTCCGGTGGGTTGACCGCGGGACTCGCGCTGGACTTCAACGTCCAGGTGTGGATGCAGTTCAACCTCGCCGCCCGGCTGATCGCCAAGCAGGAGACGCCGGCGTCGAACCTCACCGTCGACATGCAGTTCCTCACCAAGGACGACCTCAAGGGACTCGACGTCTCGCACGGCTGGACCGGCTACCCCGACGTCGAACAGCGCTTCGCGAAGCTCTGGGGATCAGCCGGGTGACGCCGGACCGCTACGGCGAACCCGCCGCGCGTGACGGGCGTGCGGGGGGTCCGAGTCGCTCGGGCGCGGTGCTCTTGCAGGTCTCGCACCTGTCGAAGACGTTCGGTGTCACGAGGGTTCTCGACGACGTTTCCCTGCAGGTGACTGCTGGTGAGGTCCTCGCCGTGCTCGGCCAGAACGGTTCGGGTAAGTCGACCTTGGTCAAGCTGCTCGCTGGTGTCCACACGCCCGATCCCGGTGCGAGCATCGAGGTGGACGACGGCTCGGGACGGCTCGTGCCGCTCGGCGACGACCGCACTGCGCTGCACTTCATCCACCAGGACCTCGGACTCATCCCGATGCTGAACACCGTCGAGAATCTGGACCTCGGGCTAGCACTCGGATCTCGATGGATCGCCCCCGTCCGCCGACATGACGAGGACCGGCGCGCGACCGAGCTGACTCGGCGATTCGGCGCAGACATCGACGTCCGGGCGCCGGTCGCCTCGCTGTCGCCGGCCGAACGGACGATCGTCGCGATCGTGCGGGCGCTGTCCGGCTGGCAGTCGACCGGGAACGTCCTCGTCCTCGACGAGCCGACCACCGCCTTCCACCGCGACGAGGTGGCCCGGCTGTTCCAGGCGGTCCGCCGGGTCACCGCCGACGGCGCCGGCGTCGTCTTCGTCTCCCACCGGCTCGACGAGGTGCGGTCGATCGCCGATCGCGTGCTCGTGCTCCGTGACGGCCGTCAGGTGACGTCGGCACCGGTCGGCGACCTCGACGACAACGCACTGGTCACCGCGATCGTCGGCTCGGCCGCAGAGGGGACACCGGACGCGGTGCCGTCGACCGGCCCGGTCGCGCTCACGGTCGACGGGCTGCGCGGCTCCCACGTCCATGGGCTGAGCTTCGAGGTGCGGACGGGGGAGATCGTCGGCCTCTCCGGAGTACTCGGCTCGGGCCGTGAGCAGGTGAACTCCCTGCTGTTCGGCGCCCAGCCTTCCCACGGCGGAGAGGTCATCCTGGACGGCGCCTCGCTGCCGCGCAACGATCTCGCCGCCGTCCTGGAGCGGCACGTCGCCCTCGTCCCGGCGGACCGGCATCGCCTCGGCGCGATCCTGGCGATGACGACGAGGGAGAACCTGACGTTGTCCTCGCTGCGTGGCCTGACCCGGCGATGGGGGGTCATCCGCCGTAGCGCCGAGGGCTCCGACGTCCGGCGGTGGGTCGACAAGGTGGAGCTGCGGCCTTCGGATCCCGAGCGCCGACTGAGCACCCTCAGCGGAGGCAACCAGCAGAAGGTCGTGCTGGCCAAGTGGCTGCGCACCGACCCGAGACTGCTGCTGCTCGACGAGCCGACGCAAGGCGTCGACATCGGCGCGAAGGCGGCCATTCACGGCCTGATCCGACAAGCGGCGGCGCAGGGCGCCGCAGTGCTCGTCAGCTCCTCGGACGGGAAAGAACTGGCCACGTTGTGCCACCGGGTCCTGCTCCTCGACCAGGGCCGTGTGGTCAGCGAACTGACCGGAGTGCAGCTCACCGAGAGCGCCCTCGCGCACGCCGACCTGGCGGCCGGGACCGCGGAGGACCGGCCCGTCGGGCACGAGGTCTTCGCGTGACCCTGACCCGACCCAGCCCGGCCGCGACCGACGTCGCCCCGCCGCGGCCCGCCCCGCCGTCCGTCGTCAACCGGTTACGCCGCTACCTCTCCGTGCGCAACGCGAGCGCGGTCTATCTGCTCGTCATCCTCTTCGTGATCTTCGCGGTGTGGGAACCGTCGACGTTTCTTACCCTCCGGACCTGGCAGGTACTGCTCGACAATCAGGCGATCAACGGTCTGGTCGCGATCGGCCTGATCGTGAGCCTGTCGGCCGGCATCATCGATCTGGCGGTGGGGTCCGAGGCGGGGTTCGGCGCCATCGTCGTCGCTTGGTTGCTCGCCGAGCGCGGCGTGCCGATCCCACTGGCCATCGCCCTCAGCTTGGCGGCCGGGGCAGTCGTGGGAACGGTGATCGCAACACTGATCGTCCGAGCTCGGATCCTCTCGCTCATCACCACACTGGCCGTCAGCTCGATCTTGCTGGCGGTCATCGACTGGATCTCCGGCGGTCAGCAGATCCTCAACCTGGGTCCGTCGTTCCAGACGATTGCCACCGGAGAACTGTTCGGCCTTACTTACCCGGTGTACATCCTGGCCGCCGTGGCCGTGGTCGTCTGGTACTTCCTCGAGCGGACGGCATTGGGACGGCGCATCCGCGCCACTGGCGGCAACATCGAAGCGGCGCGGCTCAGCGGCGTCAACACCGCGCGGATGATCGCCGTCGCCGCGGTGACCTGCGGAGTCGTTGCTGCGCTCGCCGGTGTGCTCGCCAGTTCGCAGCTCGCTACCGGCGACCCGACGATCTCGCAGTCGTACCTGCTACCGGCCTTCGCCGCCGCGTTCCTCGGCTCGACCCAGTTCCACAACGGACGCTTCAACGTCGTCGGGACGTTGCTCGCCGTCATCGTGCTCGCCGTCGGCGTCAAGGGCCTGCAGCTGGCCGGTGCCCCGATCTGGCTCCCCGACCTGTTCAACGGCGTCGCGCTCCTCGCGGCCGTCGGCTTCGCACAGTGGCAGAAGGGTCCGACGGCACGTACGGCGGCTATCCGGCGCATCCTGCGCCTGCGCCGCGACCCCGAACGAGCCGCTCCGTCCTGACCACGCACATCTCGGCACTCGAAGGAGCGTCATGCGGATCCTCAATTCCGGCGGCCGGCTCGGCCTCGTGGTCGGCAACCGGATGGTCGACGTCGCCACAGCGAGCGCCGGCCGGTTCGGTCCGGACGTCCAGGGCGTCTACCACGAGTGGGACGCCTTCCGGTCGTGGGCGGACGACGTCGACCTCGGGGCGGCCACGTCGCCGTGGGAAGCCGACGGCCTCGGTGCGCCGGTCCCCGCGCCTCGCCAAGTGTTCGGCATCGGACTGAACTACCTCGACCACGCCGAAGAAGCCGCTATGGACGCGCCGAGCGACGGCATGGTGGTTTTCACCAAATTTCCGTCGTCGATCACCGGCGCCGTCGCCGACATCGAACTGCCGCCCGGCTCGGTCGATTACGAGGCCGAGCTCGCCGTCGTGCTCGGTCGGCGCGCGCACCGCGTGTCGGCGGAGGACGCCTGGGACTACGTCGCCGGACTGACCGTCGGTCAGGACATCTCCGAACGAGAGCTCCAGATGCGGCCGCCGACGCCGCAGTTCAGCCTGGCCAAGTCCTACCCCGGCTTCTCCCCGCTCGGGCCGTTGCTCGTCACCCCGGACGAGGTCAGCGACCGTGACGACCTGGAGATCAGCTGCACCCTGAACGGCCAGGAGATGCAACGGTCCCGGACCAAGTCGATGATCTTTCCGGTCGCCGACATCATCGCCCGGCTCTCCGCGGTCCTTCCGCTCCTGCCGGGCGATGTCATCTTCACGGGCACACCCTCGGGTATCGGCTGGGCGCGCGACCCCAAGGTGCGGCTCGCGCCCGGTGACGAACTCGTCACGACTATCGAAGACATCGGCACCATGCGCCACCGCTTCGTCCCGTCCTCCGCTGACTGATCGCCCGTCACCGCCGATCCCGCCGACCCGAAAGGAACCCGACATGAGCGCTCGACCGAAGCTTGTACACATCGTGTTCCAGACCAGCCAGCCGAAAGAGATGATCGACTGGTATTGCCAGGTCCTCGACGCACACGTCGTGTACGAGGACGACGGTCTCGGCTTCATCACCTTCGACGAAGAACATCATCGGGTCGCGTTCATCAAGGCCCCGGTGCCGCTCGAGCGCAAGACGCCGACGACCGCTGCGCTGCACCACTCCGCTTACACCTTCGCGACGATCGACGACCTGCTCGACCGCTACGTCGAGCTGCGCGAGAAGGGCATCCGGCCCGCGGTTTGCATCGCACACGGCGTGACGACCTCGATGTACTACCGCGACCCCGACGGCAACATGGTGGAGCTGCAGATCGACCGATTCGCCACGCCGGACGAGGCGACCGCGTACATGAACGGCCCAGAGTACGCAGCGGACTCGGTCGGCCCGGCGTTCGATCCCGACCAGTTGCTCGAAGCCCGGAGGGCCGGTGCCGACGTCGAGGAGCTGTCCGACCGGGCGTGGGCGCTCAAGGCGCGGCTGCCCGACCCGATGCCGGTACTCATCGGCGTGGGCTGACAGCGGCGTGCCTCCACCGGTGGCCGGAACCGTCCGGCCCGACGACTGCCTGATGTGCGCAACCGAAGACACGGATCCGGCGAACGTCGTGTTCCGTGACGACCTGTGGGCGGCCGAGGTCGTCGCCGGCTACGAGGTGCCCGGCTGGATCGTGCTGCGCGTGCGGCGGCACGCCGAGGGGATCGGCAGCCTGACCGAGGACGAGCTCGACGTCCTCGGCCGGCGCGCTCGCGACGTCGTCACCGCCGTCGGACAGGTCACCAGCGCGCCGGCCACCTACTACCTGGTGTTCGGCGAGAACTACAGGCACTACCACGCGTTGATCGTCGGGCGGGGCGAGGACGTCCCGCCGGACCGTCGAGGCGGCAACATCCTCCAGCTGCGCTCCGAGCAGGCCGATCTGCCGACGGCGCGTGCGCTCGTCCCGGCGCTGCGCGAGGCGTACGCGCGCGCCGCGACGGGGCACGGCGTCACGGCCACGGCCGACGGCCGGTCGCCGTGACCGAAGCGGTGACGCATGCCGGCCGGGTCGCGGTGGTCACCGGCGCGGCTCGCGGCTTCGGCCGGGCGATCGCGATCGAGCTGGCCCGGCGCGGCGCCGACATCGTGGCCGTGGACCTCGCCGATGCGTGCGGCGTGGTCGACGAGGTCGAGGCGCTCGGTCGTAAGGCCCTCGGACTGCAGGCCGACGTCTCCGATCCCAGCGTCGTGACTGCGTTGAGCGGCGACCTCCTGGCGTTCGCCGGACGCGTCGACGTCCTGATCAACAACGCCGGCGTCATATCGTCGAAGGACGTCTTCGAGCTCGACTTCGCGCTGTGGAGGCGCATCCAGCAGACGAACGTCGACTCCCAGTTCCTCATGGCCAAGGCCGTCATCGCTTCGATGCGCGCGCACGGCTGGGGACGCATCGTCAACGTGGCGTCCAACTCGCTCGGCCTCGCCGTACCGGGGCTCGTGCACTACATGGCCAGCAAGGGCGCGGTCATCGGGTTCACGCGAGCGTTGGCCACTGACCTTGCGCCGTACGGGATCACGGTCAACGCGATCTGCCCGACGGCCTCCCGTACCCCCGGCGGCGAGCTCAACGTCGGCGAACGCAAGCTCGAGATGGTCTCGCAGCTGCAGGCGATCAAACGGGTCGGTGTCGCCGAGGACATCGTCGGGACGGTCAGCTTCCTCAGCAGTGAGGACTCAGCGTTCCTCACCGGTCAAACCCTCGTCGTCGACGGCGGTCTCATGCGGGTCTGACGAGGCGGTACTCAGTCCAATCCGAAAGGTGAAGCGATGACCAGTTCCAAGCAACCTCTCCACCACCCTGTCGCCACGACCGGCCCCGGCCAGCGCATGTCCTTTTCCGGAATCACCTGCGTGCCCGACCAGCCGGTCGCCCCCGACGTGCCGTTGATCGTCGCCTTACCGGGTGGCACTTACACGTCCAGATACTTCGACGTGCCGGACTACTCGCTCGTCGACCGCGCGGCCGCGTCGGGCATCCCGATCGTCGCCGTCGACCGTCCTGGCTACCGCGACAGCACGCCCGTCGACGCCGG
>CAXTNQ010000036.1:0-4705 GCA_964245745.1 uncultured Jatrophihabitantaceae bacterium
GATCACGACGTGCACGCCGCACCGCTCCTTAGGACCGCCTGCGCGTGGCGGCGGGCGGCGTCCATAGCCTAACCGCCGTACGCTGACCGATCGTGGGCGAGCTTTGCTCGGTAGATAGCTGCGCGAGTCGCGGCGGGAGCCAGCTGTGAGCCTGGCGACTCGGGTGGCCAAGCGCCTGGTCATCGGCAACCCGGTGCGTTCCGATCTGGCCGCCGATTCCTTGCTCCCCATCTTCGCCAGCGACGCACTGTCCAGCGTCGCCTACGCCACCCAGGAGATCCTGCTCGTCCTCACCATCGGCGGGACGGCTTTCCTATATCTCACTCCGTGGATAGCGGCCGCCGTCGCCGTGCTGATGGCCGTGGTCGTCGCGTCCTACCGGCAGCTCGTCGTGGCCTACCCGACCGGCGGCGGCGACTACGAGGTGGCCAGCAAGAACATCGGCCGTTCCGCAGGCGTCGTGGTGGCCAGCGCGCTGCTCGTCGACTACGTGATGACGGTGGCCGTGTCGGTGTCGTCCGGCGTGGACAACATCATCTCGGCGCTGCCGTCACTGCACGGGGCGCGGGTGTGGCTCGCGGTCGGCTTCGTCGTGGTGCTGGCAGCGATCAATCTGCGCGGCATCCGCGAGGCCGGGATGACGTTCGCGGCGCCCACCTATCTGTTTGCGGCGGGCGTGTTCATCATGATCGCCACCGGCCTGTTCCGCGCCATCCTGGGGGACGCGCCGTTGGCGGACAGCGCAGCATACGGAGTACGCGTCCATCCGGGCTACGGCTCGCTGGGCTTCCTCGCGCTTGCGTTCCTCGCCCTGCGGGCGTTCTCGTCGGGATGCACGGCGCTCACCGGGGTCGAGGCCATCGCCAACGGCGTCCCTGCCCTGCGGCCACCGAAGGCCCGCAACGCGCGTATCACGCTGCTCATGATGGGCACGATCGCGACGACGATGTTCATCGGCATCACCGCCCTCGCGCTGATCACCAAGGTGCGGGTGGCCGCCAACCCGTGCGACCTGTCCGGCTTCGTCGACTGCCAGCACCGTCCACAGCGCACCGTCATCGCGCAGGTCGCCTCTGCGGTGTTCGGCGGCTCGAGTTCGGTCGGCTTCTTCTACATCCAGGCGACCACGGCGCTCATCCTGGTGCTCGCCGCCAACACCGCGTTCAACGGCTTCCCGCTGCTCGGGTCGATCCTCGCCCAGGATCGGAACCTGCCTCGGCAGCTGCACACCCGAGGCGACCGCCTCGCGTACAGCAACGGCATTCTCATGCTGGCCATCGCGGCCAGCGTGGTCGTCTTCATCTTCCGGGCCGACGTCACCCGGCTCATCCAGCTCTACATCATCGGGGTGTTCACGTCGTTCACCCTGGGCCAGATCGGCATGGTGCGGCACTGGAACCGCAACCTGCGCACCGAACGCGACGAGGTGGAACGGCGCAAGATCATGCGCTCCCGGGTCATCAACGCCACCGGAGCGGTCTTCTGCGGACTGGTCCTGGTCATCGTCGTGCTGACGAAGTTCACCAAGGGCGCCTACCTGGTGCTGATCGCCATGCCGCTGCTCTACCTGCTGATGCGAGGCATCCACCGGCATTACGCGCGCGTGTCCGAGGAGCTGGTGCCGGACCAGCGTGGGTTCGTGCTGCCGGCACGCACCCACGTTGTCGTCCTCGTCTCCAAGCTGCACAAGCCCACGCTGCGCGCGTTGGCCTACGCCCGGGCGACCCGGCCGGACAGCCTGACCGCTCTGACGGTGAACGTGGACGACGCCGAGACCCGAGCACTGCTCGCGGAGTGGGGTCAGCTCGACCTGCCGGTCCGGTTGACCGTGCTCGAGTCGCCGTTCCGCGAGGTAACGACGCCGGTGATCGACTACGTCAGGCAACTACGCAAGGACCAGCCCAACGAGATCGTGAACGTGTACATCCCCGAGTACGTCGTCGGACGCTGGTGGGAGCACCTGCTGCACAATCAATCGGCGTTGCGGCTCAAAGGTCGGTTGCTGTTCCAACCCGGTGTCATGGTGACCAGCGTCCCGTGGCAGCTCGAGTCGTCCCAGTTGCGTGCCGACGCCGAGCCTGTGGTCGCCAAGCCACCGGGCACGATCGCGGTCGAGACGAGCCGCGAGCAGCTGGGGACCGAGCCGCGTGCGCAGGTCGACCGGCCGGGCGACCCGCCACAGGTCGGGGACCGGAGAGCGGCCCGGACGGTCGACCGTTCGCACTGATCAGGACCTGACCGGCACCACGCTCGAGCTCACCGTGGGCGACGTGGCGCACGGCGGCCATTGCGTCGCGCGCCAGGACGACGATCCGCACGGGCGGGTCGTGTTCGTCCGGCACGCGCTGCCCGGCGAGCGGGTGCGTGCGCTTGTCACAGAGGACGGCGGTGGCCCGTACTGCCGGGCGGACGCGGTCACCGTCCTCGACGCCGCGCCGGCCCGGGTGACGCCGCCGTGCGTACATGCAGGGCCGGGGCGCTGTGGTGGATGCGACTGGCAACACGTCCGGCCGGACGAGCAGCGCCGGCTCAAGGCGGCGGTGGTGCGCGAGCAGTTCGCTCGACTGGCCGGACTGAATGTCGAGGTGATCGTCGAGGCGTTGCCGGGTGGCTCACTCGGGTGGCGCACCCGCACCCTGTATGCGACGGACCCGAGCGGGCGCCTCGGTCTGCACCGCCATCGGTCCCGCGAGGTCGAACGCCTGCGAGCGTGCCCACTGGGCGTGTCTGGGGTCGGTGACCACGCGGTGCTCACCCAGCGCTGGGCGCCACCGGTCAGCGGAGTCGAGCCGGCCCGCGACGACGACGGCGGCACGGCCGTCATCGCGCACCGGCCGAGTCCGGCGCGACCGGGTAGGTCGACCCGAGGCCGTCGGCCGCCGGACCGGACGAAGGTCATCGACGGCCCGGACGGCATGGTGCATCGGGTGGGCGGCCGCCGGTTCACCGTGGCGGCCACCGGCTTCTGGCAGGTCCACCCCGCGGCCGCGGCGGCTTTCGTGGCGGCGGTCATGCGTGGCCTTGCGCCGCAGTCGGGGGAGCGCGCGCTCGACCTCTACGCCGGTGCCGGACTGTTCGCCGCCTTCCTGGCCGAGGCGGTCGGTCCCGAGGGGCGGGTGCTGGGCGTCGAGGCCTCGGCGCGAGCGGTGGCCGACGCGACCTCCAACCTGGCCGACCTCCCGTGGGCGGCGGTGCGACGAGGACGGGTCGCCGACGCCCTGGCCGATGTCCTCTCCGAAGTGCAGCCGGACATCGTCGTGCTCGACCCACCGCGGTCCGGAGCGGGCACATCGGTCATGGAGCTACTGGCGGGCTCCAGCGCGCGAGCGGTCGGGTACGTCGCGTGCGACCCGGCGGCGCTGGCCCGCGACGTGGCGACGGCCGGTGCGTCGGGCTGGCGGATGGCGGCCCTGCGGGCGTTCGACGCGTTCCCGATGACCCATCATGTGGAGTGCGTAGCGATCCTGCGCCGTTAGCGCGGTTGCACCGCAGAACGCGCAGCGTCGGCCAGTAGGCTCGGGCCGTGACCCGCGTTCTGGACCGGATCTCCTCGCCGGCAGACCTGCGCGTGCTGTCTCCGGACGAGCTGACCGCGCTTGCCGCCGAGATCCGCGACCTTGTCGTGCATACCGTGTCGACCAACAGCGGCCACCTCGGGCCCAATCTCGGCGTCGTCGAGCTGACCCTCGCGCTGCACCGGGTGTTCGACTCGCCGACCGAGCCGATCCTGTGGGACGTCGGCCACCAGGCTTACGTGCACAAGATCGTGACCGGCCGAGCGGGCCAGATGCCAACGCTGCGCCGCACCGACGGCCTGTCCGGTTATCCGTCGCGTGCAGAGAGCGAGCACGACTGGATCGAGAACTCGCACGCGTCGACCGCGCTGTCCTACGCGGACGGGCTGGCCAAGGCTTTCGAGGTCCGCGGCGAGCGCCGCCCGGTGGTCGCGGTCGTCGGGGACGGCGCACTGACCGGCGGCATGTGTTGGGAGGCCCTGAACAACATCGCGTCCTCCAATCGGCAGGTCGTCGTGGTCGTCAACGACAACGGCCGTTCGTACTCGCCGACCATCGGCGGCCTCGCGGAGCATCTAGCCGGGCTGCGCCTACGCCCCGGATACGAGCGAGTGCTCGACACGGTCAAGGGCACGCTGCCGAAGGTGCCCGTCGTGGGCGCTCCGTTGTACGAGGCACTGCACGGCATGAAGCGCGGGGTCAAGGACATGCTGGCTCCGCAGGGCCTGTTCGAGGACCTTGGCCTGAAGTACGTCGGCCCGATCGACGGGCACGACCGCGCGGCCGTCGAGACGGCCCTCACTCAGGCCAGACAGTTCGACGGGCCG
Source organism: uncultured Jatrophihabitantaceae bacterium (assembly GCA_964245745.1). Classification (GTDB taxonomy): domain Bacteria; phylum Actinomycetota; class Actinomycetes; order Mycobacteriales; family Jatrophihabitantaceae; genus CAXTNQ01. The sequence continues at coordinate 4,343 of CAXTNQ010000036.1, forward strand.
GTCATCGTCCATTGCGTCACGCGCAAGGGATTCGGCTACCCGCCGGCCGAGAACGACGAGGTCGACCAGATGCACCAGTCGCGAGGGTTCGACCCGGCGACCGGGCGCGCGCATCCGTCGTCGGGACGGCAGTGGACCACCGCGTTCGCCGAGGAGATTGTGCGCATCGGCGAGGAGCGGGACGACGTCGTAGCCGTGTCCGCCGCCATGTGCGAGCCCACCGGTCTGGGCGCGTTCCGGCGGCGGTTCCCCGACCGGTTCTACGACGTGGGGATCGCCGAGCAGCACGCCGTCACGTCCGCGGCGGGGCTCGCCTCGGGCGGCTTACATCCGGTGGTGGCCATCTACGCCACGTTCCTCAAC
>CAXTNQ010000036.1:4715-19278 GCA_964245745.1 uncultured Jatrophihabitantaceae bacterium
TTCCTCAACCGGGCGTTCGACCAGGTGTTGCTCGATGTCGCGCTGCTGCGGCTGCCGGTCACCTTCGTGCTCGACCGGGCCGGGATCACCGGCGAGGACGGTCCCAGTCACCACGGCATCTGGGACCTGGCGCTGCTCGGGATGGTGCCCGGCCTGCGGCTGGCCGCACCCCGGGACGAGGCCACGCTGCGGGCCGCGCTGCGCGAGAGTGTCGACTGGACGGACGGGCCGACGGTCGTACGGTTCCCGAAGACCCCGATGGGCGGCGAACTTCCCGCGTTGCGGACCGTGGACGGCGTGGACGTGCTGACCGAGCCCGACTCCTCGGCGCCGGTCGACGTCCTGCTAATCGCGATCGGTGCCCTCGCGGCGGACGTGCTCGAGGCCGCCGACGCCGTGCGCCGGGCCGGCTACTCGGTCCGCGTCGTCGATCCGCGGTGGGTCGCTCCGGTGCCGGCCGTGCTGTTGGACCTCGGCCGCCAGGCCGGCCTGGTCGTCACGGTCGAGGACGGGCTCGCCGTAGGCGGCGTCGGCGCCCGGATCGCGCAGGGACTGCGCGCCGCGGGCATCGATGTCGCCACCCGGGAGATCGGTGTGCCGACCGAATTCCTCGCGCACGGCCGCGTGCCGGACGTCCGTGCCGCCATCGGCTTGACCGGCCAGGACATCGGCCGGCGCGTGGTCGAGTGGTCGGCTACGGTCGTCGCACCCTGGCCGGACGCCGAGGCCGACGTCGAGCGGGACCGCGGCGTCGAGGCGGCGGACGTGCACAAGGCGGCCTCGCCGCAACGAATCGACGGGGGTAGAGACTGATGCGGGTGCTCGTGGTCGAGGACGAGATTCAACTGGCCGAAGCGGTCGGCCGCGGGCTGCGTCGGGAAGGGTTCGCCGTCGATGTCGCCTTCGACGGCGACGACGGATACCGCAAGGCATCCCTCACGCGCTACGACGTCATCGTGCTGGACCGCGATCTGCCCGGCATCTCCGGTGACGAGATCTGCACGCGCCTGTCCGACGACGGCGTTCTGACCCGGGTCATGATGCTGACCGCGTCCGGCACCGTCGAAGACAAGGTCGCGGGGCTGGCGCTGGGCGCGGACGACTACCTGGCCAAACCGTTCGCGTTCGCCGAGCTGGTGGCGCGGGTGCGCGCCCTGGGACGCCGGACGACCCCGGCCGCACCACCGGTGCTGAGCGCGGGCGATATCGAGCTGGATTCGGCCCGCCGTACGGTGACCCGTGACGGCGATCCGGTCGAGCTGACCCGCAAGGAGTTCGGCGTCCTGGAGACGCTGTTGACCGCCCGTGGCGCCGTGGTCAGCAGCGAGGAACTGCTCGATCGGGTGTGGGACGAGAACGCCGATCCGTTTACCACGACCGTCCGGGTCACCATGATGACGTTGCGCCGCAAGCTCGGCGAGCCGCCGATCATCGACACCGTCGTCGGCTCGGGATACCGCATCGACCCCAGCGGCCGCTCCGCGTCGTTCGACGGTGAAGGGGAGGACACCGAGGCCGCCGAGCTCGCCGCCGACGAGGAGGTCAGCTCGATCCGGTGAGGCTGTTCCGCCCGACGCTGCGCATCCGCATGGCGTTGCTCTACGGCGGATTGGTTCTGCTCGTCGGAGTTTCCCTGCTGCTCATCTCGCTCGTCCTGCTCGACCGCTCGATTGGCGAGGCCGACCTGTACCGCAACCTGCAGGGCACGGTAACCCTTCGCGACGCGACCGGAACAGTCTATTCCGGATCGGCGGATGCCCTGATCCAACAGGCCCGGCACGAGGCCCGGCAGTACGTCCTGCACACCGGCCTGCTGTACTTTCTGATCATTCTCGTGGTGGCGACGCTCGGCGCGTACCTGCTCGCGCGTTCCGCGCTGCGCCCGATCGCCAAGGTGACGCGCACGGCTCAGCAGCTGTCGACCGAGACCCTGAACGCCCGGATCAACCTGGGAGGGCCGGACGACGAACTGCGCGAGCTCGCCGACACCTTCGACGCCATGCTCAGCCGCCTGGACGCCGCCTTCGAGAGCCAGCGGATGTTCGTCGCCAACGCCAGCCACGAGCTGCGGACCCCGCTCTCGGTGATCCGCACCGAGGTCGACGTCACCCTGGCCGACCCCGACGCGCCGACCGACGAGCTGCGCCGGATGGGCGAGGTCGTCCAAGGAGCTACCGAGCGCGCACAGCGATTGGTCGGCTCGCTGCTCACCCTCGCTCGACTGCAGGCCGGCGTGCGCGGGGCGCTCGAGGTGTCCGACCCCGTGGACCTGGCCTCCGTCGTCCCAGCCACGGTGGCGGCCGTGGCGGCCGAGGCGCAGGAGCGTCGGATCACCATCGAGCAGGAGCTGGCGCCGGCCCACACGATCGGCGATCCACGCCTGCTGGAGCGGCTCGTGGGCAACCTGGTGGAGAACGCGGTTCGGCACAACCTGCCCGGCGGCTGGGTGCGCATCACCTCGGGGGAGACGGCCGACCGGGCCTGGCTGCACGTCGCCAACGGCGGCCACGTCATCCCGCCGGCCGAAGTGGTCTCCCTGTTCGAGGCGTTCCGGCGCGGCGGTCAGCGGACGCGGACGGCCAGCCGGGGCGCCGGCCTCGGGCTGTCGATCGTGCGGCTCATCGTCGACGCCCACCACGGCAAGCTGCAGGCAGCCGCGCCACCGTTCGGCGGTCTGGCCGTGCGCATCGAGCTCCCCAGCCCGTCCCAGACGCGCCTGGCCGGTCGTCGCCGCGCCGAACCGGCCGCTCTGCCCGGACGCTGAGACGCGCCCCGTCCGGCAGAGGCGCCGGGTGGTCGGTCAGTCGGTCGGTAGCGAGGCGACGCCGGGGGGTAGGAAGCGCCGGCCCGTGACGCGCTGTGCGATCCCGGTGCGATCGAGGTAAGGCGTGATGCCGCCGAGGTGGAACGGCCAGCCGGCGCCGAGGATCAGGCAGAGGTCGACGTCCTCGGGGCCGGCGACGACGCCCTCGTCCAGCAGCATGCGGACTTCCTCGGCGAGCGCGGACAGTGCACGGTCGCGCACCTCGTCCGCGGTGCTCGGGGCATCGCCGGTCTCGAACAGCGCGGCAACATCGGGATCGACGCGCGGCGTCGCGCCATCCCAGACGTATACGCCTGACTTTCCTGCGGCGACCAACCGGCGCAGGTTCGCGCTCACCGCGAACCGCTCGGGGAATGCCGCCTGCAGGGTCTCGGCCGTGTGCAGCGCCACCGCCGGGCCGACGAGTGCGAGCAGCACCATCGGGCTCATCGGCAGACCCAGCGGCTCGAGCGCACGGTCTGCGGTCTCGACCGGCGTCCCCTCGTCTATGGCGGCCACGACTTCGCCGAGGAACCGGGTGAGCAGCCGGTTCACCACGAACGCAGGCGCGTCCGCGACCAGTACGCAGGACTTCTTGAGTGCCCGGCCCGCGGTGAGCGCCGTGGCGACGGTGGCGTCGTCGCTGCGTGCTCCGCGGACGATCTCGAGCAGCGGGAGCACGGCCACCGGGTTGAAGAAGTGCATACCGACGACCCGCTCAGGGTGGGCGAGCTCGGCCGCCATGTCGGTGATGGACAACGAGGATGTGTTGGTGGCCAGGACGGCCGTTGGGGCGACGTGCTTCTCGAGGTCGGCGAGCACTTGCCGCTTGACCTGTAGGTCCTCGAACACGGCCTCGATGACGAGGTCGGCGTCAGCGAAGGCGTCCAGGCCGAGCGAGCCGGTGACCGACGCGCGCAGGCGGTTGGCCTGGTCGGCCGACAGTCGACCCTTCGCCCCTAGCTTGGCGATCTCCCCGTGGACATAGGCCACTCCGCGGTCCACTCGGTCCTGGTCGACGTCGGTGAGCACGACAGGGACCTCAAGCCGCCGTGCCGCGAGGAGAGCGAGCTGGCCGGCCATGAGGCCGGCCCCGACGATGCCGACCTTGGTAACCGGACGGGCGAGCGAGCGGTCCGGCGCTCCGGCCGGTCGTTTGGCCCGCTTTTGCGTCAGGTCGAACGCGTACAGCCCGCTGCGCAATTCCTCGCTCATGATCAGGTCGGCGAGGGCGTCGTCCTCTGCGTCCGTGCCGGTGACGAAGTCGGCGGTGCGGGAGAGCGCGATCAGGTCGAGTGCGCGGTAGGCGGCGGGGGCGGCGCCGTGCAGCCGTGCATCCGTGACGGCGCGCCCGCGGGACAGTGCGGCGTCCCAGTCGTCAGCGCCGACATCTCGTCGGTTCACCACCTGCTCGCCGGCGAGGACCCGTGCCGCGAAGCGCAGCGACTCGACCAGGAAGTCGGCGTCGTCCAGCAGGACGTCGACGAGCCCGAGCTGGGCGGCCTGCGCGGCGCGCAGCATGGTGTTCTGGTTCAGCGCGTTCTCGACGATGACCCGCACCGCGACGTCAGGCCCGGCCAACTGCGGGAGCAGCTGGGTGCCGCCCCAGCCCGGCACCAGGCCGAGGAAGACCTCGGGGAACGCCAGCGCGGAGACACTGCGGGCCAGTGTGCGGTAGTGGCAGTGCAGCGCGAGCTCCAGCCCCCCGCCCAACGCCGCTCCGTTGACGAACGCGAACGTCGGCACCCTGCTGTCGCGCAAGCGCCGGAACACGCGGTGGCCGAGCCGAGCGATCTCGAGCGCGTCCTCACGCGTGCGGACCAGCCCCACTCCGGACAGGTCGGCCCCGACCGCGAAGACGAACGGCTTGCCCGTGACGGCGATGGCCGCGACGGCCGGTGCGCGAGCTTCGATCTCATCGAGCGCGGCGTCGAGCGACCGCAGGCCCGTGGGCCCAAACGTCGACGGCCGGGTGTGGTCGTGCCCGTTCTCGAGGGTGATCACCGCGATCTCGCCCGGGACACCGGGAACGTCGACGTAACGGACGAGGGCGTGGGTCACCACCTCGTCCGGGAACCCGTCCAGGGTGGTCGCGGTGCTCACGAGGCGCTCCACTGCGGGTTCTCCCAGATCACGCTGCCGCCCTGCCCGAGTCCGACGCACATCGCGGTCAATCCGTACCGCACCTCGGGGTGGTCCGCGAACTGGCGAGCCAGCTGAATCATCAGCCGGACACCCGAGGATGCGAGCGGATGGCCGACGGCGATGGCGCCGCCGTACTGGTTGACCCGAGGGTCGTCGTCGGCGATGCCGAAGTGGTCGAGGAACGACAGGACCTGCACGGCGAACGCCTCGTTGAGCTCGAAGAGGCCGATATCGTCGATCGAGAGCCCCGTGGCCCGCAGCGCCTTCTCAGTGGACGGGATCGGGCCGATGCCCATCACCTCAGGCTCCACTCCGGCGAAGCCGTAGCCCACGAGCGTCATGCGCACCGGCAGTCCGAGTTCGTCGGCGACCTCGCGTGCGGCGAGCAGGCACGCGGTCGCCCCGTCGTTGAGGCCGGCCGCGTTACCGGCGGTCACCCGGCCGTGCGGCCGGAACGGGGTTTTCAGGGCGGCCAGGTCCTCGACGGTGGTTCCCGGCCGAGGCGGTTCGTCACGGACAGCGAGACCCCAGCCGCTCTCGGCGGACCGGACAGCGACCGGAACCAGGTCGGGTTCGATCTTGCCGTCGGCGTAGGCCTTGGCCAGTTTCGCCTGGCTGGCCGCGGCGAAGGCGTCGGCCCGGCCCTTGGTGAGCTGCGGGAAGCGGTCGTGCAGGTTCTCGGCCGTCGCGCCCATCGACAGCGCCGACAGGTCGACGAGCTTCTCGGCCAGGAAGCGCGGATTCGGATCGGCTCCCTCAGCCATCGGGTGTCGTCCCATGTGCTCGACGCCGCCGGCGATCGCCACGTCGTACGCGCCGAACGCGATGCCGCCGGCTACGGTCGTGACCGCCGTCATGGCGCCCGCGCACATCCGGTCGATCGAGTACCCGGGCACGCTGGGCGGCAGCCCGGACAGGATGCCGGCCACCCGGCCGAGCGTCAGGCCCTGGTCGCCGATCTGCGTGGCGGCGGCGATGGCCACCTCGTCGACGCGGTCCGCCGGCAGCTCCGGGTGCCGGCGCAGCAGGTCACGAATGACCGCCACGATCATGTCGTCGGCACGGGTCTGGGCGTATATGCCCTTGGGGCCGGCTTTACCGAACGGGGTACGGGCGCCGTCGACGAATACGACGTCACGGTGCGCCCCGTGGGTGCCGACGTCACGGTGCGATGCGGTCACGGACCACTCCTGCGGGCTTGTTACTGGCGAGTAACGCCAACTCTAGTCGGTCGGACTGTCCGTGAGCGCGGCCGTCAGAGCGGAGGCGCAGAGGTCGACCTGCCACGGGCGCGCACCGAGCTCGATCAGCCGCTTGCGCACGTCCGGCTCGTCAGGAGGCTCCGGCGGCTGCCAACACAACCGTCGCACGACCTCGGAAGCCATGAGGTTCTGGCTCAGCACGCGGTGGTGCTCGGCGAGCGTCGTGAGAGCCGACCGCGCCCGCGCCAGCCGGGCGGCTGCGGCTGGGTCACGGTCCTTCCAGCGGTTGGCCGCAGGCATGCCGTCGGAGGTACCGGCATAGGACGGGAGGGCGTCCTCGGGCAGCCGGCGGGCCTCATCCAAGGCGGTCCACCAGCGGTCGAGGTCACGTCGGGTCCGCGGGCCGCGAAAGCCCGACACCCGGGTCAGGTCGCTCGGCTGCTTGGGGTCAGCGCGGACGGCGGCCACGAGCGCGGCGTCGGGCAGGACTCGGCCCGGAGCCACGTCGCGCGCCGCCGCCGCCTGATCGCGCGCGTACCACAGCGCCTTCACCTCGGCGAGCTGCCGGCGGCCTCGCAGCCTGTGGATGCCAGAGGTTCGCCGCCACGGGTCTTCTCGGGCGGCCGGAGCGCTCGCTGTCCGGACCGCCTCGAACTCCTGGCGCGCCCATTCGGCCTTCCCGGCCGCGGCCAGCTCACGTCCGAGGACGACCCGGAGCTCGCCCAGCAACTCCACGTCCAGGGCGGCGTAGACGAGCCAGTCCCGCGGCAGGGGACGGGTGCTCCAGTCGGCGGCAGAGAAGCCCTTCTCGAGGCGAACGCCGAGGTGCTGCTCGACCATCGTCCCGAGGGCCACGCGATCGTCGCCGAGCAGGCGTCCGGCGAGCTCGGTGTCGAACAGCCGGACCGGCGCCAGGCCGACCTCGCGCAGGCTGGGTAGGTCCTGGCTGGCCGCGTGCAGGATCCACTCGGTGTCGGCCAGCGCGTCCCCGATCACCTGCAGGTCGGGCAGCGGAACGGGATCGATCAGGTGGGTGCCGGCGCCTTGCCGGCGCAACTGCACCAGATAGGCACGCTGGCTGTAGCGGTATCCCGACGCCCGCTCGACGTCAACGGCGACCGGGCCCGTTCCGGCGGCGAGCATGCGGGCGACGGACGCGAGGTCGGCGGCCTCGGTCACCGGTTCGGGGACGCCGTCCGCGGGCTCGCGCAGCAGCACGGGCTCGGCGGGGTCCACCGGCCGAGCATCCTCCTGCACGTCCGCGGTCATGAGCGTCGGCTGCTCTTCGGGCGTCGGCGTGCGCTTCGCGGGCGCGGCTCGGTCACGGGCCGGGCTTGAGGACGGTCACCCCTTCGGGTGGCAGCCCAGCCGCGGTGGCGAGCAGGTCGGCGAAGGCGTGCAGATGCGTACTGAGATCCGGGGTGCGCGCCGTCCAGGAAGCGCGCAACTCGAGGGCGACGGTGGTCCGCGGCCCGTGCAGGTCACCGAAGCGGGTAGAGGTGGTCTGGGTGACGGTGCCGCCCGCCGCCGTGTGGTCGGCACCGCGTTGTACGAGGGCATCGATCAACCAGCTCCACCCCACCTCGGGCAGCAGCGGGTCACCGGCGATATCGGGTTCGAGCTCAGCGGTCGCGAAGGCGACCAGGCGCAGCGTGCCGTCCCAGGCCTCAGCGCCGTCGGGGTCGTGCAGCAGGACGAGCCGGCCGGTCGCCAACTCGTCTCCGGTGCTCGTGCGGACCTGCGCCGATACGGCGTACGTCCATGGAGCCAACCGTTGCGGCGGCCGGATCGTTTCGACCTCTATCTCCGGGCGCACCGTGGTCCGCCGGAGGCTGGCGACGGCTTGCCGAAACGGCTCCGGCGCGGACTGCGGCAGGTCGTCCGCGGCGCCGTCGGGCGGCGCCGGATCGGGCAAGTCGTCGGCGGGACGAGCCGAACCAAGACGGGTCACGAGGCGTCCGTCAGGCGGCGACGCGGGACGTACGGACGCGGCGTTGCGACCGTCGCGAGGTTCGGCGGATCGCCGGACGGGGCGGGTCGATGACGAACGCGGTTGCGCACGCGCTGCATAACCGGTCCGGGCAGTCGTCAGCGTGTCCGTCCTCGCACGCGGGCCGGTCGAAGCTTTGCGCCGTCCCGCACACCGGACACTGCCAGCAGGTCTCCAGGGTGACGAACATGGCAACCTCCGGGCGCGGCGCACGGCCGCTTCAGATGCGACTCGGGGAAGCCTGTCACGGCGGTCCGACACGACGTGGCAGGCGCGCCGCGTGCCACCATGGACCCGATGCCTGCCTCCTCTCCTGCGGCGACCTCGCCGTCGCTGCTCGTCCGGGCCGCCCGCGGTGAGCCGGGTGCGCGGCCCCCGGTGTGGTTCATGCGTCAGGCCGGTCGCTCGCTGCCCGAGTACCGAGCGGTACGCGAAGGCACCTCGATGCTCCAGGCCTGCCAGACGCCGGACCTCATTACGGAGATCACCCTGCAGCCCGTGCGCCGACTCGGTGTTGACGCCGCCATCCTGTTCTCCGACATCGTGGTGCCGCTCGTCGCCATCGGGTTGGACGTGGAAATCGTGCCCGGCGTCGGTCCAGTCGTCGCCAAGCCGGTCCGCACGGTGGCCGACCTCGACCGGCTGCGCGACCTCTCTCCCGACGACGTGCCCTACGTCGCGGAGGCGGTGGCGACGCTGGTCGCCGAACTCGGCCCGGTGCCGCTGATCGGCTTCGCCGGCGCGCCCTTCACTCTCGCCAGTTACCTCGTCGAGGGCGGACCGTCACGCGATCACGCCCGGACCAAAGCCCTGATGCACGGTGATCCCGAGCTCTGGCACGCTCTGCTCGGCCGGCTGTCCACGGTGGCGGCTGCGTTTCTGCGGGTGCAGGTCGAGGCCGGGGTCTCCGTCGTGCAGCTGTTCGACTCGTGGGCCGGCGCGCTGTCCGCGGCGGATTACACGCGGTTCGTCCTGCCGCACAGCCGGGCGGTGCTGACCTCGCTGGCCGACCTCGCGGTGCCGCGCATTCACTTCGGCGTGGGCACCGGTGAGTTGCTGCGGTTGATGCGCGACGCCGGAGCCGACGTCGTCGGCGTCGACTGGCGGGTGCCGCTCGACGAGGCCGCGCGGCGGTTGGGCCCCGGGTCGGTCGTTCAGGGCAACCTCGATCCCGCGTTGCTGCTCGCCGACTGGCCGGTGGTCGAGACCGAGGTCCGTCGCGTGATCGCTGAGGGACGGGCCGCTACCGGGCACATCTTCAACCTCGGGCACGGCGTCCTGCCCGACACCGACCCGGACGTGCTGGCCCGCGTCGTCGAGACGGTGCACCGGGCCGCCGATGACTGAAGCCGGTCGCCTCGCCGGAGGGCCGGACAGCCGGCCGCACGTCGTGGTCATCGGCGCCGGCATCGCAGGCCTGGCCGCCGCCTGGCGGTTGTCCGAGCACGCGCGGGTCACCGTCCTCGAAGCGAGCGACCGGGTCGGTGGCAAGCTGCGACTCGGCTCCCTCGCCGGCGTCACGGTCGACGTCGGCGCGGAGGCCATTCTCGCCCGCCGTCCGGAGGGTGCGTCCCTTGCGCGGGCGGCGGCCCTGGGCCCCGAACTCGTCGATCCGCTGACCACCGATGCCGCGATCTTCGCCGGCGGCCGCCGCTTTCCGATACCGGCCGGGACCGCGATGGGGGTTCCCGCCGGCGCGGCGTCGGCGCGGACGAGTGGCCTGCTGTCCTCCGCAACCCTGGACGGCATCGATCGTGAGCCGCAGCGGCCGCCCTTACCGCCGTTGACCGACGACGTGGCCATCGGCGAGCTGGTCCGCGAACGCCTTGGTGACGAGGTGGTCGACCGGCTGGTCGAGCCGCTCCTCGGAGGGGTGTACGCCGGTCGGGCCAATGAGCTGTCCCTGGCGGCCACGACCCCGGCGTTGGCGCAGGCGTTGCGTGGCGGGGGGTCCCTGGTCGAGGCGGCGCGCGCGAGCCACGGGGTGAGCCACTCGAGTGGGCCGGTGTTCACGGCCGTACGAGGCGGGGTCGGCCGACTGCCGGAAGCGCTCGCCGAGTCGGGTCGGTTTGCGGTGCGGACCGGACTGACCGTCCGGTCCGTCCGCCGGTCGGTGCCGGGATTCGCGCTCACCTGTGGGCCGGTGAGCTCGCCGGAGCGGATCGACGCCGACGCCGTCGTCGTCGCAACGCCGGCGGCCAAGGCGGCCGGCTTGCTGCGGGACGTCGTGCCGTCCGCGGCCGGGGAACTCGCCGCGGTCGAAGCCGCGAGCGTTGCCGTGGTCTCGCTGGCCTACCCGCAGGTCTCGCTGCCGCCGGGTAGCGGCCTGCTCGTCGCTGCGAGGGAGCCGTTCGCCGTAAAGGGGGTGACCATTTCGTCTCAGAAGTGGCCAGGCACGCCGCCGGACCTCACCCTCGTTCGCGCGTCATTGGGCCGGGCGGGTGAGACGCGGGATCTGCAGCGTGACGACGACGAGCTGATCGCCTTGGCCCGGCACGATCTGGCTACGCTGCTCCCGCTGGACGCAGCGCCGGTCGACGCGATGGTGACCCGCTGGGGCGGCGGGTTGCCGCAGTACGCCGTCGGGCACGTCGACCGCGTTCGGCGCATCCGCGCGGCGGTAGCCGAGGTGCCAGGCCTCGCCGTGTGCGGGGCGACCTTCGACGGAATCGGCATCCCCGCTTGCATCGCGTCGGCGAACCGAGCGGCCGATCTCATAATGGAGGCATGGTCGACGGCAAGCGCGCGCGCGAACTGAACGAGGTCATTCGCTACACCGGATGGTCGGTGTTCCGCAGCGGCCGCCCGCTGGACGATGACGCGCGCGCCGAGATGAGCGCGGAGGTCGACGAGCTGTTCGAGCAGCTGGTCGCGAAGGACGTCATGATCCGCGGCACGTACGACGTCAGTGCGCTGCGGGCCGATGCCGACCTCATGGTGTGGTGGCATGCGCCGTCCGCGGAGCTGTTGCAGGACGCCTACGGGCGGTTCCGCCGCACCACGCTCGGCCGGCATCTGGCACCGGTCTGGTCGAACCTGGCGTTGCACCGGCCCGCGGAGTTCAACCGCAGCCACGTGCCGGCGTTCCTCGCGGACGAGGAACCGCGGGCGTACGTGTGCGTGTACCCGTTCGTGCGTTCGTACGAGTGGTACCTGCTGCCCGACGCCGACCGGCGGACGCTGCTGGCCGAGCACGGGATGATGGCCCGCGACTACCCGGACGTGCGCGCCAACACCGTGGCGTCGTTCGCCCTCGGTGACTACGAGTGGATCCTCGCGTTCGAGGCCGACGAGCTGTACCGCATCGTCGACCTCATGCGACACCTGCGCGCGTCCGGAGCGCGCCGACACGTCCGCGAAGAAGTGCCGTTCTACACCGGCACCCGGCGCAGCGTCGCCGACCTGGTCAGCTCGCTGCCGTAGCCCTCGTCTCAGGTGCTGGTGACGATCCCCACGATCGTGTAGCCGATGCCGATCGCGAAGCCGATGAGGATGAGCCAGACCACGAGGACGACCAGTCTCCGCCGGGTTCCGGTCAGGCGCGCGAACCCTGCGGAGAAGGCCGCCATGTTCTGCAGCTCGCCGTCCGCGGTGTTCGGGTTGGCGGTGCGTCCCCACGCGAAATCGGCGGAATCCGTGCCGTCATCGTCCGGCCGTCGCGGCTCGTCATCGTCGAACCGCTCGTCGGTCTGCACGCGCCCAGGGTAGAGCGGGCCGAGCCGCGTCTCTTAAGTCGCCCGGTCGCAGCTTTCGCTGCGAACTCGCGCTAGCGCGCGAGAAGGGCGACTGGGCTGCTTCTCTTTAAGTCGCCCGGTCGCAGCTTTCGCTGCGAACTCGCGCTAGCGGGGGAGAAGGGCGACTAGGCTGCGACCGGTGGCCAGTCCGTCGGTCGACCTCGAGGTCGGCGACCACACCGTGCGGATCAGTCATCCCGAACGGGTGTACTTCAGCACGCGGGGCGAGACCAAGCTGGACCTGGTTCGGTATTACCTCTCGGTGGCCGACGGCATCGTCCGCGCTTTGCGGGACCGGCCGTGCATGCTGCACCGCTATCCGAACGGTGTCGACGGCGAGAAGATCTACCAGAAGCGTTTGCCGAAGGGCGCGCCCGACTGGGTCGAGACGGCCACCGTGTACTTCCCGTCCGGCCGCTCGGCCTCGGAGTTGTGCGTCACGAAGATCGCCGATGTCGTCTGGGCCGTCCAGATGTCCACCGTCGAGTTCCACCCCTGGCACTCGCGTCGCGCGGATACCGAGCGGCCGGACGAGCTGCGCATCGACTTGGATCCGCAGCCGGGTACCGGATTCGAGGAGGCCAAGATCGTGGCCGAGGTGGTACACGACACCCTGGACGAACTCGGCGCGGTCGGCTGGCCGAAGACGTCAGGGTCGCGGGGGATCCACGTCTACGTCCGCATCGAGCCGCGGTTCGGCTTTCGCGAGGTCCGGCGGGCCGCGCTGGCGTTCGCGCGCGAGATCGAGCGTCGGGCGCCGCGATTGGTGACCACAGCCTGGTGGAAGGAGGAGCGCGGCCAGCAGATCTTCGTCGACTACAACCAGAACGCGCGCGACCGGACGATCGCCTCTGCGTATTCGGTGCGCGGCAAGCCGTGGGGTCCGGTGTCCGCGCCCGTGACCTGGGCTGAGCTGCCGGACGTCGAGATCGACGACTTCACGATCGCCACCATGCCGGCACGGTTCGCGCAGCTGGGTGACGTACATGCCGGTATCGACGAGGCGGTGTGGACGATCGAGCCCTTGCTCGAATGGGCGGACCGCGACGAGCGTGATCGAGGCCTGGGCGACGCGCCGTACCCGCCGAACTTCCCCAAGCAGGAGGGCGAGCCGCCGCGCGTCCAGCCGTCACGGATGAATCGTGACAACTGGGCCGACGACGGCCGCTGACGAAGTCAGATTTGTACGGTGACGGCGACCGCCGATCTGACTAATGTTCCGGCGCAGGCCGACAACGGGTGACCGGCGCAGTCGGTATTTCCCGCAGTGGAGTCCGTCGCAGGAGCTCAGGCTGGGCGGATCATGGCGCGGGGCGCGCAACCTCTCGAATTAGCGCAATGCCCGATGTCTTGCGGCGGTCGCGTCCATACGGTCTTCATCTAGGGCCGACAGCAGAGGAACGACACGACAACAGACATCGCCCTGGAGGCGCCGCGAGAACTAACCGCGTCAAGGGACCCTCCAGGGTCGCCGATCGGCGTCGGTAAGCGAGGACGGGATTCATGACATCTCCCTTCCAGTCCAATGTGTTGGCTGCCGCGGTCCGGGGGGATTCGGTGCGTAGCCGGACGCATCACTTGCGCCCTGCGGCGCGGTCTCCTTACCAGCCGAGTGAGGAACGTCGTCCCGTCAATGACTGGCGATACTGCGCACCCAGCGCACGGAGGACGGCGGTCGCCACGGCGCCGGGATCGTCGATGGGGATCCAGTGTCCGACCTCCGTGCTGATGACGTCGCAGTCCGGCAGCTTCCGCGAGAGGGCCGCGATCGCCCGCGGACGTACGACCCGGTCTCGAGATCCAGCCACGATGACCACGGGACAGCGGATGGCCGGCAGGTGCCGCTCAAGTTGACGAGCGTCGTCGGTGAGCTGGCGCTGCGCGACGCTGAAGCGACGCGACATCGCGTTGTGGCACAGCCGGTGAGCGACACGCACGAGCGGTGCGGCGAGCGCATGGTTCGTTGCGTTAACGGCGGCTGCGTCAGCGGCCGGTGCTACGAGGACAAGTGACCGGACGTGATGTGGCGCGATGACGGCGAGCGCGAGCGCGGTACCGGCGCCCGAACCATGTCCGACGACCACCGTCGGGCTGTCACGCTGAGCGTCGAGGAGCCGCGTGAGCGCCGCAGCCTTCCGGAAGTGACTTCGTGCTGCTCCCGTGGTGTGGTCGGGCTCGGGTCGGTCGACGGACAGCACCCGTAGGCCGCACGAGTGCAAAACCGGGCGCAGTCTGGTCCAGATCGGAGGCGAACCTTGCGCTGCGTGGATCAGCATCACCAGCTGCGCTGGCTCGTTCGGGAGGCCCGCCTGGGTCGCCGGGACGACGCACGAAGGATCAACTTGGGGTTCGCTCAGCACGCTTACTATCACGGCTAGTAGATGACTGTGTTCATGACCTCCGGCAGCGGTGGTGTGCGGTGCGCAACTCGGTGCGGTTCATCGCCAGGAGTTGCGCAGAACGCTCACTGAGCACGGCGCGCAACAGGGCACGTCCACGATGGACACGGGTGCGCACCGTTGCTACGCAGACCGGGTTCGTCGCGGTTCACTGACCTGAAGACCCGGACGAAGGTCTCTTGGGTCAGGTCCTCGGCATCCGCGCAGTTGCCGGTAAGCCGGTACGCCAGCCGGTAAACGCGCCCGCGTGCTCACGAACGATGTCATCCCAGGTGGGCGGGGTCCACACC
>CAXTNQ010000037.1:0-3197 GCA_964245745.1 uncultured Jatrophihabitantaceae bacterium
GAGCTTAGTCGGTCGCGGCGGATCGAAAGATGAAACCTATCCGCCGGACGACGGCGACGCGCCGCTCGACGGGGACGGCGACGGGCTCGACGATGCGCCACCCGACGACGGGCCGGTCGACGGCCCGCTCGGCGACGTGCCGGGGGCGGGCGGCCCGCCGGGCGTGCCGCACGGCAGGGGACCGAGGGCGTCGGCCGCCGTGGGGGACAGACACCCCGTCCCGATCTGCGTACGCAGCACCAGGGCGCGCTGCAGGGAGGAGTTGACGAGGGTCGCCGCTTCGGCGGCGCGCTGGTGCAGCGTGCCGACCGGGATGGCTTGACTGATCGCGCTCAGCAGCTTGATTTGCCCCGGCGCCCAGGTGGTGAGTGCGCTCAGGTCCGCCGACGACCCGTTGCGCACCGCGGTCGACGTGATCAGCCGCGAACCGTCGCGCAGCGAAGCATCGGTGTCGTCCAGGGTCTGGGTCATCAGGTCGTCGGCCCGCGGTGGGATCTCGGCCGCCGTAGTGGGGGGGTGCGCGGTGTTGATCGAGCTCGTCCACACCTTGAGCACCTCGTTGGCGCGGGTGACCGACTGGTCGAGGTAGGTCCGGCCGCGGTCGACGCCGCCGCCCGAGAACGCCAGCGCGACGTTCTCGCGGGCGCGCTTGACTCCGTAGAGCGTGTCACCCGGCAGCGCATTGCGGCTGAACCAGGCCAGTCCGCTCAGGACGAGGGCGGCCAGGACGACGACGACCCCGGCGACCGCGAAGGCGCGCCGGACCCGGTGCCGCCGCGGGCGAAGGGTCGGCTCGGCTCGGAGCGGCTCACGGACCAGGGCAGGCGTCACCGCGATCAGTTGGGTGCGCAGCTCGTTATGGAACTGCCGCCGCGGGACCGGCCCCGGAATGGCGCGCAGGGCCGTGACCAGTTGGCGGACCCGCGGATCCGCCGACACTTCCGGATCCGGCGTAGCGCCGAAGAACCGCCTATCTGGCAACGGTCCCTCCCCACCCTGCCGGTATCAGGCACAACGAGGGAACGGTCCTGACGGTTCGGTCACGGCCGTGCAGGTTCGCGCACCGGCGGCCGGCCGGCGGCAGGCCGGTCACGCCGGCTCCGCCGAGAAGATATCGGCGAGGCGCCGGACCGCCCGATGCTGCAGCGCCTTGATCGCCCCGTCCTTCTTGCCCATGACCTCGGCGGTCTCGCTGACCGACATGCCCTGCAGGAACCGGAGGACGACACACTCGCGTTGGTCGATGCTCAGCTGGTTCACGGCGTCGACGAGCCGCTCGGAATTGAGCCGAGCCAGTACGGTCGACTCGGTCCCCGATGCAGGGGTGGCGGGTTCCGGCGTCGTATCGGTGACCACTTCGAGTCGGTGGCGGGCCGACTTGGCGTGGTCGAACACGATGTTGCGGGCGATCGTCGTGAACCAGGCGCCGACGTCGCGGCCCTGGTAGTTCAGCCGGCGGATACTCCGTAGCGCGCGCAGGAACGTCTCGCTCGTAAAGTCCTCGGCCAGGGGCGCGTCCCCGACGCGGTAGTAGATGTAGCGGTACACGGCGTCGCCGTAGCGCTCGTAGAGCTGGCCGAACGCCGCGCCGTCCCCTCCTTGGGCCGCGACGACCAATTCCCAGCTGTCGGCGTGCTCCGGGTCGACCCGGGCTGCGCCGTTGGGGGTGAACGATGGCGGCGTCCCGCCAGTGCGCGCGGTGTCTCTCGCCGCAGACTGCCCCGGAGGTGCGGCCGCGCCGTCGGCGGGCGCGTCCTGAGGCGGTACCGGCGGAGGCGGTACTTGTGGAGGTGGCGGCCGCCGGCCGGCGGCGTGCAGCCCGCCACCGGACCGACGTGGTCGTCGGCCGGACGCGTGGGTGAACATCGGCTGCCCGCCGGCCAGCACGGCCGCCACGGCGCGCGCGAGGTCACGCCAACCCTGGCCGTCCTCCGGCCGGGATCCGGCCGGGACAGCACAGGCCATCGCGTCAACCCCCAGCAATCCGGGCCCACGGTCGAGCAGTAGCGCCACACCGTAGCGGAGTTCGGTCGCGGCGACGGGAACGGGCAGGATGAAGCCGTGACCGGGTTGGCGGCGACCGTGCGCCAGTGGGCGGCTCGAGATCCCCAACGGACCGCGGTCGTCGACGGGTCGGCCCGACCCACCTGGACCGAGTTGGACGCCGCGGTGAGCCAGGCGGCCGGTGCTCTCGTGGCCTGCGGACTCGGCCCGGGTGACCGCCTGGTGCTGCAGCTCGGGACCGGCCTGGACTTCGCCACGCTGTATCTCGCGGCCGGACGGGCCGGCGTGGTGGTCGTCCCGGTCAACCCGGGCTACACCCGTCCCGAGCTCACATACGTGCTGGCCGACTGCGGCACGAAACTGCTCGTCACGTCGTCGGTGGCCGCCATCGAAGCGGCCGGCGAGCTGCCCGCGCGAGTCGTGGTCGCCGCACCCAGTGCGCCGGACGGGACGAGCACCCTGGCCGAGCTGCTGGCCCAGGCGGCCGACGATCCCGACCGCGACCTGGCGGACGACGAGCTGGCGGTGCTGCTCTACACCAGCGGAACCAGCGGCCGGCCGAAGGGCGCGATGCTCACGGCCGGCGCCCTCGCGGCCAACCTGGCGCACGTGCTGGCCGTCGAGCCGAGCGTGCTCGGTGCCGACGACATCGCCTTCGTGCCCCTTCCCCTGTTCCACGTCTTCGGGCTCAACGGCGGCTTCGGGCCCGCGGTCTGCGCGGGGGCCACGACCGTGCTGCACGACCGCTTCGAGGCGGCCGGCACGCTCGCGGTCATGGCTCGGGAGCGGGTGACCACGCTCGTCGGCGCGCCCGTGATGTACGCGCAGTGGCTGGCCGAGCCCGGCTTCGCTGACGGGTTCGCCGCCGTGCGCACGGCGGTCAGCGGTTCGGCACCCCTGACGCCCGCGCTGGTCGGCGAGTACGGCCGACGCGGCATCGTGCTGCGAGAGGGCTACGGCCTGACCGAGGCCGCTCCGGGCGTCACGTTGAACGCCGTACCGCCGAAATCCGGCTCGATCGGCCGGCCCCTACCGGGAGTCGAGGGGGCGCGGGGCGGCCGCGACGGGCCGGGAATCCGGCCCGGCCCGTCGCGACGGGCGACGGATCATCTGCCGATCGCGAGGGGGCCGAGCGGCTCCGTCGGGATCGCCTGGCGGCTGTCGTAAGTCCAATGGGCGGGCTTCCACACGGC
>CAXTNQ010000037.1:3207-6165 GCA_964245745.1 uncultured Jatrophihabitantaceae bacterium
CATCGCCCGGCCCCTACCGGGAGGCGCGGGCGCGCGGCGCGACCTCGACGGCACGGACGTGACCGAGGAGTTCGATCCGGGCGAGCTGTTCGTCCGGGGGGCCAACCTGTTCTCCGGCTACTGGCCGGACGGGGCGGACGGCCCTGACGACGACGGCTGGTTCGGTACCGGCGACATCGCCGTGGCCGACGAGGACGGCGACCTCACCCTGGTCGGCCGGACGACGGACCTCATCTTGGTCAACGGGTTCAACGTGTACCCCGCCGAGGTGGAAGCCGTGCTCGGCGCCGAGCGTGGGGTGGCCGAGGTCGCGGTCGTCGGGGTGGACGACGACGACACCGGCGAAGCTGTCGTGGCCTACGTCGTCCCGGCGCCCGGAGCGCACCTGTCCGCCGACGATCTGGTGGCCCGAGCCGCGCGCTCGCTCGCCCGGTTCAAGCTGCCGCGCACGGTCGAGTTCGTGGACACGCTGCCGCATACCGCGACCGGCAAGGTGATGAAGTGGCGGCTGCGATGAGGCGGCATGCCGGCGACTGACCACGAGGTCACCCTGATCACCCGGGCCGGATGCCATCTCTGCGAGCAGGCCGCGACCGTGCTCGCCGCCCTGCGGACCGAGCTGGGCTTCGGCTATGTCGAGCTCGACGTGGACGCGGATCGCGACCGTCGCAACGAGTACTCGGACCGCGTCCCGGTGATCTTGATCGACGGTCGTGAGCACGGCTACTGGCGGGTCGAGGAGCCACGTCTGCGCCGGGCGCTGGCCCGCTGAGCGGAGCCGCGTAGCACAGCGCTTCGGATTTGGGAAAGTCTTCACAAGCGGCGTACCGTCGCCTCTCGTCCGAGCCGACGCGGACGACTCGTCCCGGTCATCGGCGAGCAACCCAGGTACCAGTGGTACCGCCAGAGGGGAACCGGTATGCGCGAGGTGGGTGCGGCCCGAGCGGCGCGCGCCGACCTGACGCACCCGGTGCCGGCGATCGACGGTCGCGCGCCCGACGCCAGCCGTGCCGTGCCTGAAGCGACCGTCGAGCGGCTGGCTACCTACCTGCGCGTTCTCGGCGGCTTCGGCGACCGCAACGCCCCGACGGTGTCGTCCGAGGAGCTGGCGGCGGCGGCCGGCGTCAACTCGGCGATGCTCCGCAAGGACCTGTCGTTCCTCGGCTCCTACGGCATTCGCGGAGTCGGGTACGACGTCGAGACCCTTACCGAGCAGATCGCCCGCACGCTCGGGCTCACGGTCCATCGCTCGGTGGCGCTCATCGGGCTGGGCAACCTCGGCCAGGCGCTGGCCGGTTACGCGGGCTTCGCGTCACGTGGCTTCCGCATCGCCGCGCTGATGGACAGCGACCCGCACCGCATCGGGACGCTGGTCCGCGGCTTGACGGTGCGCGACGTGCACGACCTCGCGGAGATCGTCCACGCTGAGGACATCACCATCGCGGTCCTGGCTATCCCGGCCGTGGCCGCCCAGGACACCTGTGACCAGTTGGTCGCCGCCGGCGTGACCAGCATCCTCAACTTTGCGCCGGTCGTGCTGTCCGTGCCCGGGCACGTGGACGTCCGGCAGGTCGATCTGGCCGCCGAGCTGCAGGTCCTGTCCTTCCACGAGACGCGCAAGGGCCGGACGCGGCTTTCCGATGCTGTCAGCGCGGGGGCGGACTCATGACTCTCCTCGTCGTCGGGCTCTCGCACCGCTCCGCTCCGGTCGACGTGCTGGAGCGCACGACCGTGCCGGCCGACGAGCAGGCCAAGGTGCTGCACGAGCTGCAGGAGGCCGAGGCGATCGGCGAGGTCCTGTTGCTCTCGACCTGCAACCGGGTCGAGGTCTACGCCGACGTGCTGCGCTTCCACCCGGCCGTCGCCGAGATCACCGGGGTGCTGGCCCGGCGGTCCGGGCTGGGCGTCGCCGACCTCGGCGCGCACCTGTACGTGCACTTCGACGAGGCGGCCGTCGAGCACCTGTTCTCGGTCGCCACCGGCCTGGATTCGATGATCCTCGGCGAGTCCCAGATCCTCGGCCAGGTCCGCGTGGCGTACGGGGCAGCCGTCGAAGCCGGCGCGGTCCGCACCGTCCTGCACGAGGCGGCCCAGACGGCGCTGCGGGTCGGCAAGCGGGCGCACGCCGAGACCGGCATCGACCGGGCCGGCGCTTCCGTGGTATCGGTGGCGCTCGACCATGCCGAGCGCGTCCTGGGGACGCTGGCCGGCCGCCGCGTCCTGGTCGTCGGCGCCGGCTCGATGGGCGCGCTGGCCGGCGCGGCCCTGCGCCGACGCGGGGTCGACGACATCGTCGTCGCCAACCGGACCCGCGAGCGCGCCGACCGGCTGGCCACCACCTTGCACGGCCGGGCGGTCGCCCTGGCCGACGTGACCACCGAGATCGTCGACGCGGACGTCGTGGTGAGCTCCACCGGCGCGACCGGACTGGTCCTCGGTGACACCGCGTTCGGCCCACGCGGGGGCCGTCCCCTCGTCGTGCTCGACCTCGCCCTGCCGCGGGACGTCGACCGCGCGGTAGCCGACCTGCCGGGCGTCACCTACCTGGATCTCGACGCGTTGCGCGCGGACGGCGCGACGGTCGCCGACGCAGATCTGGCCGACGCCGCCCGGATCGTCGCGGACGAGCTGGCCGACTACCTGTCCGCCCAGCAACGGCTGTCGGTCGCGCCGACGGTGACCGCGCTGCGGTCCCGGGCCAACGAGATGATCGATGTCGAGCTGGCCCGGCTGGACGCTCGACTGCCCGCCCTGGACGAGGTCAGCCGCGCCGAGGTGGCCGACACCGTGCGCCGGGTGGTGGAGAAGGTCTTGCACGCCCCGACCGTCCGGGTCAAGGAGCTGGCCAGCACACCCGACGGGGACCGGTACGCGCGGGCGCTGCGCGAGCTGTTCGACCTCGACCCGGCAGCCGTCGGGTCGGTCGCCGAGCTGCGCGCGAACCGCCGGGTGCAGGAC
>CAXTNQ010000037.1:6175-8909 GCA_964245745.1 uncultured Jatrophihabitantaceae bacterium
CAATGGAAAACCATGAGGAACAGGACACCATTACCCGGCGCAGCGCGCTGGCGCGGCGGCAGACCGAGCTCGTGGTGCAAGCATTGGGGCTGCCGGTCGAGGTTGTCCCGATCACCACCGACGGCGACCGGTCGGAGGCGTCCGTCGCGCAGCTCGGCGGTACCGGCGTCTTCGTGTCGGCG
The DNA here is from genome assembly GCA_964245745.1 of uncultured Jatrophihabitantaceae bacterium. Taxonomy (GTDB): domain Bacteria; phylum Actinomycetota; class Actinomycetes; order Mycobacteriales; family Jatrophihabitantaceae; genus CAXTNQ01. Next base: position 6,358 of record CAXTNQ010000037.1, read on the forward strand.
CTGCGCGACGCCCTACTGGCCGGCGAGATCGACGCCGCGGTGCATTCGTACAAGGATCTGCCGATCGCCACCCCGGACGGCGTGGCACTCGCCGCCGTGCCGCTTCGCGCCGACCCGCGCGACGCTCTGGTCGCGCGCGACGGGCTGACGCTCGGCGAGCTGCCGGCGGGCTCCCGCATCGGGACCGGTTCACCGCGGCGCGCCGCGCAGCTGTACGCACTCGGCCTCGGCCTGCAGGTGGTGCCCGTCCGCGGCAACGTCGATACCCGGCTCGGACTGGTGGGCACCCAGGTGGACGCCGTCGTCCTGGCCCTCGCCGGGCTGCGGCGGCTCGGCCGAGACGACACGGTGACCGAGATCCTCGATCCGATCCAGCTGCTGCCCGCGCCGGCGCAGGGCGCGCTCGCCGTGGAGGTCCGGACCGGGGACGACCCCGCGTTCGACCTCGTCCGGCGCGCGCACGACGCCGACACCGCAGCGTGCGTGGCCGCCGAACGCGCCGTCCTCGCCGCCCTCGAAGCCGGCTGCTCCGCGCCCATCGGCGCCCTGGCCGAAATCGCCGAGGATGCGGACGGGTCGCTCGAAGTGTTCCTGCGGGCGTCGGTGACCGCCGCCGACGGCAGCGATGCCGTCCGGCTGTCGGCCACCGGGCCGGCCCGCGATGCCGAAGGCATCGGCCGGCGGCTGGCCGCCGACCTCATCGACAACGGTGCCGAGAAGATGATGGGAAGTTCCGCATGACCCGAGCCCGTAAGGCCACCGGTCGTATCGCGTTCGTGGGCGCCGGCCCGGGCGACCCGGGCCTGCTGACGACGAGAGCCGCGGACGTGCTGCGCGCGTCCGACCTGGCCGTCATCAGTCCCGCCGTGGCGCCGGCCGTGGCGTCGACGTTCACCGGCGAACGTCGGACGCCGGACGCGACACCGGCCGATACCGCCCGCATGTTGCTCACCGAAGCGCGGGCGGGTTCGTCCGTCGTACGCCTGGTTCCCGGTGACGTGTTCGCGGACGAGGCGGTCGTCAAGGAGGTGCTGGCCGTGGCCCGCACGGTCGTGCCCTTCGAGATCGTGCCCGGCATCAGCGTGGGCGCGGGGACGGCGAGCTACGCCGGCGTCCCGGTCGGACCGGTGCACACCGAAGCGACGATCTCCTCGGCAACGTCTGTCGACTTCGACGCGCTGCCCAACGCCGGCATGCTGGTGCTGACCGTCCCGGCCGGCGAGCTGGCTCGGGTGGGCGAGCAGTTGATCTCGGCCGGCCTCAAGCCGGACACCCCGCTGACCGTGACCTCGGACGGCACGGGGGCCGCCCAGCAGACCGTGGCCGGAACGCTCGGCGAGCTCGAACTGGCCGGTACTGGCCTTTCGGGCCAGCTCGTGGTCGCGCTCGGCAAAGCGGCCGCGCAGCGGGAACGCCTGGCCTGGTGGGAGTCGCGCCCGCTTTACGGGTGGCGGGTGCTCGTCCCACGGACCAGGGACCAGGCGGCCGCGATGAGCGAGCGGTTGCGCCGCTACGGCGCGGTCGCCGCGGAGGTGCCCACGATCGCCGTCGAGCCGCCTCGTACGCCGACGCAGATGGAACGCGCCATCAAGGGCTTGGTGACCGGGCGCTACGAGTGGATCGTGTTCACCTCGACGAACGCGGTCCGCGCGGTCCGCGAGAAGTTCGAGGAGTTCGGTCTGGACGCGCGCGCCTTCGCCGGCGTCAAGATCGCGTGCGTGGGGGACTCGACGGCCGACGCCGTTCGCGCCTTCGGCATCACGCCCGAGCTCGTCCCGTCCGACGAGCAGTCCTCGGAGGGGCTGCTGGTTGAATTCCCGCCCTACGACGACGTCCTCGACCCCATCGACCGCGTCTTCCTGCCGCGCGCCGACATCGCCACCGAGACCCTGGCCGCCGGGCTGCGCGAGCGCGGCTGGGAGATCGACGACGTCACCGCCTACCGGACGGTGCGTGCCGCGCCGCCGCCGGCCGACATCCGCGACGCGATCAAGACCGGCGGCTTCCAGGCGGTGTGCTTCACATCGTCATCGACGGTCCGCAACCTGGTGGGTATCGCCGGCAAGCCGCACCCGCGGACCGTGGTGGCGGTCATCGGGCCGCAGACGGCCGCCACCGCGCGCGAGTTCGGTCTGCGGGTCGACGTGCAGCCCGACCAGGCGACCGTTCCGGCGTTGGTGGACGCGTTGGCCGAGTACGCCACCGCGCGAGCGGCCGGCGAGCCGGAGAAGCCGGCGACCACGAGCAAGAAGGGCTCCAGGACGCGCGCCGCGCGCTGACCGCTGACGTACCGCGTCGTTTGGTGGGCAGCGGGGCAGGGTAGTAGCTCTGCCGACGACCCCCCACCTCCGGTGGGTCGCAGGGCAAAGGAGTGTCCCTCGTGATCGTGCTGGGTCTGATCCTCTTGCTGATCGGGCTGCTGGCCGGCATCCCTGTCTTGTGGACGATCGGCGTCATCCTGCTGGTCGTCGGCGCCGTGTTGGCGTTGCTCGGCGTGGCCGGTCGTGAGATCGGCGGCCGACGCTACTGGTATTGATCACTGCTGCGATTGA
>CAXTNQ010000037.1:8919-13114 GCA_964245745.1 uncultured Jatrophihabitantaceae bacterium
ACGTCTTTGCGCGCGATGCGAACTGGGCGGCAAGCCGGCCGGGCCACGCCTTAGGGAAGGTGATCGTTGCCGGGTTGCCGGAGCTGATGTAGCGCGCGCGGGGGTGAGCGGCGAGGTAGTCCAGCCAGTAGGTCGCGGTCATCGGCAGCCGCCCGCCCCGCCACGAGGTCGACCGGATGCGCGGCACGCGGTTCGGGTCGAAGGCCACGTCGAACGGTGACGGGCTGGGATTGGCGCCGACCAGGAGGGTCGCCTCGTTGACGTAGTGGTCACCGTCCCAAGCGCCGGCACGTACCAGTCCGGACTGCGCCGGCAGGACGCCGAACGGCAGCGCCATCGTCCGTACTCCGACTCCGGGCACGGCCTCGACGACCATGCGCTGGACCTCCACGAAGTCGCGCTGGATGCCGTCCGCGGACAGACGGCTGAGGTTGTCGTGCCCGAAGGTGTGGTTGGCGATCTCGAAGCCGAGCTCGTGCAGCCGTCGCAGGCCGGCTGATCGTGCGGCGGGATCGGCCAGTCCGAAGGGATTGCGGTTGACGTTGAACGAACCGGCGGGCGGGCAGTCCGGAAACTGCCGGCACACCTCGAGCAGGATGCCCACCCCGCACGTGGGGTCGACGGTGCCGTCCGGCTGCAGCCGGAACTGATCGGGGTAACCGTCGTCGAAGGTGAGCACGACCGGGGTGCGGCCGGCGGCGACGTCCAGGGTCCCGCGCGCCAGATCGATCGTCCGGACCGGGCGAAAACCCGCCGCGAACATCCGTTGCAGTCCGGCGCGGAAGTCGGCGGGGCTGGTGTCGTACGGTCCGGTGACGTTCGTGGTGATGCGGTGGTACATCATCACCGGAACCACGCCGAGCTCGTTCGCCTGGACCGAAGCGGGGTCGACGGGCACGCGGCCCGGTTCCGGGGTGCGGTTGCCGGTCGTGGGGACGTCGGCCGTGGGTGTGTCGGTCAGGAGGTTGTCGATCGTTGCCGGCGCCGCACTGGTGATCCGCGAAGCGGGACCCGCTCCGGGGACGCGAGGGGTGCAGGCGGCCAGCCCGAGAGCGCCGGCGGCCACCAGAAGGCCGCGACGGCTGATCCCGCCGGATCCGACCACGTCACTTCCCTCCGGTCGACGGCCGGAGTGTGGCACGCGCCGTTGCCGCAGCGACGGAGCTGCCCGACGTGTCGGCGGTGCAGGCTAGCGTCTGCGGACATGCTGGATCACCTGGGTATACAGGTCGCCGACGTCGATGCGTCGGCGGCGTTCTACACCCGCACGTTCGCGCCGATCGGGGTGCACGAAGTCGCCCGCTTCCCGTTCGAGGACGGCGTCGTCGTCGGCCTGGCCGGCCCCGACGGCGTCCCCAAGTTCTGGCTCAGTCCCGCACTGCGGCCCGACGACCGTGAGTTGCACGTGGGCTTCAGCGCGTCCAGCCGGGAGGCTGTCGACGCGGTGCACGATGCGGCGACGACGGCTGGCGTCGAGGTGCTGCATCCGCCGCAGGAGTGGCCGATCTACCACCCCGGGTACTACGGCGTCTTCCTGCGCGACCCGGACGGGCACAACGTCGAGGCCGTCCATCACGGCGTCGACCGCGTACCACCCGCCGCGTAGCGTGACCGTGGTGAACGAACTACCGGCGTTGCCGGGCTTTCCGACGACGCGCCCGCGCCGGCTGCGCGCCTCGGCCGCGCTGCGACGGCTCGCCCGCGAGGTGACGGTGCGGCCGGCGGACCTCGTGCTGCCGATGTTCGTGCGCGAAGGGCTGGACGAGCCGACGCCGATCGGCTCCATGCCGGGTGTCGTTCAGCACAGCCAGGACTCGTTGGTCAAGGCGGCGCACGAGGCCGTGGAAGCCGGCGTCGGAGGGTTGATGCTCTTCGGCGTGCCGGCGAACAAGGATGCCCGGGGGGCGGGAGCCGACGACCCCGACGGCGTCCTCAACGTCGCCTTGCGCCGGCTGTCCGCGGAGTTCGGCGAAGCGACCGTATTGATGGCCGACCTATGTCTCGACGAGTTCACCGACCACGGCCACTGCGGCGTGCTCGACGAACGCGGGCATGTCGACAACGACGCCACACTCGAGCGGTACGCCGCGATGGGCGTCGCTCAGGCTCGGGCGGGCGCACACCTGGTCGGCACCAGCGGCATGATGGACGGCCAGGTGGGCCGCGTCCGGCAGGCGCTCGACGAGAACGGCCTGTCAGATACGGGGATTCTCGCCTACGCCGCGAAGTACGCGTCGGCGTTCTTCGGCCCGTTCCGCGAGGCCGTCGATTCGTCGCTGACCGGCGACCGGCTGACCTACCAGCAGGATCCGGCCCGGACCGTCCGCGAGGCGCTGACCGAAACGGCGCTCGACGTCGCCGAGGGCGCCGACCTGGTCATGGTCAAACCAGCGCTGCCTTACCTCGACGTGCTGCACACCGTGGCCGAAGCCTCGCCGGTTCCGGTCGCTGCGTATCAGGTCAGCGGCGAGTACGCGATGGTGGAGGCGGCCGCACGCAACGGCTGGTTGGACCGCGATCGGACGATCGTCGAGACCCTCACCGCGATCCGCCGCGCCGGCGCGTCGATCATCCTCACCTACTGGGCAGCGGACGCTGCCGCGCTGCTCTGAACGCGGCGCGCGCCGCGTCGGGATACTGGACGGGTGACCGACGCCCCCGTCTCGGCTGAGCTGTTCGCGCGGGCGCAACGCGTCATCCCGGGCGGCGTCAACTCGCCGGTACGGGCCTTCCGCGCGGTGGGCGGCACGCCTCGGTTCATGGTCAGCGGACGCGGTGCGTACGTCACCGACGCAGACGGTCGCGAGTACGTGGACTGCGTCGCGTCGTGGGGGCCACTGGTCCTCGGTCACGCCCACCCCGCGGTCGTCGAGGCGGTCCGGACGGCGGCTACCCAGGGCCTGACCTTCGGCACGCCGACGCGCGGCGAGGTGGAGCTCGCGGTCGAGCTCGTGAACCGGGTCGCGCCCGTCGAGCAGGTCCGCCTGGTCAACTCCGGCACCGAGGCCACGATGAGCGCGATCCGCCTGGCCCGCGGTGTGACCGGGCGTCACCGGGTGGTCAAGTTCGCCGGCTGCTACCACGGCCACGTCGACGCCCTGCTGGCCGCGGCCGGATCCGGAGTGGCGACCTTCGGGTTGCCGGACACCCCGGGCGTCACCGGCACCCAGACCGCCGAGACGATCGTCCTGCCCTACAACGACCTCGCCTCCGTCGAGGAGGCGTTCGTTGCGCATGGCTCGGACATCGCCTGCGTGATCACCGAAGCCGCCGCCGGCAACATGGGAGCGATCGCGCCGGTCGACGGCTTCAACGCCGGCCTGCGCGAGATCACCCGTCGGTCCGGCGCCCTGCTGGTGATGGACGAGGTGATGACCGGCTTTCGGGTGTCGCCGGCCGGGTGGTATGGGCTGCAGCCGGTCGACGCCGACCTGTTCACTTTCGGCAAGGTCATGGGTGGCGGGCTGCCCGCCGCGGCCTTCGGCGGACGCGCCGACGTCATGGCCCACCTCGCGCCGGCCGGGCCGGTGTACCAGGCCGGGACGTTGAGCGGTAATCCCGTCGCGGTGGCCGCGGGCCTCGCCACGTTGCGCAACTGCACGTCGGACGTCTACGAGCGACTCGACGCCGTGGCCCGTACGGTCGGGGCCCTCGCCGACGACGCGCTGGACGCGGCCGGTGTCGCGCATCAGGTCCAGTACGCCGGCAACCTGTTCTCGGTGTTCTTCAGTCCGACGCCGGTCGTCGACTTCGCCGGGGCGCAGGCGGCGGAGACCTTCCGCTACCGGCCGTTCTTCCACGCCATGCTCGACGCCGGCGTGTACCTGCCGCCCAGTGCCTTCGAGGCGTGGTTCGTAACGGCCGCTCATGACGACGCGGCCATCGGACGCATCGCGGACGCCCTGCCCGCGGCCGCCACGGCGGCCGCTGCGGCGGAGCCGTGAGCACCGAGCGACGCTGGCGGAGCGAGTAGTGAGCACCGAGCGACGCTGGCGGAGCGAATAGTGACCATCGTTCACCTGGTCCGGCACGGTGAAGTGCACAACCCAGACCGGGTGCTCTACGGGCGGCTGCCGGGGTACCACCTCTCCGACCACGGAGTCGATCAGGCCGAGGCGACGGCCGACTGGTTCGCCGGCCGGGACGTCGGCTATCTGGTGTCCTCGCCGCTCGAGCGGGCCCGGCAGCCCGCCGA
>CAXTNQ010000037.1:13124-13984 GCA_964245745.1 uncultured Jatrophihabitantaceae bacterium
TCATCGCCAAGCTCGGCTTCGTCCTCGAGGACGACGTGGACATCGCCGCCCGCGTCCTGGCGGCTGCGCTCGCGGCTCGTGATCGCGCGGGCGGGCGGGAGGCCGTGTGCGTCACCCATCAGCTGCCGATCGTGGCCGTGCGGCGCATGGTCGAGGGCAAGCGGCTCGCGCACGACCCCCGAAATCGGCAGTGCGCGCTCGGCTCGGTGACGTCGTTGACCTTCGTCGAGGACGTGGTCGTACGGGTCGGCTACGCCGAGCCCGCCGGTGCAACGCCCGCAGGAGCCGTCCCCGGCGCGTGATCCGTATCGCCGCGCAGGCTGTCCTTGGGTGTGTATATCGTGTGTCGTGGCGCGGTTGAACGTGTACCTGCCCGACGACCTGGCTGCCCAGGCCAAGGGCGCCGGCCTCAACCTCTCGGCGGTCACGGCAACGAAGTCGGCGTCGCGGTTCGGCGGCGGATCGGCGGACAAGTGCTGCACGCGCCCGCACACCTCGACGCCGAGGTGCTCTCCGCGCTCGGGCAGTTGCACCGGGCCGGTGACCCGGATGTGGCCGACGTCGAAGCGAAGCTCGACGCCCTGACGGCGCCCCCCATCACCCGGCATCCACTGAACGATCTCGCGCGCGGTGCCTGGGCTCGTCGAGATCGGCTGCGGTTGGCCGATGGGCTCTACGTCGAGCTGGCCGCGAAACACCGGTGGCGGCTCGTGACCACCGACCGTCGCCTGCACGATGCGCGGCGGGCGCGGGCGCGCCGGAGGCGAGGATGCACGCCGGACGCCTTTCGGAAGTCCAACCCGCCGATGCTCACCGCCACTGACAAACTGCGCGTCGTCGTCGTGGACGACCACCCGATG
>CAXTNQ010000037.1:13994-18864 GCA_964245745.1 uncultured Jatrophihabitantaceae bacterium
CTCGTGACCACCGACCGCCGCCTGCACGATGTGCCGGCCGCCGACGTGGTCCAGGCGTGAACGAGTTGGCTCGCGGCTTTGTGCTGGCGGCCATCACGGTCGATTGCCAGCAGGTGTCTCGGGTGACCGCCTTCTGGTCGGCGCTGTTCGACAACGCGCCTGTGAGCGAGCCGCTACCCGGCTGGGGACGGATCGGCCCGTTGACGCCGGACGGTCTCGCGCTGACGTTCCAACCCGTCCCCGAACCGAAGCCGGGAAAGAACCGCGTCCACATCGATCTGGTCGTCGACGACGTCACCGCCGCCACCGCCGAGGTCCTGCGGCTCGGGGGACGCGACCTGGGCGAGCGGTACGAGTACGACGAGGGCACGGTCGTCGTGCTCGCCGACCCGGAGGGCAACGAGTTCTGCGTGGTGGAGTACGCCGCCTGAGCGATGCGTCCACAGCCGCGTCTTGCACACTGGACGGGCCATGATCCGTGCTTCGTTGGTCGCTGTCGCCGCGTGCCTGGTCCTGGCGGCGTGCACTGGAAAGGACGCCGTCGACCAGAACGCCGGCGGCCAGTTCCGGTTCGTCAGCGGACAGCAGAAGGGCCAGGTCATCCAGCCCGCGGACCGCAAGGCGGCCGGGCGGGTCACGGGCACTCAGCTCGACGGTTCGGCGTTCGCGCTCAACGCCTACACCGGCAAGGTCGTCGTCGTGAACTTCTTTGCGTCCTGGTGCGCACCGTGCCAGACCGAGCTACCCAACTTCGCCGCCCTCGCCCGTGAGGTGCAGCCGCGCGGCGTCCAGTTCGTCGGGGTGGACGCGAAGGACACCTCGCGCAGCGCTGGGCAAGCTTTCGTGACCGACAGCAATGTCGGATTCCCCGTGGTCTACGACGAGAAGGCCAAAGCGGCGGCGCAGCTCGGCAACGTCCCCGCGACGTCCCTGCCCGTCACCGTCCTGCTCGACAAGCAGCAGCGCATCGCCGGGGTCTACCTCGGCGCGCAGCTGCCGGCGGATCTGCAACCGGCGCTCGACCGTTTGGCGACCGAATGATGGTCAGTGCGGCAACCGGTTTCACCGACACCGTCACGGGCGGACCGTTGCTCGTCGCCGCCGGGGTGGCTGCGCTGGTCGGCCTGGTCGGCTTCCTGTCGCCGTGCGTGCTGCCGCTCGTCCCCGGTTACCTGTCCTACGTCGCCGGGCTGTCCGGCGAGGCGCGGACGGGACGGGCGCGCATGGTGGTCGGCGCCGTGCTGTTCGTGCTCGGCTTCACGGTGATCTTCGTGGCCGAGGGCGTGCTGTTCGGCAGCCTGGGCGCGGCCATTCGTGACCATCGGCTGGCCATCGAGCGGGTCATGGGCGTGATCACGATCGGCATGGGGTTGGTGTTCCTCGGCTGGATCCCGGTTCTACAAAGGGAGTGGCGCGTACACCGCGTGCCGGCGCCAGGTCTGGCTGGTGCGCCGCTGCTCGGGATTGCCTTCGGGCTGGCGTGGGGGCCGTGCCTGACGCCGACCTTCAGCGCCGTGTACTCCATGGCGTTCACCGAGGGGACGGCGGCCCGCGGCGCGTTCCTGATGGCTTGTTACTGCCTGGGGTTGGGCATCCCCTTCGTGCTCGTCGCCCTGGGCGTCGGATGGGTGACTGGCGCCCTCGGCTTCGTGCGGCGGCACCGCCGCGGGGTGAGCCGCGTTGGCGGGGCGCTGCTCGTGATCATCGGTGCGCTGCTCGTCACCGGCACCTGGGACCACTGGACGGACTGGCTGAGTGGTCACCTCGGCAGCACCGGCGTCGGGGCGGACTTGTGACGCTGCCCGTGACCAGGACGGTGCGCCGGGCGTGGCGGCGGTTGATCAGTATGCGCACGGCGCTCGTGCTGCTGTTCCTGCTCGCGATCGCCGCCGTGCCGGGCTCGCTCCTGCCGCAGCGCCCGCTCAACCCGTCCAAGGTCGACGCCTACCTCGCGTCGCACGGAGGCTGGGGACGTTTCCTCGACCACCTCGGCATGTTCGACGTCTTCGGGTCGGTGTGGTTTGCGGCCATCTACCTGCTGCTGTTCGTCTCGCTGATCGGCTGTTTGGTGCCGCGTATCGCCGTCCACGCCCGGGCGCTGCGCACCAAGCCGTTGCCCGCACCGCGGCATCTGGACCGGTTGCCGGAATCCGGCTCGTACGCCACCGAGCAGTCGGCCGACGAGGCCGGGGCCACGGCGCGCGCCGTACTGGGCCGGCGGTGGCGGGTGGTGCGGCGCGACGAAACGTCCGGCGCGGTGGCGCTCAGCGCCGAGAAGGGCTACAGCCGCGAGACCGGCAACCTGATCTTCCACGTGGCGCTGCTGCTCGCGCTCACCCTGATCGCGGTCGGCAAGCTGTTCAGCTACCAGAGCAACTACCTGATCACCGAAGGCTCGGGCTTCGTCAACGGCGTGTTCCCCGACTCGACCCGGTTGGGTCGGCTGGCCGCCGACGGCACGATCTCGCCGCCTGCGTTCTCACTCGACCTCGACCGGTTCACCGCCACCTACCTGTCGGACGGGGAGCCGTCGCAGTTTCGCGCCGACGTCACCTACGCGCCGAACGTGGACGCCGTGGGCGAGCGTCGGACGATCACCGTGAACCATCCACTGCGGGTGCAGGGCGACCGGGTCTATCTGATCGGGCACGGTTTCACGCCGCAGATCACGGTGCGGATGCCCGACGGCTCGGTACGCACCGATGGTGCGGCCTTCCTGCCGACCGATCAGACGACGCTGCTCTCAGAGGGCGCGTTCAAGGAGAGCGGCAAGCAGTTCGCCAACCAGGACCTGGGCATCGAGGGCTTCTTCGCGCCGTCGCCCCAGGACGCGGGCGGCGGTGTCATTACGTCGGCGTCCCCGGTCGTGAACGACCCGGTACTCGGGATCTTCGTCTACACCGGGACGATCAACCCGACGGGGACGCCGCAGTCGGTGTACGCGCTGGCCGACAAGTCCAAGCTGAACCGCATCGGGACGGCCACCCTGCGCGTCGGCGAGACGCAGACCTTCCCGGGCGGCGTGAGTGTGACGTTCACCGGATGGCGGCCGTGGGCCAGCCTGCAGGTGTCGCACGACCCCGCGCAGGGCTGGTTGCTGGCGGCGGCAGTGGCCCTGGTCATCGGGCTCATCGGGTCGTTGTCGGTGCGGCGGCGCCGGGTCTGGCTGCGGATCACCCCGCCCTCGCCGGACGCGGCCGACTCGCCTACCGTGGTCTCGGTAGGTGGTCTGGCGCGCAGCGACTCGGGCAACTTCACGACCGAGTTCGAGGCCTTGCTCGACCGGCTGCGATCCGCCGCCCCGTCACCGGGTGACGTCGCCGCTGAGCCTGCTCCGGCCGTGAGCGTGGGAAGGAAGTGACCGTGGCGGTCAATACCGGCCTCGCTCACCTGTCCGACGGGTTGTTCACCACAGCGATCGCGGTCTACGCGTTGGCCATGGCCGGCTATACCGCCGAGTACGCCTTCGGGCGGCACGGACGGGTGGCGGCGACCACTCCGGCCGCGGCCGACCGCGTGCTCATCGGGGCCGGGGGGCCACCGGTGACCAGCCACGAACCCAGCCCACCCGGCCTCGACGCCCGCCGTTCGGTGGCCGACCGCTGTGGGCGGGTCGCCGTGGCGCTCACGGTGTTCGGCGCGCTGCTGCATCTCGGCTCGGTGGCCTTAAGGGGTGTGGCCGTCGGCCGGGTGCCGTGGGGCAACATGTACGAGTTCTCCGCGGTCGTCGGGCTGATCGCGGTCGTCGCCTTCTTGATCTCGCTGTGGCGTTCGCCCCAGATCCGCTACCTCGGCCTGTTCGTCATGCTGCCGGTGTTGCTGGTGATGTTCCTGGCCGGGACGGTGCTGTACGCCAAGGCCGAGCCACTCGTGCCGGCGCTGCAGTCGTACTGGCTGGCCATTCACGTCTCCGCGGCGGCCAGCTCCGAGGGCATCCTCATGACGAGCGCGGTGATCACCGTGCTGTTCCTGCTGCGTCAGCGCTACGACGCGCGGACGGCCGCCGGCGCACCGGTCCGCTTTCCGGTGTCGGTCGGCGCCCGCCTGCCGGCGCCCGCGACCCTGGACAAGGTCGCCTACCGCACGGTCGCCTTCGCGTTCCCGATCTACACCTTCGGCGTCATCGCCGGGGCGATCTGGGCCGAAGCAGCGTGGGGACGCTACTGGGGCTGGGACCCCAAGGAGACCTGGGCGTTCATCACCTGGGTGGTCTACGCGGCTTACCTGCACGCCCGCGCCACTGCCGGCTGGAAGGGCCGCGCCGCCGCCTGGATCAACCTGGCCGGCTTCGGCGCGATGACGTTCAACTTCTTCGTCGTCAACATTGTCATCTCCGGGTTGCACTCCTACGCCGGCCTGAACTGACCGCGGCCACTGGACTCGCCCTGCCACACGTCAGGACGTGAGGTCGTACACCGTCGTCCCGCCGACGGTCTGCGCGGTGAACGTCGAAGCCACCCACTGCTGGATCGCGTACGCCGTCGAGCTCTGCGCGCTCGTCGATCCGATGAAGCCGCTGCCGTTGGCTACGTAGTAGTGCACCTTGTGCTGCGCGACGAGCCGCTCGAACTGCGCCAGAGTGATCGACGGGTCGGTGCCGTTGTAGCCGCCGAGGGCCATGACCGCGTGACCGCTCGCCAGCTGCAGCGACGCCGCCTCGTTGTCACCGGTCGTCGCCGCCACCCAGGTGTAGGCGGACGCGTCGGCTTGCAGCGCGGTGGTCAGCGCCGACGACACCGTTGCCGCGCCGCCGAGTCCGCCAGGCGCCCCGCGAGCTCCGCCGGCCAAGCCGCCCGCTCCGCCGCCCGCCCAGCCAGCGAAGCCGCCGAGTCCGCCAGGCGCCGCGGATCCTGCAACATGGGCCGGTCCC
>CAXTNQ010000038.1:0-3849 GCA_964245745.1 uncultured Jatrophihabitantaceae bacterium
CGAAGTTCAGGTCGGGCTGGTGACTGAAGAAGCGGTGCCAGAAGTACTGCTTGCGCACCGGGTCGAAGGTCCAGTTCGACGGCTCGGTGTCGACGAAGATGATGCGCGCCTCGGGCCAGCGGGTGTCGTCGTCGCTCCACACGTAAAAGTCGCCGAAGGGCCCGTTCGGGTCCGTGCGCGATGCCTGGAACCACGGGTGCTGGTCGGACGTGTGGTTCATGACGATGTCGATGATCACGCGAATGCCGCGGTCGTGCGCCTCGTTCAGCAGCTTCTCGAAGTCACCGATGCTGCCGAATTCCGGCAGTACGTCGGTGAAGTTGCTGACGTCATAGCCGCCGTCGCGCAACGGCGAAGGGTAGAAGGGCGGTAGCCACAGACAGTCGACGCCCAACCAGGCCAGGTAGTCGAGCCGGTCGGTCAACCCCATCAGGTCGCCCGTTCCGTCACCGTTGGAGTCGCTGAAGCCGCGTACGAGGACCTCGTAGAAGACGGCGCGCTTGAACCAGTCCGGGTCGGGCCGACTCGTCAGCAGCGAGGTCACGGTGTCCCTTCTGTCGCAGTAACGGCGAGTGGTGCACAGGACTACCAGCGGGCCGGACGTACGGTGAAGATGTGCGCCGGCATCAGGTGAGGATCGAGGCGCACGTAGTTGTACTGGCCCCAGTCGTACTCAGCTCCGGTCAGATCGTCCGACGCGACGAAGCGGTCGTTCCACCGCACGCCGAGAGTCGGCAGGTCGAGCGACGTCCAACCCTCGCGGACGTTGTGCGGATCGGTCGAGCACAGCACGAGGACGGTGTCACCGGTTTCCTCATCACGCTTGCTGAACGCCATGATCGCGTCGTTGTCGACCCAGTGGAAGCGCAAGTTGCGCAGCTGGTGCAGCGCCGGGTGCGCCTTGCGGATCGCGTTCAGGCGGGTCAGTAGCGGAGCGAGCGACCGTTCTTCGGCTTCGGCCGACGCGAAGTCCCGCGGCCGCAGCTGGTACTTCTCCGAGTCCAGGTACTCCTCGCTGCCGGGACGCATGGGCAGGTGCTCGAACAGCTCGTATCCGGAATAGACGCCCCAGGTCGGCGACAACATGGACGCGAGCACGGCCCGGATGCGGAAGCTGCCCGGGCCACCGTGCTGCAGGTACTCGTTGAGGATGTCCGGGGTGTTGACGAAGAAGTTCGGTCGCATGTAGTCGGCGGCCGCGACCAGCTCGGTCGCGTACGTCTCGAGTTCCTGCTTGGTGTTGCGCCAGGTGAAGTACGTATAGCTCTGGGTGAATCCGATGCGCGCGAGCTCGTGCATCATGGCCGGGCGGGTGAACGCCTCGGCGAGGAACAGCACGTCCGGGTGCTTGCGCTTCACGGTGGCGATCAACCACTGCCAGAAGTTCAGCGGCTTGGTGTGTGGATTGTCGACGCGGAAGATCTTGACGCCGGCGTCGATCCACACCTGCAGGACGCGCAGGCACTCCGCGTACAGGCCCTTGGGGTCGTTGTCGAAGTTGAGCGGGTAGATGTCCTGGTACTTCTTCGGTGGGTTCTCGGCGTAGGCGATCGTGCCATCGGGCTTGGTGGTGAACCACTCGGGGTGGCTGCTCACCCAGGGATGGTCCGGTGCAGCCTGCAGCGCGTAATCCAGCGCCACTTCCAGGCCGAGCTCGCGCGCGCGTTTGACCAGCGCCCTGAGGTCGGACACGCTGCCCAGCTGGGGGTGGACAGTGTCGTGTCCGCCGTCGCGCGACCCGATCGCCCACGGCGAGCCGACGTCCCACGCCGCGGCGACCAACGTGTTGTTGGGGCCTTTGCGATTGACCTCGCCGATCGGATGGATCGGCGGAAGGTAGACCACGTCGAAGCCCATGGCCGCGGCGTAGTCGAGGTGCTCGGTCGCGTCCTTGAGCGTGCCGTGGCGGACGGGTCGCGCCGGCGCCTGCGGGTCGTCGGCCAGCTGAGCGCCGATGGAGCGCGGGAAGAACTCGTACCACGACCCGTAGAGCGCTCGTGGGCGGTCGACCCAGATCTCGTACCTGGGCGAGCGCGTGACGAGCTCGCGCACCGGGTTCTCGCGGACCAGTGCCACGATCGACCGGCTCAAGGCGGCCGCGACCCGGTGCGCGACGTCCAGCCCGGTGTCGCGCAGCGAAACGGCGGCGGCGAGGGCGCGGGGACGCTCCGACTTGGGCAGGGTCTTCGCCAGCCGGTCGAACAGCCGAGCCCCGTTCTCGAGGTCGTTGGCCAGGTCCTCGGCGCCCTGACCGGCCTCGATCTTGACGGTTACCGCGTGGTGCCAGGTGGCGAACGGGTCGCTCCAGGCCTCGACCGCGTACGTCCACAGCCCCTCGCGGTCCGGGACGAGGTGGGCGTGCCACCGGTCGGTGCCGGGCGCGCCAGGTGTCATGCGCACGAACGGCTGCTTGCTGCCGTCGGGCGATCGAACCGAGACGTTGCACGCCACCGCGTCGTGGCCCTCGCGGAACACGGTGGCGCCGATCGGTATCCGTTCGCCGACGACGGCGCGGGCGGAGTACTCACCCGAGCTGATCACGGGGCTGACGGCACGAAGTCCCAGTCGTCCGATCACGTGGTGGAGATTACCGGTCGGGTCGCCCCGCACCGACCCTGTGGCACCCCCCGCTAGCGGGCCCAGTAAGCCTTTCCGGCCCGCGTTCGACGAGCACCGCGCTCAAGTACCCTGCGCGGGTGAAGGCTTTACGACGACTGACCGTGCGCGCGGCGTTTCCCCCCGAATTGGTCAAGCTGGGCACCATCGTCAACAACCTGCGCTGGTCCTGGCACCCGGATTCGCTCGATCTGCTCGAATCGGTCGACCCTGAGTTGTGGCGCAGTTGCCACGGCGACCCCGGCAAGATGCTCGGCGAGGTCGGCGCGGACCGGCTCGCCGCCCTCGCTCGCGACCGTCGCTTCCTGCGCCGGTTGGCCGATGTGTCCGACGATCTGGACGAGTACCTCGAGCAGCCGCGGTGGTACCAGCAGCAGTCGTCGGCCAACGGGACGAACGCCCTTCCGTCCCAGATCGCGTACTTCTCACCGGAATTCGGGATCGCCGAAGTCCTACCGCAGTACTCCGGCGGCCTCGGCATCCTGGCCGGAGATCACCTCAAGGCGGCAAGTGACCTCGGGGTACCGATTATCGGTGTCGGCCTGCTCTATCGGGCCGGCTACTTCAGTCAGTCACTGTCGCGCGACGGCTGGCAGCTGGAGCGCTACCCGTCCCTCGATCCCCAGGGCCTGCCGCTGAAGCTCGTCCTCGACGGTGGCGCTCCCGCCCGGGTGTCGCTCGCCCTGCCCGACGGCCGCTCGCTGCACGCGCAGATCTGGCTGGCCCGGGTCGGACGTGTCCCGTTGCTGCTGCTCGACAGCGACATCGAGGACAACGACGGGCCGGCCCGCCAGGTCACCGACCGGCTCTACGGCGGTGGGCAGGAGCACCGGCTCGAGCAGGAACTGCTGCTGGGTGTCGGGGGAGTGCGGGCCATTCGCACCTACTGCGCCGTCACCGGGGCTCCGGCGCCCGAGGTGTTCCACACCAACGAGGGTCACGCCGGATTCCTGGGCGTGGAACGCATCCGGGAACTGGTGGAGGCCCACCGGCTCAGCTTCGACGAGGCGCTGGAGGCGGTGCGTGCCGGCACGGTGTTCACGACGCACACGCCGGTGCCGGCCGGCATCGACCGCTTCCCCCGCGACCTGGTACGGCAGCACCTGGCGGCGCTGCCCGGGGTGCCCTCGGTGCCGCTCTTCCTGCTCGCCGGCCTCGCGGGGACCCGGCTCGCGGTCTTCCTGGTGCTCGACGCGGTCGGGTCCGCCCTCGTCTCCGGGCTCGTCGCCGGGC
>CAXTNQ010000038.1:3859-18808 GCA_964245745.1 uncultured Jatrophihabitantaceae bacterium
GAGGACGACCCCGCGATGTTCAACATGGCGCACATGGGCTTTCGCCTGGCGCAGCGGGCCAACGGGGTGTCGCGTCTGCACGGCGAGGTCAGCCGGGAGATGTTTGCCGAACTGTGGCCAGGCTTCGACGCGTCCGAAGTGCCCATCACGTCGATCACCAACGGCGTGCACGCCCCGACCTGGATGGCGCGCGACGTCCTCGAGATCGCCGAGCGCGAGGTCGGTGCCGACGTGATCGAGGCCGGAGGCGGATGGAACGCGGTCGACCGGGTCCGGGACGAAGAGATCTGGAACGTCCGGCGCGATCTGCGCGAGCGCCTGGTCGGCGACATCCGCCGGCGCATCCGCGCGTCGGCGCTGACCCGCGGCATGTCCGAGGCGGAGCTCGGGTGGACGTCGTCGGCGTTCGACCCCGACGTGCTGACGATCGGCTTTGCCCGCCGCGTCCCCTCGTACAAGCGGCTGACGCTGATGCTGCGTGATCCCGAGCGGCTGAAGTCGCTGCTGCTGCACCCCGAGCGGCCGGTGCAGATCGTGGTGGCGGGCAAGAGCCACCCGGCCGACGACGGAGGCAAGCAGCTCATCGCGCAGCTCGTGCGCTTCACCGACGATCCCGCCGTCCGGCACCGCATCACCTTCTTGCCCGACTACGACATCGGCATGGCCCGGCACCTGTACTGGGGCGTCGACGTGTGGCTCAACAACCCGCTGCGGCCGCTGGAGGCGTGCGGGACGTCCGGCATGAAGGCTGCGTTGAACGGCGCACTGAACCTCTCGATCCGCGACGGCTGGTGGGACGAGTGGTTCGACGGTGAGAACGGGTGGGCCATCCCGTCCGCAGACGGCGTGGCCGACCCGGACCGCCGTGATGACGTCGAGGCGTCGGCGCTCTACGACCTCATCGAGAAGCAGGTGGCGCCACGGTTCTACGACCGCGACGGGTCGGGCATCCCCGCGCGATGGGTGCAGATGGTGCGGCACACGCTGACCTCGCTCGGGCCCAAGGTGCTGGCGACGCGGATGGTGCGCGAGTACGTCCAACGGCTGTACGCGCCGGCGGCCGAATCAGCCGGGCGGCTCGCGGCCGAGGAGTACAAGGCGGCCCGCGCGCTCGCGCACTGGCGCGGCGCCGTGCTCGCCGCGTGGCCCGGGGTGACGGTGCTCCACGTGGACTCGCAGGTCGAAGGCGACCCCACACTGGGAGGCGTGCTGCGGTTGCGGGCCGAGGTCGCTCTCAACGGGCTCACGCCGACCGACGTCGACGTCGAAGCCGCGTACGGACCGGTCGACGCCGAGGACACCTTGTCCGAAGTCCGCAGCGCCTCACTCAGCGTCGTCGGGCCGGCCGACGGCACGAGCCGGTTCGAGGGCGACATCCCGCTCGACTCGACCGGTCCGCTCGGCTACACCGTGCGGGTGCTGCCCAACAACGACCTGCTGGCGACTCCCGCCGAGCTCGGCGTAGTCGCGACGGCCTGACCGGCGGGTTCTTCGCGCGCGCTTCGCGGTGCGGCGTACGCTCCGGCGCGCGACGGCGGCGGGAGGGACAGTCATGACGGGCGCGAGCGGGCCGCTCGACTGGTCGCTGTTGCACGGCGCGGTGCCCGTGGTGCTGCTCGTCCTGGGCGTCGTCGCGCTGGTCGCGCTGGTCGTCAGCCGGGCGCGGTCGTGGTGGCTGTGGCAGGTGTGGCTCGTGGTCGTGGTGGCCGTCGGCGTCACCCTGCTCATCGCGCTGTGGGTCGACCGATGGTGGCGGCCCTTCCCCGACGACCTGCCGAACCCCGTCCTGTACTGGATCGCGGTCGGCCTGTTCGGAGTGGGCCTGGCCGTTGCCCGGTTCGCGGGCTGGGGGTGGTGGGCGCGCGCAGGGTCAATCGGACTGCTGGTCCTCGTCGTGGCCATGGCCGGCAACGGGATCAACGACTACTACCGCTACTACCCGACCACACGTGACGCCCTGGGACTGGTCAAGACCAAGCCGCTGGACGTCGCCAAGTCGTCGGTGGTCTCGGCCCACCCAGGCCAGGATTTGCTCTCCGCCTGGCAGCCGCCCGCCAACATGCCGGCGCACGGAGCGTTGTCGAACAACCTGCCGATCCCGGGAGCCGTCTCCGGCTTCCAGGCGCGCGGCGCCTACGTCTACACGCCGCCGGCCTATCTGGCGTCCCCCCGTGCGTTGCTGCCCGTTCTCGTGCTGCTGCAGGGCCAGCCCGGTTCCCCCGAGGACTGGGTGAGCGGCGGCCAGATCGTGTCCGTGATGGACAACTTCGCCAGCACGCATCGCGGACTGGCTCCCGTCGTGGTGATGCCCGATGCGACCGGCAGCGGCAATCCGCTGTGCATGAACTCCCGGCTCGGTCAGATGCAGACCTACCTCAGCGTGGACGTGCCGAAGTGGATCAGTTCCACCCTGCAGGTCGACCCGGACCACAAGCACTGGGCCGTCGGCGGTTACTCCTACGGCGGGACGTGCTCGCTGCAGCTGGCCCTGAACGCGCCGAGCGTCTACCCGACGTTCGTCGACATCTCCGGGCAGTACGAACCGACTTTAGGCTCGCACCGGGAGACGGTGGACGCGACGTTCGGCGGTGACGAGGCCGCCTTCGCGGCGGTGAATCCGGTCAACCTCCTGCAAACCAAGCAGTTTCCGGGAACGGCCGGGGCGTTCACGGTCGGACGTGACGACTCGACCTATCGTCCCCAACAGGAGAAGATCTACGGTGTGGCCAAGGGCGCCGGCTTGGACTGTTCCTTCCGGCTCGTGGACGGCGAGCACACCTGGCAGGCGTGGGGCGCGGGACTGGTGCAGAACCTCGACTTCCTGGCCGGGCGTCTGAACATCGCCAATTCCCCGTGAGCCTCCAGACGGACGACCCGACCGAAGTCACCGCGCCGATCACGCCGCGGGTGGCGACGTGGTGGACGGCCACGGCGCGCACCGTCCGTCGGGTAGCAGGTGGCCTGAGTCGGGCGCCCGTAGCTGTGGGCTACGTCGTGGTGCTGTGGGTTGTCGGCGCGGCGACCGGCAGCCTGGCGTCCGGGCCGAGCTTTCACGAGGACAGCCGCACGGGCCTGCTGACCAACGTCGGCACCGGTGTGCAGGCGCTCTCCGACGGGAAGGTCTGGACGCTGCTCACGGCTGGCCTGTGGTGTCAGGGGCTGGCCAGCTGCGTGGTGTCGTCCATCTTCGTGCTGGTGACGGTGGCGCCGGCCGAGCGTGGGCTCGGACACCGGCCCGGCGAGCGACGACTCGGGCGGCGGTGGGTGTTCCTGCTCCTGGTCGGGTGCCAGGTGCTGGGTGCGTTGCTCGGCGTGGCGGTGGTCTGGCTCGGTGACCTGGCCGGGAGCCAGTGGCTCGGCGTGCTCGCGGATCACATCTGGGCGGTCGGTCCGACGACCGGCGCCGCGGGCGTGGCGCTGGCCCTGAGCTATCGACTCACCGCCCTGTGGCGGCGGCGACTGCGGCTTGTGTTGATCTTCGGGTTGGCCATCCTGGCGCTGTTCCTCGCCGGCCTGCAGGGCGTGATCACGTTCTGCGGCGGGATGATCGGGCTCGCCATCGGCGCGATCGTGTTCCGGCGCGAGCGCTCCGCGCACCGCTCGTTCGCCAGCAACGCGGAAGCGCGAGTGCTCGTCGCGTTGTTCGTGGCCACGTCCGCGATCGGGCCGTTCGCCGAAGCGTTCGCGAAGAACGACGACGGGCCGTTGTCCGATCTGCGGTCGCTGGTGGTGTCGCGGCCACCCTCCGCAGAGGATGTCCGCATCGCGTGCGACCCCGCGACCGGCGTCAGCGGTGGCGTGTGCCGGGCCACCGCCGCGTTCTACGCCTATCCCATCGTGCCGGCCGTGTTCATGGGCTTGGTGCCGGCCCTGCTGCTGCTCGTCCTGGCCGAAGGACTGCGGCGTGGCCGGCGGCGCGCCTGGATCGGCGCCGTGGCGACGAATCTCGCGCTCATCGGGCTCTCGGCCTGGCAGCTGGCGCAGACGCTCGATGCGTACCACGCGCTGCGGCTGGCCACCCCGGACTATGTGTGGCAGTACGGCATCTCGGCAATGATCCTGCCGGTCACGGTGACGGTCGTTCTCGTGCTGACGCGGCGACGGTTCCCGCTGCCGATGCGCACGTCGTCGGCGCGGACGTTCACCGCCGTGGTCCTGGCGGTGTTCCTCGTCGTCAGTGCGGTGTACCTCATCGTCGGGTATGCAGTGCGCGACCAGTTCGCACCGGTAGCGACGTTCGGCTCACTGGTCGCGAGCTGGCCGAAACGCTTCCTGCCTCCCGCCTACTTGCAACTCGTCGGGGCCACGTTCGTGCCGCACGGCGGCACCGCGAAGGTCCTCTACGTGTGGACGGGGGTGGTGTTCTGGGTCGTCGCGCTCGTCGGACTGTTCCTGATCTACCGGCGGCCGCACGCCGCGGTCGCGGCTGGCGCGCCTGAGGCGCGACGCATCCTGGTCGAGGACGGCGGTACCGCCCTGTCCTACATGGGGACGTGGCCGGGCAACGACTACTGGATCAACGACGACCGCACCGCGGCGGTCAGTTACCGGGTGATCGCCAACGTGGCCGTGACCGTTGGCGACCCGTTCGGCCGTCCCGCCGACCGCGCGGCCGCCGTGCCGGAGTTTGCGGCGTTCTGCGACCGCCAGGGTTGGACGGCATGCCTGTACAGCGTCACGCCGGAGGTCAAGGCGGCCGCCGACACGCTCGGGTGGTCGGCGTTGCAGGTGGCCGAGGAGACGTCCGTTCCGTTGGCTGGCCTGAGCTTCCAGGGCAAGAAGTGGCAGGACGTCCGCACGGCGCTCAACAAAGCAGGTAAGGCCGGCATCACCGCGCAGTGGTGGACCTACCCGTCCGCACCGGCCGTGCTGCGTGAGCAGGTACGGGCGATCTCCGAGGAATGGGTGGCGGACAAGGGCCTTCCGGAGATGGGTTTCACCCTCGGCGGATTGGCCGAGCTCGACGATCCCGACGTGCGCCTGCTGCTCGCCGTCGACGGGGACGAGCTGGTCCACGGCGCGACGAGCTGGATGCCCGTGTACCGCGACGGCGCACCCGTGGCCTGGACGCTCGACTTCCTGCGGCGGCGCAGCGACGGTTTCCGCGGCGTCATGGAGTTCCTGATCGCGTCCGCCGCGCTCGGGTTCAAGGAAGAGGGCGCCGAGTACGTCAGCCTCTCAGGCGCGCCCATGGCGCGCGTCGAACGCGACACCGCGGCTCCGGACGCGCCGGTGCAGCGCCTGCTCGACCAGCTCGGCCGGATGTTGGAGCCGGTCTACGGGTTCCGTTCGTTGCTGTCGTTCAAGGCGAAGTTCCAGCCCGTGTACCAGCCCATGTACATGTGTTACGCCGATCCGCTCGCGTTGCCGAGCATCGCCAACGCCATCGGCAAGGCGTACCTGCCGCACATGTCGGCCCAGCAGGTCGTCACACTCGTGCGCGCGGTCACCTGACGCTGGCCGGCTCGGGCGGGTCCGTACGGCGCAGGGACACCGCGACGCCGAACGCGGCCACGACGGTGGCGAGCGCACCGCCCAGGATCATCGCGTGGTTGGCGCCCAGAACGGCCACCAGCGGCGCAGCGGCCACCGTGCCGGCGCCGATCGCCACCTGCATGATCGCGCCGGCGCTGGCGAACACCCGACCGCGGTGCGACGCGGGAGTATGGGCGGCGATCAGGGCGCTTTCCGAGACGTTCGCCAACCCGTTGCCGAAGCCTCCGACGACGGACGCGACGAACGCGACCGGCACCGTCGCAGCCAAGCCGATCCCGGCGGTTCCGGCACCAATCAAGAGGTTCCCGGCGGCCAACGCGGTCTCCGTTCTTCCCTTCGGCAGGCGCGGCAGAACCTGAGTGCCGACGAACGCGCCGGCGCCCCACAGAGTGAGGTAGGCGCCGTAGACCGTCGAGCTGCCACCGAGCTGGTTGACGAACCGGTACGGCGCGGCGACGTTGTCGACAACCGCGCAGCTGATCGCCACGGCGCTGATGACCAACGCCAGGCTTAACACTTTGGAGCGGCGGATGATCGCGAAGCCGCCGCGCCGCTCGGCGTGCGCATCCGGAGCGTCCGCCGGAGGACGACGGACGCGCATTAACCACACAGCGACGGTCAGCACCACGAAGCTGCCAGCGTCGATGAGCAGCGCGACGGTGACGCCGAGCGTGGCTGTCAGCACGCCGCCCACGATGGGACCGATGATGTAACCCGTGCTGGTGCCCGTCGCCACTCGCGAGTAACCGCGCCTGGCCTCGTCCTCGCCGGTGATGACCGGGACCAACGACGACCGGGCCGGCCCGGCGAAGACCGCGAAGCCGCTGAGGACGGCGAACAACGCCACGGTCGCCCAGGGAGAGGACAGCAGCGCGAGGGGCACGGCGACGACCGCTTGGCCGGCGAGCGCAGCCAGAAGCACCTGACGGCTCTCGACGTGGTCGACCACCCGACCGGCGAGTGGGGCCAGGGCGACGACCGGCAGGAGCTGCGCCGCCAGCAGGGCCGCCACCCAGCCGCTCCCTTCCGGCCGTAGCCGCAGGAGGAGGGCGACGAAGGCGGCCATGTCCCCGGCCACCGACACGGCCTGGCCGACGGCGAGCAGGGTCAGGTCGCGGCGTGCGGTCGACGCGCGCGACGTCGCGGCCACGGACATGGCTCAGCCGCCGCGGGTGACCCGCAGCAACACCACGCATCGCGGGTCGAGGTCGATCGCCTCGCGCGATACCTGCGCCGCCGTTGGCGTTCCGGCCGGGCACCGGGTGTCGATCACGACGACGTACCCGTCCGCCCACGGGGAACCAGGCAGCCGAAACGTGATCGGATCGTCGCCCGAATGCAGCACCAGCAGGTACGAGTCGTCGAGGACCAGTTCGCCGCGCGGTCCCCGATCGCGCAGTCCCCGTCCGTCCAGGTACATGCCGACCGTCCGAAGACCACCGTCGAACCAGTCGCTGTCGGTGAGCTCGCGACCGTCGGCGTGGAACCACGCCAGGTCCTTCTCACCGTCGCCCCCCGCTACCGGGCGTCCCTCGAAGAACGCTGGCTGGCGCAGCACCGGCGCAGAGCGGCGCAGGGCCAGCAGCGTGGTCGTGAGTGCCTCGAGGTCGGTGGCGGCGTCGGAGGGCGTCCAGTCCAGCCACGACAGCACGTTGTCCTGGACGTAGGCGTTGTTGTTGCCGAGCTGGGTGCGCCATCGCTCGTCCCCGGCGACGAGCATGGGGACGCCGGTGGACAGGATGAGCGTGGTCAGCAGGTTGCGGGCCTGCCGCAGTCGTAGGGCACGCACCGCGGGGTCGGATGTCTCGCCCTCGACGCCACAGTTGAAGGAGCGGTTGTCGTCGGTGCCGTCCCGGTTGCCCTCGCCGTTCGCTTCGTTGTGCTTGCCGTCGTAGGAGACCAGGTCGCGCAGGGTGAAGCCGTCGTGCGCGGTGACGAAGTTGATCGACGCGAACGGTAGCCGGCCGTCGTCGGAGAACAGGTCTGACGAACCGGTCAGGCGATACGCGAGGTCGCGGACCCCTCCGGCCCCGTTCGACCAGAAGCTGCGCACCGTGTCGCGATAGCGGCCGTTCCACTCCGTCCACAACGGCGGGAAGTTGCCGAGCTGATAGCCGCCGAAGCCGACGTCCCACGGCTCGGCGATCAGTTTGCGCTGAGATAGCACGGGATCCTGCGCGATGGTGTCGAAGAACGGCGCGAGCAGGTCGAAGTCGGTGGGGTTGCGGCCGAGCGCGGGTGCGAGGTCGAAACGGAAGCCGTCCACGTGCATGGTTTGCGCCCAGTAGCGCAGAGAGTCCATGACGAGCTGTAACGGGAACGCGCGGCGCGGGTCGAAGGTGTTGCCGCACCCGGTGTAGTCGAGGTAGCGGCTCGGGTCGTTGCCAGGGGTCTTGTAGTAAGCGAGATTGTCGATGCCGCGGAAGGTCAGCAGCGGCCCGTCCGGCTCGCCCTCGGCCGTGTGGTTGTAGACGACGTCGAGGATGACTTCGAGTCCCGCCGCGTGCAGGGCGCGGACCATGGCCTGGAACTCGCGCACCGCGTCGCCGGGACGAGCGGCGTACGCGGCGTGCGGGGCAAAGAACCCGACGGTGTTGTAGCCCCAATAGTTGGCCATGCCTCGCCGCTGCAGGCCGAGCTCGGACACGAAGTGGTGTACCGGCAGCAACTCGACCGCGGTCACGCCCAGCCCACGCAGGTAGTCGACCGCCGCCGGATGCCCGAGGCCGGCGTACGTGCCGCGCAGCTCGGCCGGGATGTCCGGGTGCAGCCGGGTGAAACCGCGCACGTGCAGCTCGTACACCACGGTGTCGTCCCACGGCGTCCGAGGCAGGCGATCGTCGCCCCACGGGAACGCGTCGTGCACGACGACGCTGCGGGGTACGCAGGGTGCCGAGTCGCCGGCCTGATCGGCATAGACCCGCGGATCGTCCGTGAAGTCGCTGTCGATCATGCGGGCGTAGGGGTCGAGCAACAGCTTGGCCGGGTTGTGCAGCAGTCCGCGGGACGGGTCGTACGGTCCGTCGACGCGCAGGCCGTAGCGCTGGCCGGGCCGCACACCCGGCAGGTATCCGTGCCAGATCCGGTAGGTCGACGTGTCGAGCGGTACGCGCGTCTCCGCGCCGTCGGTGTCGAACAGGCATACGGTCACGCCCGTGCCAGTCGAGGACCAGATCGCGAAGTTCGTGCCCTGGCCGTCCCACGTGGCGCCGAGCGGGAACGGCCGTCCGGGCCAGGGTGTCGTCATTCCTGCGGACGTTACTGGGGTGGGGGCCGTGAGGTTGGATGAGCGCGTGCCGGAGGTGAACCGCGACGCTGTCGTGCAGCTCGCGGGAGTCTCCGTCCGGCGCGGCACGAAGCTGCTGCTCGACCGCATCGACTGGACGGTCGAGCTCGATGAGCGGTGGGCGGTGCTCGGCCCCAACGGCGCAGGCAAGACCACGCTGCTCCAGGTCGCGGCCGCCACCCTGCACCCGACCGGCGGGACGGCGTGGGTGCTCGGCGAGCGCCTCGGCGCCGTGGACGTGTTCGAGCTGCGTCCCCGTATCGGGCTGGCCAGTGCGGCGCTGGCCCAGCGGATCCCGGCCGGCGAGCGTGTCGTCGACGTGGTAGTGAGCGCCGGCTACTCGGTGCTCGGCCGGTGGCGGGAGGCCTACGGCCGCCTGGACGTCCGCCGGGCCGGCCGCCTGCTCGAACGGCTCGGCGTCGGCGACCTCACCGACCGCGCCTACGGCACGCTCAGCGAAGGGGAGCGCAAGCGGGTACAGATCGCCCGTGCGCTGATGACTGATCCGGAACTGCTTCTGCTCGACGAGCCGGCGGCCGGCATGGACCTCGGCGGACGGGAGGACCTACTGCGCCGGCTGGAGCGTCTGGCCGCCGACGCCGAGGCGCCGACTTCGGTGCTCGTCACCCACCACGTCGAGGAGATTCCCCCCGGCGTCAGCCACGTCATGTTGCTGCGTGAGGGGCGCGTAGTGGCGGCCGGCTTGGCCCGCTCGGTACTGACCAGCGTCCACTTGTCCGCGGCGTTCGGCCTACCGCTCGACGTCAGCCGCCGGGACGGGCGCTGGTCCGCTCGGGCGCTGCCCTGAGCGGCCACACCAAACTACGGCTCGTCCCTCGGGAAGCCTTCGGCCCACGGCGGGCTGCGGTGCCGCGGCGGCGGGAAACCGACCACGCCGTACCAGCTGACCAACCGGCCGTCGTGCTGCGCGACGTGCCCGAACTCGCGGGCGTGATCGCGACGCAGTTGGCAGCGGATCAGGCCGTCCGGGCTGCGGTGATCGCACCGGTCCCGGTCGCGGGACCGCCCGGGGAACAGGCGCCGCATGTCCTCACCGTAACTCCGGGTGGAAGCCGGTGCCGGCTCTGCTGCCGGCCCGGTCCCGCGGGTGCGCTCGATAGGGTCGCGGCAGCGACGAGAGGACGAGCCGGTGGGCGAACGGGTAAGGGTCGAGCGGGACGACTCGGTCGACGGGGTGGTCACCATCCGGCTCGAACAGCCGCCGATGAACGTGCTCGATGCCTCGTTGCAGGAGGAACTGCGCGCGGCCGCCACCGTGGTCAGTTCTGACGTGAATGTGCGCGCGGTGGTCCTCTACGGCGGGGACAAGGCCTTCGCCGCGGGCGCCGACGTCAAGCAGTTCGCGGCGATGAGCCACGTCGACATGCTGCGCGACGCCGAGCGGCTGAGTTCGTCCTTCGATGCGCTGGCCCGCATCCCGCAGCCGGTCATCGCGGCCGTCACCGGTTACGCCCTCGGCGGCGGCTGCGAGCTGGCGTTGACTGCCGACTTCCGGATCAGTGCCGACGACGCGAGGTGGGGGCAGCCGGAGATCCTCTTGGGCATCATCCCCGGCGGCGGCGGGACGCAACGCCTTCCGCGGCTGATCGGACCGGCAAAGGCCAAGGACCTCGTGTACACCGGGCGATTCGTCGACGCGACCGAGGCGCTCGAGATCGGTCTGGTCGACGCGGTCGTCCCCGCCGCCGAGGTCTACCCGACCGCGCTGGCCATGGCCGCCAAGTTCGCGCGGGGTCCGGCGCTCGCGCTGCGGGCGGCGAAGGCGGCGATCGACACCGGCTTGGATGTCGACCTGCGCAGCGGGCTGCGCGTCGAGTCCCACTTGTTCGCGAGCCTGTTCGCCACCGAGGACCGCACGATCGGGATGTCCTCGTTCGTCGAGAACGGCCCGGGACGGGCCCAGTTCGTCGGGCGGTGAGGTGAGCGCCACCGCGGAGCAGGTCGACGCCGCCTGGACCGATCCCAAGCTGGCCAACGTCCTCTACCACGACTGGGAGGCCGCCAACTACGACGCCAAGTGGTCCATCTCGTTCGACGACCGCTGCGTGAACTACGCACGCAGCCGGTTCGCGCACATCGCGGGACGCGACGGGTGGCCCTATCCGCGAGCCCTGGAGATCGGCTGCGGCACCGGGTTCTTCCTGCTCAACCTCAAGCTGGCCGGCGTGCTCGATGACGGCCACGTGACGGACCTCAGCCCCGGCATGGTCGCCGTTGCCCAACGCAACGCGTACGCCCTGGGCTTCGAGGTGACCGGACGGGTGGCGGACGCCGAGCGATTGCCCTACGCGGACGGCGAATTCGACCTCGTCGTCGGGCACGCCGTCCTGCATCACATCCCGGACGTGGAGCTCGCCCTGCGCGAGGTGCTGCGCGTCCTGCGTCCCGGTGGACGATTCGTCTTCGCCGGAGAACCAACGAGATGGGGCGACTACGTCGCTCGCCGGCTCTCGCGCGCGACGTGGTGGACGACGACGCGGGTCACCCGGTGGCCCGGCCTGCGCGGGTGGCGGAGACCGGTCGCGGAGCTGGACGAATCGTCGCGGGCGGCGGCACTCGAGGCGGTTGTCGACCTGCACACATTCCCACCGGCCGACCTGCGCCGGACGGCGTTGCGTGCGGGTGCGGTCGACGTCGAGGTACGTACCGAGGAGCTGACCGCGGCCTGGGTCGGGTGGCCGGTGCGCACCTTCGAGTGTGCGGTGCCGCCGGACCGGCTGGGTTGGAGTTGGGCCCACTTCGCACTGCGCACCTGGGAACGCCTGTCGAAGGTCGACGCCGTCCTCGCGCGTGTGGTGCCGGCCGGACTGTTCTACAACGCCGAGCTCACCGGCCGGAAGGCGTGAACGTTCGGTACGTGTTATTCGATCTCGACGGCACCCTGTGCGATTCGGCGGACGGAATTCTGCGCGCGCTGCGGGCCGCGCTCGACGATGAGGGTCTGCCCCGTCTGGACGCCGCGACCGAGCGGGCGTTGATCGGGCCGCCGTTCTATCAGTCACTGCCGGCCTTGATCGGTCCGGATCGGGTGTGGCCCGTGATCGAGCGCTACCGCACGCACTACGCCACCACCATGTTCGACGCTCGGTGCTACGACGGGGTCCGCGAACTGATCGACGCGCTGTCGCGCCGGCACGTCGTGCTGGCCGTGGCCACGAGCAAAGCGGAGTTCTACGCGCGACCGGTCGTCGAGCATCTCGGCCTGTCCTCCTACTTCGCGACTGTCGTCGGCGACACGTTGGACGGAGCGCGCGCCACCAAGACGGCAGTCATCGCCGAATCCTTACGGCGGTTGGGAAATCCCGATCCGGCCAGCGCGATCATGATCGGTGATCGGGCGCACGACGTGGTCGGCGCTCTGGCCAACGGGGTCGCGCCGTGGGGTGCCGCGTGGGGCTACGGTGGCGTGCCGGAGCTGCGATCCGCCGGCGCCACCGAGGTGTTCGACCGGCCGAACGACCTGCACGACGCGTTCGTCTCGAGGTGTTCCGAGGGCGATGTCTCGGTCGCCTGAGGGACGCATACTGACGATCGCATCGCTGCGTTGGGTCATCCGGCACCGCGCGATCACTCCCTGGTACCTCGCCCGGTATTGGCGATTCTTTCGCTTCCGCCTCGCCAACCCCGACGTCCGTACCGCCGGCCTCGTGTTCTTCGATCGCGGCGGCCGGATCACCGTGCGACGCGGCTACGGACGGGTCGTCGTGGGCAAATGGGTCCATGTAGGCGCCGGGACGGCGATTCGCTGCCACGAAGGCACTCTGCGCATTGGCGACAAGTGCATCTTCGGCCGGCACGATTCGGTCAACTGCTATCTGGACGTCGAGATCGGGCCGGCGACGCTACTGGCCGACCACGTGTACGTCTCGGACTTCGACCACCGCTTCGACGACGTCGATCGTCCGGTAAAAGACCAGGGCATCGCCAAAGCGCGGGTGCGCATCGGTGCCGACGTGTGGCTCGGCACGAAGGCGACGGTCTCACGCGGCGTGGCCATCGGCGACGGAGCCGTGGTCGGCGCAAACGCCGTCGTCACGCGCGATCTGCCGTCGTACAGTGTGGCGGTCGGCGCGCCCGCACGCGTCATCGGCGAGCGCGGTGAGCGCAGTCGGCCACTGCCGACATCGTCGGCCACGCCACGGCGGTCGAGCGAAGGTGACGGATGACTGACGACACGTCCGACGTCGACCGCCGGTCCGCTTCGGAGCGCGCGTGGGTACACGACGCGATCCGCCGGGTCGAGGCTGACGCCAATCGCAGCGCGGACACGCACCTCGTGCGGTTCCCGTTGCCGGCGGACTGGAACGTCGATCTCTACCTCAAGGACGAGTCGACGCATCCCTCCGGCTCACTCAAGCACCGGCTGGCTCGCTCGCTGTTCCTTCTCGCCTTGTGCAACGGCCAGATCTGCCGCGACACGACAGTGATCGAGGCCTCGTCCGGATCCACCGCGATCAGTGAGGCGTACTTCGCGCACATGCTCGGGCTGGCGTTCGTCGCGGTCATGCCGCGCACGACGAGTGCCGAGAAGATCGCCCTCATCGAACGCGAAGGCGGCCGATGTCACCTAGTCGACGACCCGACCACTGTGTACGAGGTCGCTGCTCGCCTGGCGGACGAGACGCGTGGTCACTACCTCGACCAGTTCACCTTCGCCGAGCGGGCGACCGACTG
This sequence comes from uncultured Jatrophihabitantaceae bacterium, assembly GCA_964245745.1. Taxonomy (GTDB): domain Bacteria; phylum Actinomycetota; class Actinomycetes; order Mycobacteriales; family Jatrophihabitantaceae; genus CAXTNQ01. The sequence goes on from CAXTNQ010000038.1 coordinate 17,337, forward strand.
GCGCGGTAACAACAACATTGCTCAGTCGATCTTCGGGCAGATGGCTCTCGAGCGGTTCGCGGTGCCTACGTGGATCGTCGTCGGAGCGGGAACCGGTGGCACCAGCGCGACCATCGGCCGCTACCTGCGTTACCGCCGCCACGCGACTTCGCTGGCCGTTGTCGATCCCGAGAACTCCGCGTTCTTTCCCGGTTGGACCGACGACGACCCGCGCCACCTCACGGGACGGGGGTCTCGCATCGAAGGCATCGGACGTCCCCGGGTGGAGCCCAGCTTCGTCCCGGGCGTGGTCGACCGGATGCTGCGGGTGCCGGACGCCGCCTCGATCGCCACGATCCACGAGGTCGAGCCGATCCTCGGGCGTCGCGTCGGTCCCTCAACCGGCACCAACCTCTGGGGCGCGCTGCGGTTGGCGTGCGAGATGCGAGCCGCCGGCGAGCCGGGCAGCATCGTGACCCTGTTGTGCGACGGCGGCGATCGCTATGCGGCCACCTATTACTCCGACGACTGGCTCGCTTCCCACGACTTGGACCTAGAGCCGCACCGCGCGCAGATCCGCCGCGTGCTGCGTGACGGAAGATGGATGTAGCTTTCCTGTCTAGCTCGCCGTGGCGGTACCTCACCAACCTCACCCTGTCTGCGGCTTCCACCACTGCGAACACACCCGACGCGGCTGGCGATGCCACATGACCGACGGCGTCCCGGAATGGACCCCACCCTCCTGGATCGACCGCGAACAGAGACCCCGCCGCAACACCACCCACATCATCGCCGTCAGCCGACCTCCGCCGGACTGAACGCGGCGTCGTCAGCCGCGAGGCGTGTCGACAAGGCGATATCGTCAGCTCGGGCACGGACGATTACACAAGATTCCTGTCGCGTAGGGGACCAGGCGCAGCTCGAGCTGCTCGGGCGCGGCGCCAGCGACGCTTGGTGCGCGCGGGTCGACCTGCGGTTCTACGAGGCAAACGAGCAGGTGACTTCCGCCCCAAGATCGTCCGGTACATCGAACTCGGCCCACACGGCCTTGCCTCGATCGCGGTTGTCGATGCCCCATTTTCGGCTGAGGGCGGACACGATGCCGAGCCCGCGTCCGTGCTCGTCGTACCGACCGGGATGGGCCAGGACCGGTTGTCCAGGCGCGTCGTCAGTGACTCTGATCAGCAGCCGATGGCGGTGCAAGTCGAGCTCCAACCCGACTTCTGTGCCGGCTGCCTGGACGGCGTTCGTTATGAGTTCGCTCACCACGAGCTCGACATGTTCGACGAGCTTCCGGGCTTCTGGAGTCGGGGGCAGCGCGGAGCCGAGCTCCGACTCGCCGAACCGACGGGCCAGCCTCGCTGCTTCGGGGCGGCTGGCAAAGGTCCGCTGCGCAGACCAACACACGACTGGGACCACCTCCAACGCCTCGCTTCGACCCATACCCGGCTCGGGCCATGCCCATTCGTCCTCGCTCAATTGAGCGGTTAATC
>CAXTNQ010000039.1:0-16290 GCA_964245745.1 uncultured Jatrophihabitantaceae bacterium
CAGTATGTGTGGCGGGAGATCGACCCCGTGAACGACCAGGACGGAGGACAGCCCGGCGGCAATATCCGCGTCGTGTTCCTCTACAACCCGGCGCGGGTGTCGTTCGTGGACCGCGGGGCCGCTACGGTCAACCGATCGACGACCGGCACGCAGATCGTGTCACGCCGCGGGCAGCCGGCGCTCACGCTGTCGCCCGGCCGGATCGACCCGACGAACCCGGTGTGGACCTCGAGCCGCAAGCCGCTGGTCGGACAGTTCAGCTTCGACGGTCACGACGTGTTCGTCGTCGCCAACCACTTCGACGCCAAGCTCGGAGACCAGAACGCGGACGGGCGCTTCCAGTACCCGGCGCAGACCTCCGCGATCCAGCGGGCCGGCCAGGCACTGGCCGTCCACGACTTCGTGGGACAGATCCTCGCCGTCGACAAGCAAGCCGACGTCGTCGTGCTTGGCGATCTCAACGACTATCAGTTCAGCCCGTCGCTGTCGGTGTTGCGTACTGCCACGGCGGACGGCACCGGTCCGGCGACGCTGACCGTTCTGATCAGCACGCTGCCGGCGAACGAGCAGTTCACCTACGTGTTCGACGGCGTCTCCGAGGTACTCGACCACATCCTGGTCGCGCCGCACCTGACCAGCCGCGTGCAGTACCAGGTCGTCCACATCAACGCCGAATTCCACGACCAGGCCAGCGACCACGACCCGCAGGTCGTCCGCATCAAACCCTGAGGAGCACTCATGATTCGACGTCGACTCTGGCCCGTCGTCGCGGTCGCGGCGAGCGCCCTCGCCGCGACGGTGGTCGCCGCCGTACCGGCACACGCGGCGCCGTCCGCGGCCCCGTCGTCCGGTGTCCTCGGCGGACGAGTGTGCGCTCCGGCGGCGCTCGCGCTCGGCTACAGCGATGCCCTTGACAAGCTCGCTTACCACGGCGCCGAGTTAGGCGGCCTGTCGTCGTTGGCCTGGGACGCCCGTGCCGGAGCCTGGGTGTCGGCCGCCGACAACAACGGCACCGACCCCGCGCACATCTGGTTCTTTCGCGATCTCGCCCATCCGCAGGTGATTCGCGATCCGCTGGTGCTGAAACGGCCGGACGGCACGCCGTACGACGGCACGACGTCGGACAACGAAGGCCTGGCCGTGCTGCCCGACGGCGACTACCTGGTCAACTCCGAGACCGAGCCGTCCATCCGCATCTACGGACGTGACGGAGTGCAGAAGGCGTCCTTGCCGGTACCCGAGCGCTTCGCGGTCGCTCCGCTCGGGCAGGCGACGTCGAACAAGACGCTCGAGGGTTTGACGATCATGCCGTCCGGACGGGAGATCGTGGCGGCGATGGAGGGCGCGCTGTCCGGCGAAGTGTCGGCGTCCGGGGACGCCAACGCGCACCGGTTCCTGGTCTATACCTCGGACGAGCGCGGCCAGTGGCGGCTGGCCAAGCAGCTCGAGTACCGCACGGAGCCTGGTATGCGGGTGCCCGAGGTCGCGGCATACAACAACGACTCGATCGTCGTCGAGGAGGCCGCGTTCGCGCCGGCCACCGGGAAAGCCGTGGAGGTCTACGCGGTCACTGGCCTGCGCCGTGCCGTGGACGTCAGCGCCGTCGACAACCTGTCGGAGGCACCGGCCACCGACGCGGTCAACAAGCGCCTCGTGGCCAACCTGGTCGACTGCCCGACGCTCGGCGCCCCGGCCAAGGAGACTCAGACGAATCCGTTGCTCGACAACTTCGAGGGCATGGCGATCGCCTTCGGGCTCGGCCGCGGGCCGACCGGCATCAGCCTGATCAGCGACGACAACTTCAGCCTGACCCAGACCACCCGGGTGCTCAACCTGGCCGCGCTACTGCCCTGAGCGCAGGGCTCAGAACGCTCCTAGCTCAGCCGTCGTTGATCAGTCGCACGCAGTACCGACAGGGGCTCCGGTCTTCCGGTTGCGCAGCCCACTCCTGAGCCGGGAAGGGCCACGGTGGCCCGAACGTGTCGACCGGCTCGCCGCACAGGGCGTGCAAGCTTCCGCGTTCGGCGGCGTGGATGTCGTCCGTTGGGTCGGCGCCCCGCCAGGCCATGAGCACGCCTCACGATAGGACGCCGACAATGACGACATGCGCATCGTCTCGCTCCTGCCCTCCGCCACGGAGATCGTCTACTCGCTCGGTCTCGAGGACCGGCTGGCCGGGGTGACCGACGAGTGCGAGGTACGCGCGCCGGCGCCGCGCATCGTCGTGCGCTCCACGCAGCCGCCCGGGCTATCCCAGGCCGAGATCGACGCGTGGGTGAGCGCCCGCGCCGCTGCCGGCGGCCTGTACGTCCTGGACGACGCGGCGATGGCCGAGATCCGGCCCGACCTGGTGCTGACCCAAGACCTGTGCCGAGTGTGCGCGGTGCCGACCGACGACGTGGACGCCGCACTGGCCCGGGTGGCCTGCCCGTCGGAGGTGGTGACCCTCGAACCGTCCCGACTGGCCGATGTACTGGCCAGCGTCCGGACGGTGGCCGCCGCCGCGGGCTGTCCCCAGCGCGGCGACGCGCTGTATGACGACCTGCAACGACGCATTACCGCGGTGGCCGAAGCCGTGGCCGATCGCGCTCGACCACGCGCCGCCGTGCTGGAGTGGCTGGATCCGCCGTACGTCGCCGGGCACTGGGTGCCCGAAGTCATCGAGGCCGCCGGCGGTGCACCGTTGCTCGGGCGGCCGGGACGGCCGTCGGTCCGCACGACCTGGGACGCGGTACGGGACGCGCGTCCGGAGGTGCTCGTGCTGGCGCCGTGCGGCACCGACCCGCGCGACGCGACCGCGCAGTGGACGTCGACGGCGCCGCCTGACCTGCGCGCGGTCCCGGCCGTGGCCGTCGACCTCGCGCGGCCCGGCCCCGGTCTCGTCGACCGCATCGAGGCGCTCGCGGCGGTGTTCCACCCGGACGCGGACCTGCCGACCCGGCCGGATCTCGCGGTCTGCACCCCCGTGCACCAGTGAGCGGCCGGGCGACCACACCACCGGCGATAGATTGCCCAGACGACACCCGCCAGAAGGGGACGCCGCCGTGACGACCATTCGCGCCGCACTCACTCAACTGCCCTGGACCGGCGACAAGGAGTCCATGATCGCCCAGCACGAGGATTACGCGCGCCAGGCGGCTGAGCAGGGCGCGCAAGCGATCTGCTTCCAGGAGCTGTTCTACGGCCCGTACTTCTGCCAGGTGCAGGACGCCCGGTACTACAGCTACACCGAGTCGGTGCCGGGGCCGACCGTCGAACGCTTCCAGGCGCTGGCCCGCGAGCTCAGCCTGGTCATGGTGCTGCCGGTCTACGAGCAGGAACAGCCGGGCGTCCTCTACAACACGGCGGCGGTCATCGACGCGGACGGCAGCTACCTCGGCAAGTACCGCAAGCACCATCTCCCGCACGTGCAGGGGTTCTGGGAGAAGTTCTACTTCCGGCCCGGCAATCTCGGCTGGCCGGTGTTCGACACCGCGGTCGGCCGGGTCGGCGTGTACATCTGCTACGACCGGCATTTCCCCGAGGGCTGGCGGGCGCTCGGCCTGGCCGGGGCCGAGCTCGTGTTCAACCCGTCCGCGACGAGCCGCGGCCTGTCCAACTACCTGTGGAAGCTGGAGCAGCCGGCCGCCGCGGTCGCGAACGAGTACTTCGTCGGGGCGATCAACCGCGTCGGCGTGGAGGAGCTCGGCGACGACGACTTCTACGGAACCAGTTACTTCGTCGACCCGGAAGGCAAGTTCGTCGGCGACGTGGCCGACGCCTACAAGCCCGAGCTCGTCGTGCGCGACCTCGACATGGACTTGTTGTTGGAGGTCCGCAACCGATGGGCGTTCTACCGGGACCGGCGCCCCGACGCCTACGGCCCGTTAACCGCGCCGTGAGCGTGTTAATCGCCGGTGGCACGGTCGTCAGCGCCACGGGGACGTGCGTCCAGGACGTCCTGATCGACGGTGCAACCATCGCCGGCGTACTCGCACCCGGAACCCGTGCGTTGGGCGAGATCACCGCCGACCGGACGATCGACGCCACGGGCAAGTACGTCCTGCCCGGCGGGATCGACGCCCACACGCACATGGAGATGCCGTTCGGCGGCACGACGGCGTCAGACAGCTTCGAGACCGGCACCCGGGCCGCGGCCTGGGGCGGTACGACGACGATCATCGACTTCGTCGTGCAGGCGCAGGGCCAGCGCGTGCTCGACACCCTGGCTGCTTGGCACGAGAAAGCCGACGGGAATTGCGCGATCGACTACGGCTTCCACCAGATCATCGGCGGCGTCGACGATGAGTCGCTCAAGGCCATGGACGAGCTGATCGACGAGGGTGTCACCAGCTTCAAGCTGTTCATGGCCTACCCCGGCGTGTTTCTGTCCGACGACGGGCAGATCGTGCGGGCCATGCAGACGGCAGCCGGCAACGGCGGCCTGATCATGATGCACGCCGAGAACGGGTCGGCCATCGATGTCCTTGTCCAGCAAGCCCTGGCCCGCGGACACACTGACCCGGTCTACCACGGGCTCACCCGCCCGTGGCAGACGGAGCAGGAGGCCACGCACCGGGCGATCATGCTGGCCGACCTGACCGGCGCGCCGCTCTACGTGGTGCACGTATCGGCCAAACAGGCGCTCGCGCGGATCGCGGAGGCACGCGGGGCCGGCCAGAACGTCTTCGGCGAGACGTGCCCGCAGTACCTGTACCTGTCGCTGGAGGAGAACCTGGCGGCGCCCGGGTTCGAGGGCGCCAAGTGGTTGTGCTCGACTCCGTTGCGCGCCCGCGCCGACGGACATCAGGACGAGCTGTGGCGCTATATCCGGACCGGCGATGTCACCACGGTGGCCACGGACCACTGCCCGTTCTGCTTCAAGGACCAGAAAGAGATGGGCGTCGGCAACTTCGCCAAGATCCCCAACGGGATCGGCGGCGTCGAGCACCGGATGGACCTGCTGTACCAGGGCGTCGTCGACGGCCGGATCAGCCTGCCGCGCTGGGTCGAGGTTTGTTGCACGACGCCGGCCCGCATGTTCGGGCTGTACCCGCGCAAGGGCGTCATCGCGGCCGGCTCAGACGCGGACATCGTGATCTACGACCCGGCCGGCCACACGAGCATCGGCATCGGCAAGACCCATCACATGCGGATGGACTACTCGGCGTACGAGGGATTCGAGGTCGACGGGCACGTGGACACCGTCCTGTCGCGCGGCGAGGTCGTCGTGGACAGTGGGACGTTCCTCGGCCGTACCGGCCACGGGCAATTCCTCAAGCGCGGGCTCGCGCAGAACCTGATCTGAGGATGGACCTCGGCGTCGTGCTGCAGTGCGACCCACCTGCGGCCCGGGTCGTCGAGCTGGCCCGCCAGGCCGAGCTCTACGGGTTCAGCTCGGTGTGGACGTTCGACTCGCATCTGCTCTGGCAGGAGCCGTTCGTCGTCTACAGCCAGATCCTGGCTGCGACCCGGCGCGTCACGGTCGGGCCCATGGTGACCAACCCGGCCACCCGGGACTGGACGGTGACGGCGTCGCTGTTCGCCACGCTGAACGACATGTTCGGCAATCGCACGATCTGCGGGATCGGCCGGGGGGATTCGGCCGTGCGGGTGATCAACGGCCGGCCGTCCACCCTGGCGGAACTACACGCCGCGACCGAGGTGATCCGCGCGCTCGCCAACGGACAGGAGGCCGACTACCACGGTCGTACCGTGCGCCTGGCGTGGGCCGCCGAATCGCGACTGCCGGTGTGGGTAGCGGCCTACGGCCCGAAGGCCCTCGCGCTCACCGGCGAGATCGCGGACGGATTCATCCTGCAGCTGGCCGATCCCGACATCACGGCGTGGAGCGTGGCTGCAGTGCGCCAAGCCGCGGCGGACGCCGGACGGGACCCGGCGCAGCTGCGCATCTGCGTGGCCGCCCCGGCCTACGTGACGGACGGGTCTCCCGTCGCTCTGGCCCACGCCCGCGAGCAGTGCCGGTGGTTCGGCGGCATGGTCGGCAACCACGTCGCGGACATCGTCACGCGCTACGGCGCCGACGGCCGGGCCGTGCCGGCGGCGCTCACCGACTACATCGCCGGCCGCGCGGGCTACGACTACAACCAGCACGGGCGCGCCGGAAACACCCACGCCGACTTCGTGCCCGACGCGGTCGTCGACCGGTTCTGCGTCCTGGGGCCGCCGGACGAACACGTGAGGCGCCTGCAGGAACTGGCCGACCTCGGCGTCGACCAGTTCGCCGTGTACCTGCAGCACGACGCGAAGGAGGAAACCCTGCGGGCGTACGGCGAGCAGATCCGGCCGGCCCTGCGTGCTCCGGCCGTCACGGTCCGGGCCGAATAGGGGCACGCGGGTCTTCCGGCGCGCGAGCGGGCGTGGCAGGGTCGGACGCTTCACGTCTCGAGGAGGCTTGCAATGCCTGAGCGCACGTCCTACGCCGCCGGTACGCCGTCCTGGGTCGACCTGGCGACCACCGATCCCGCCGCCGCCCGGGATTTCTACGGACAGCTGTTTGGCTGGGACTTCGATATCGGCCCCGAGGAGTACGGCTCCTACGCGACGGCCACCAAGGGCGGCCGAAGCGTGGCCGGCGTAGTCGGCTCGCCGATGTCGGACACCCCGCCCGCGTGGACGACCTACTTCGCCACCGACGACGCGGCGCAGACCGCCCAGGCGGCCAGCGCGAACGGTGCGGCGCTGATGATGGACGCCATGCCCGTCGGCGATCTCGGTTCGATGGTCATCTTCCAAGATCCCACCGGCGCGTTCGTCGGGGCGTGGCAGGCCGGCACCCACACCGGCGCCCAGCTGGTCAACGAGCCCGGCTCGTTCACCTGGAACGAGCTGATGACCCGCGACCTGGACACCGCGGTGGCGTTCTATCAGAAGGTGTGGCCGGTGACCGCTAACGCCATGAGCGACGACCCCAATTTCCGTTACCACACGCTGCAGGTCGACGGGCGTGACGTTGCCGGGATCTGGCAGGCCGGCACAGACGTCGGTCCGGAGGTGTCGCCGAACTGGGGCGTCTACTTCGCGGTCGACGACACGGACGAAGCGGTGTCGCGCGCGATGGCTCTCGGCGCCGGGGTTACCGCCGATGCGATGGATTCGCCCTACGGACGCTTCGCCCGGCTGGTCGACCCGCAGGGCGCGGCCTTTGTCCTCATCCGCAACGCGAACTCCTGACGGCGGTCACGGCGGAGCGAACGTCCCATCCGGCGGTGCAACCGGCCGCGGGATGATCACTATCGTCGGGTGCGAACTCGTCGGTCCGCTGCTCGTGGTGGTCACCGCGCTGCTGGGTTGAGTCGTCGCATGGCCGCCCCCACCGCCCGTCCCGCCGCCCGTCCCGTCGGAGCAAGCCGGGGCCGGGGAGCCGGCACGACCAGTGAGCAGATCGGCGTCGGGGATCCAGCCGGTGGGCACGATGCGGTCCCAGTCAGCGCTGCTGTGGCCGCCGGGCGGAGCCGCCGTCGAGTCACCCGCCGCGTGACAGGTCAGCGCGACCATGGTGTCCGGCGCGACGACGTCGCCGGTGGGTGAGGCGTCGCGGTGCGGGCCGGTGCGGATCGGGACGGTGTCGTGACCGACCACGGCGAAGGGCCCGAGCGCAGAGGACGGCTTGGCGGTGCCCGCCGTCGGCGCGTTGACGTTCCCCGCGCAGGCGTTGCGCACCGGCTGGCCGGTGCCGGTCTGCACGTCGTCGTCGTTTATCCACTTCTTGTCCGTCCAGTACCACAGGAAGTCGCCGCCGGAGTTGTCGGCGTAGATCGCGCAGACGAGGCCGACCTTCGTACCTGCCGCCAGGTCGAGGGCGTGGCGGTACGCCGTCCGGGACGGGCCGCTGTAGGTCGTGGCGGCGTGCGTCACGGAAACGATGGTCGGCGGTGGCGTCGGCGTGGTGGGGGCGGTCGGCGACGGCGATCGGCTGGAGGTGACCGTGCTCGTCGGCGCCGGCCGTGGGTTCGGTGGGGTGGGTGTCCCGCTCCCACGGGTCAGCAGGACGGCACCGGCCGTCCCGCCGCCGAGCACGAGGACGACGGCGGTCAGGATCGCTGCGATCGTGCGCCGTCGACCACCACTAGACGCATGCCCGGGCACGTCCGCCGGGCCGGACGGTGGCGGCCGGAATGGGGGCGGAGGAACGGCCGGCGGGGGCGCAACTGACGGCGTCGTGGCCGGAGTCAGCGGGATCGGGCCGGTCGGCCGCAGGTCCTCGGTCGGACGCTCGATCGGCTCGGTGGGCGTGAGGTCGCGGTCGCTGCGCCCCCGGTCGAAGATCCGTCCGTCCCCCGAACGCAGGTACAGGACAGGGGTGGCCCACTCGCGACCGTGCTCGGACAGCATGGCCTTACGCGCGCTGGTCACCGCCTGATCCACGGGTTCGCCGTCGGCGAGGGCACCGTAGAACTCGCTGCTGAAGACGAGGGCGGCCTCGTCGGTGATCGGGAACTGCATGGCCACCACGGCGGCGGCCTCCTGCTGGATCAGGCCGGCCGCCATCCCGCTGTACGCGTCGGCCTTGTCCGACGTCGCGGTCTGGCAGGCGTTGAGCAGCACCAGCCGTAACGGGTCGTGATCGCGCACGTGCGCGCCCAGCTGTGCGGACGAGACGGGGACGGTGCGTCCCGACGGGTCGCAGAAGGCCAGGACGCCGTCGCCCGTGCGCTCGTCAAAGTCTCCGTGTCCGACGAAGTGCAGGATGTGCACCTCGTGGCGGCGCAACCAGCGTTGCAGCTCCGGCAGGCTGGCCTGCGGCAGGCGGTCGACGACGACCTGGCCGGCGTCCACTCGATCGGCCAGGGCGTCGCGGATGCTCGCCCACTCTCGCTCGACGTCCAGGGCCGGCAGATCGTGTGGCGAGGAGATGACGGCGAGGATGCGCAGGGGGCCGTCCACGACGAGGGGACGCGGCGGCCGGGCCACGTCCAGGTAGCGGACGACCGGCGTGCGGTCGGACTGCGCGAAGAAGCAATTGGCGCGCCTGTCGTAGAGGAATTCCCAGGGCAGGCCGGCCAGTTCGGGCGCGTCGACCAGGCGTAGCCGCAGCCGCACGCCATGGTGTTGTTCGCGCGCGGCGTCGTTGCTACGCGACCAGGCGACGAGCACGTCGTCGCGGAACACGGCGTCGAACAGGCCGCCGCCCATGTCGGCAGCGGCCCGAGTGAAGGGGTCGGAGATCCGTCGGGTCCCCGACCGTCCCGGGTCGAGCTTGAGCCGTATGTTCTCCAGCTCCAACCCGGAGAACGGCAGAGCCGACACCAGGGCCGGCGTCTCCCCGACGGCGCAGTGCGTCACTCGTATCCGGAACCGGCCGGCGTCCAGCGCCTCGATGAGAACATCGAAGTTGTCGTAGACGCGCGACGACATGGCAGCCGGCCTAGCTGGTATCTATCGACTGGCTTGGGGGAGACCCGTCCGCGGATCGCCAGGTGATCGTCACCGAGAAATTTGCCTTGGCCGCGGTCGAGGCGATGATCGCGCCAGCCTCCGCCGACAGCTCGACCCCGAAGTTCACCGACACCTCGTTGGGCCGGTTCGGCAGATGCGTGAATGCGTCTACGAACGCCTGCGCCGCAGGCGTCAGCCGGCTCACGGCGGCCTGCATGGTGCCGGTCGACCGCTCGATGACGTCCCGCGATCCGCCACCGCGGAAGACCGGCGCACCGGGCTCGGAGAGGTCGCGGCCGCTCACGGCGACGAGAATCGGCTCGCCGCCTTCGACCGGGAACTGCACCAAGGTCGACATCGCGCTCCTACCCTTCGGCCCGTGCGGGCGAGCCGCGACGCACGAGGTCCGATACCGGTATGGAGCGGGCCGGTCGCGCGAAAATACGCGTCAGACGATGTTGCGGCGACGTCGCAGCTGTCCCATGACGACGGGCACGACGATCCAGACGACCCACGCCCAGGTCGTCCACAGAAACAACGGCACGGACAGGCCGAAGCCGGCAATCACTGCGCCGTAGGTCCACCTCGTTATGGGCAAAAGCCGAGCGGGCGCTCCCTCGTTGGTCAGCCGGTGCTTGACCATATGGTTGACCATGATCAGGAACAGGGCGTAGGCCACCGCCTGCAGAAGTGCGTAGAACGCGAAGCGGATACCAGTGACGATTCTGAGTGTTCCGTGCTCGTCGTTCAGCAGTCGGGTGGCGAAGGGCAGGAGCACTATGGCGAACAACCACAGGATATTCAGCGTCCGAAGGCGGCGATCGGTCCTGGCCAGATAGTCGAAGAACCGGTGATGCCCCAACCAGTGCAGGGCGATGACGACGAAGCTGATCAGGAACGCGACGTAGGTATCACTGTTGTCGTTGATCGAGTGCAGGAATTCGTGCAGCGTGCGACCGGAGGGAACAGGTAGGTCGAGCGCGAGCAGGGTCATAGCGATGGCCACGACGGCGTCCGAGAAGAAGATCAACCGATCGGTGGCGCGGTCGCTGAACTCGGTGTCCCGGACGTTGTCGGTCACGCCGATATCTTGGCGTACCAGGACGCGGCGGGCATTCGTACAAGATGTTGACGATGCGCTAGCGATCACCGCACACGGGCTCGCCAGCCTAGTGGCGTGACCGACATGCCGACCCAACAGCTCCCGCCGCTCCCTCCGGAGCCGCCTGCGTCGCCGGAGGGCTTCTTTCGCCGGCACCGGACGCCACTTGTTGCCGTCGGCGTCGTCCTGGCGGCGATCGGCGTCGGCGCCGGAGTGGCCGTGGCAGCCTCGGGAGGATCCGGCGGACTGGCCGTCGGGACCGGCATCGTCGCGTCCACTCCGTCAGCCGCGGCTCCGGCCCCGACGGACGGGAGCAGCGCCCGCAACGGTGCGCACGTGATTCGCGGGACGATCACGGCGGTCACGCCGACGGGCTGGACGGTGCACACGAAGGCCGGTCAGACCGTGACGGTCGTCGTCGGGCCGAAGACCCACTTCGGCACCAAGGCCGCGCCGCAGAGTCGAGCGCAGCTCACGATCGGCAGCCCGGTCGCGGTCGCGGGTGTCAGCAGCGGCGACACCATCACCGCCACTCGGGTTGCGTTGGTCACGTCGTCGCCGACGTCGCCCCACCCGTCCGCACCGAGTTCGTCCGCCGGTGCGCCGTCATCGTCGGCCGGCGTGCCCAGCTGAGGTCAGTCTGTCAAATCGGTCGGACGTACACGATGGCGTCGTAGGGGTTGTCCGGAGCGCTGTCCAAGGTCACCTCGGAGCCGTCTCCCTCGACGACCTCGAACGTCTCGCCGTCGCTCTCGACGTGCTCTCCGATACCCGGAACGGCGTCCAGCTCTTTGGCGAAGCGTGAATCGGTGTGCTCGACCCAGAAGTCGACGCGAACGGTCATGCCGCGACCCTGCCATGTCGCCGTCGGCTACGCCATCGTCGCGGTTGCGCTGACGGCGATCACGCCTACCAGCCCAGGGGTTTCCCGTCCCGGAAGAACCCGCCCCGTGGGCCGTCGTCAGGCAGCGTCGCCGCCCACACCACGCCCTGGGCGCTGTCTTCGACCGGTCGCGCGCCCATGTTCTCGGCGCCGGGCCACGTCGCGGTCAGACCCGGACACACAGCGTTGACGATCACTGGCGTATCGGCCAGTTCGGCGGCCAGGGTGGCCGTGAAAGCGTTGAGGGCCGCCTTACTGATCCCGTAGCTGGCCGCCGCCCCGCGCCGCACCGTGAGCCCGAACTGCTCGTCGGCGTGCGAACCGGCGCCTGAGCTGACGTTGACGACGCGGGGATGCGCCGATTGCCGCAGCAGCGGCAACAGAGCCTGCGTGATACGCCAGGCGCCGTACAGGTTGACCGCCATGACCGCGGCCGAGGCGTCCAGGTCGGCGGCCGAAGCGGTCTCCGTCCAGTCCACGTACGCCGCGGCGTTGTTGATCAGGATGTCCAGCCGTCCGGGTCCGTCCGCCAGTGCGGACACGGTCGCCGCGACGGAGTCGGCATCGGCGACGTCCAGGCCGACCTGGAGCGCGCTCACACCAGGCTGCGTGCGGGCGGCGTCGGCCGCCGCGGTGGCGTCCCGGGCGGCGATGATCACGTGCGCGCCGGTCGTCGCCAGTTGACGAGCGACTTCCAGACCCAAGCCATGCCCGGCGCCGGTGATCAACGCGACCGGGCTCGGAGGGATGGATGTCATGTGCTCCCCACTGTGACGGATCGGTCCGTTACATCGTGCCGTACGCTGATGCCGATGCCAACCCCGGTGCGTCGGACGCAGGCGAGCCGGCCGGAGCGCGAGGCCCAGGTGCTGGACGCCGCCGGCGAGTTGTTCTACGCCCGCGGGGTGCACGAGGTGGGCATGGACGAGCTCGTCCATACCACCGGCCTCGGCAAGGCGACGGTCTACCGACTGTTTCCGACCAAGGACGCCCTCATCGGCGCGTACCTGTCGCGGTTGGCCAGCCGCATCCTGGCCATGATCGACGAAGACGTCGAGCGCTCGGCCACGCCCGGGCAGGCCTTACACCGGGTGATCGACGGCGCCGGCTTGGCGCTCACCGCGTCGGGCTTTCGCGGCTGCCCGTTCAACAACGCCAGTATCGAGTTCGCGGATCCCGACCACCCGGCACGGGTCGCGGCCCGTGACTACCGCGCGGCGCTCGTGACCCGACTCGGCGCGGTGGCCGGTCAGCTGCGCATGGCACCTTCGCGACCGGCGGACGCGCTAGGGCGCCAACTCGCCGTGCTGATTGACGGCGCGTATGTGAGTGCCGCACATCTCGGTCCCACCGGCCCGGCCCGTGACGCCCTGGCCCTGGCTCACCAGCTCGTCGACCGCGCCGTAGAGGAGAGCATCGTGAGCACGAAGGCGAATCCGCTGCCGCAACTGGTGATCGAGTCGATTCCGCAGTGGCGCGCCTGGCTGACCCGGCACCACGCGACGAGCCGCGGCGTCTGGCTGACCACGTGGAAGAAGGGCCGTGGACCGTACGTGCCGATGAGCGACCTCGTCGATCAGGCGTTGTGCTTCGGGTGGGTCGACTCGCAGCCGCGCAGTCTCGATGCGGACCGCAGTCAGCGGTTACTCACGCCGCGCCGTCCCGGCAGCAACTGGTCGCGGATCAACAAGCAGCGTGTCGATCGCTTGACCAAGGCGGGGCTGATGGCGCCGTCCGGTCTGGCGGTCGTCGAAGCGTCCCATCAGGACGGCAGCTGGACCGCCCTCGACGAGGTCGAACAGCTCACCGAACCGGACGAACTGCGGAGCGCACTCGACGCCCGGCCGGCGGCTCGTCGCCACTGGGACGGGTTCCCGCGGTCGACCAAGCGCGCCATCCTGGAGTGGATCGGCAACGCCAAGACCCCCGCCACGCGCGACAAGCGGATCACGACCACCGTCCGTGAAGCGGCGCAGGGCCGACGTGCCAACCAGTGGCGCCAGCCGGCCGGCGCCGCGCCAGTTCGATGAGCGGCCGCAAGCTAACTGCCAAGTCGTCCCGTCGCGGCTCTCGCCGCGAACTCGCTCTTCCGCGCGAGGGGGCCCACCCTACGAAGCGGCCGTGACGCGGACGGTGCAGTTGTCGGTGAACAGATACCCCGTCGATCGGCCGCCGCCATCGAGGGTTCGGACCGGGCTGTCCAGATTTACGTCGAGTGCGGTAGCCAATTCGTCGCCGGTCGCCTGATCGAACAGGCGCAGGTCACACGGCGTGTTCTGCGCGGCCGTGACGCTGACTGTCACGCCTCTCGCCGGCAAGGCGAACGCGTCGGTATCGGCGCCACCCTCCTGTACGAAGGGCAGCGTCGCCGTTCCCGATCCGGGCAAGGCCGTCGCGAAGCAGCGCTGATCCCTGGTCGTCCAGCGCAGCGTCCCGGTCTGGTGCACTTGATCTTGGCGGACGCTGTAGACGTCGACCACCTTGAGCACGGTCGCGCCGCTCGCGTCGGTCAGGGCCAGCGTGCAGCCGTAGCCGAAGGCGGTGCCGTCCAAACGCAATCGCCAGGGAGCAGTGGCGGTGTAGGAACCCGTGCCCGGCGTTAGTGGCCCCGGGGACGAACTGCCGCTCGGCGATCCGCCCCACACGAGGACCGCGGCCAGCACTCCGCCGGCGAGGACAACCGCGGCGACTCCGGCGGTCACGGCCACGCGACGTCGGCTCCAGCGGTGCCTCCGACCGGACGGCTGCAGTACCGGTTTGGGCGGCCCCGGTGGGGCCGAGCCGGGGTCCGGCACTGAGACGCGCGGAGGCGGTACCACGGCAGGTGGCGCCCCAGCCGCCCCCTCGGACGATTCCGGCCGGGGCGCCACGTCGGGCGGCCGGCGGGCCAGCCGCACGTCGCCGTCGCCGCTGACCCGGCGTTGCGGAATCTGCTTGCCATCCTCCCGCAGCCTGCGATCGACGTAGCCGTAGACGTCAGAGAACGACACGTACCCGTCGTGGTCATAGTCGGTGGCGCCGGACAGCGCCTCGACCAGGTGCTGCGTGAAGAAACTCGTTCCGTTGTCGACGGTCGCGTCGTTGGCGAGCTGAGTGCCGCGGCAACTGCTCATGACGTACCGTCCGGGACCCGCGACCGGTTCGGCCAGGTCAGTGCCTCGAAAGGCGCCCGCGTAACAGCAATCGAGGACGATGACCACGTTGCGGGCCCGGGACGCGTCAGCGAACTCGTTGATCCGTACGCTGCTCACTGCGGTCGAGAGCAGATCCGTCGACTCCGTGTCCTGCATACACAGATGGAGCCGGCCGAGCTGATCCAGCTTGCCGTGGCCACTGAAGTAGAGCAGCAACACGTCGTCCCGGTCCGCCCCGGCGAAGAACGCCCCGAGAGCGCGGACTGCCCGGGTGGAGCTGGCCTCCGGGAGCAACGCCACATCGGTGTCGGCGAACAGACCAGTATCGCGATCGACCAGCGCCCGGTTGAGGACGGCGATGTCCTTGACCGGGCCCTTGAGCGTCTGCAGGTTGTGCTCGTCCGCCGGATAGGTCGAGTTGCCGATCAGGAGGGCGCGGTATCGGCCGGCCATGCCTGCCCTCCGACCCGCGCGGCGGCGGCTCGGGCGATCTCGTGCATCGTCTCTGCGTCCACCGCATCTCCGCTGAACGTCACATGGTGCTCTTGACCGCCTTCGTCCCACCGCACGTCGACGCGGCGCGCGCGATCGCGGCCGAGCCACGCTCGCACGCAGTCGACCAGCGCGGTGAACGCTCCGGCGCTGCCGAGGGCGACGATCAGGTCGTCGACCGAACCCTTGCTGCCGGCGACCAGTTGTCCTCGTACGGAGGTAGGAACCTGCGCCCGCACCTCCTGATACAAGGTGGTCGCCTGGTCGCGCCAACGGTCGTCATCGGGCGCGTAGTCGTCCGACCGCGCCTCGACGATCACTTCGAGCGGACCATATGCAGCAGGTTCGGACATCGCCTCATTGTTACGGTCCGCCCGCGGGAGGACCAGACGGATGAATCGTCCGTACCTTCGTGCAGTAATCCATATGTCGCTGAATCCCGCGGTCTCTCCAGCTACTTTCGGTTCCTTTCGTCACAGCGTGCGCAGCCAATATGCTTGGTGCCCTCCGCATAGACGGCTGCGGCGGCCTCCGACGGAATCGGGACGGCTGTGGACGATTCGGCGTCGGGTATCCGGGTCGCTGGGTACGAGCTGAAGCGGCTCATCGCCGCGGGCGGCATGGGCTCGGTGTTCCTGGCCACCGAAGTCGCGCTTGATCGCCAGGTCGCGGTCAAGATGATTCGCCCCGAGCTGGCCAACGACGAACGATTCCGACGCAGGTTCCTGTCCGAACGCAAGCTGATAGCGCGGCTTGATCATCCAGCGATCGTCCCGGTCTACTCCGCGGGAGAAAGCGACGGCAAGCTGTTCATCGCCATGCGTTACCTGGCCGGCGGAAACCTGGCGCAACGATTACGCCAAGACCGTCCACTTTCGCCGGCGGATACGCTCGCGATGCTGGCCCCGATCGCCGACGCACTCGACATGGCTCACGCCGGCGGCGTGGTCCACCGAGACGTCAAGCCGGGCAACATCCTCTTGGAGGGAATCGGCGCATATCTCTGTGACTTCGGATTAGCGGACCACGCCGAGTACGCCAGCGAGTTGAGCCGTGAACGCGGACTGACGCTTTCCGGGACGCTCGGCTACCTCGCGCCTGAGCAGCTCGAGGGCAACCCCATCGACGGTCGTACCGACCAATACGCACTGGCCTGCGTCTTGTTCGAATGCCTCGCTGGTCGGCCGCCGTTCGAGCGGGACGGGGACCTTGCGGTCGTCTACGCGCACCTGTCCGAGCCGCCACCCAGCCTCAGCCGGCTCAACGCCGCGCTGCCGTCCGCCGTGGACCATGCCATCGAG
>CAXTNQ010000039.1:16300-18450 GCA_964245745.1 uncultured Jatrophihabitantaceae bacterium
CGACGACGCAGCGCTGAGGCACACCTGCGACGATACGGCCCCGCCGCAGCCGCTGGTTACGACCTCTGGCGCCATCGATTCGCCGTATCGGGGGTTGAACGCGTTCGACGAGCGAGACGCGGCGTTCTTCTTCGGCCGCGAGCTTTCCGGCGTCGCGTTGGTCGAGCGAATGTCGCAAGAGCTCCATAG
This sequence comes from uncultured Jatrophihabitantaceae bacterium, assembly GCA_964245745.1. Lineage (GTDB taxonomy): Bacteria > Actinomycetota > Actinomycetes > Mycobacteriales > Jatrophihabitantaceae > CAXTNQ01. The sequence continues at coordinate 16,490 of CAXTNQ010000039.1, forward strand.
TTCTGGCTTGCTGGTGGTGTCGGGCGTATCGGGCGCTGGCAAGTCGTCACTGCTACGGGCCGGCATCTTGCCGCGGCTGCGCAGGGACGGTCTTGCGGCCGCGCCAGAAGCGGCGGCCTGGCCCTGCGTCGTGTTCACGCCTGGCCGTGCGCCGTTGGACGAGCTGGCCCTGCGGGTGGCCTTACTCGCGCACGCGGACGCCGCGGCCGTGCGGCGCCAGTTGGAAGCCGAGCCGACCGGGTTCGCCCTGACGGTGCGCCAGGCCGCCCTGACGCAGGGTGCCCTTTCGACTGTCGATCCAGGGGCGGCGCCGGCCGCGCGGGTGCAGCACCGTCTGCTTCTCGTCATAGATCAGTTCGAGCAGATCTTCACGCAGTGCCCTGACGAAGATCAGCGACGGGCCTTCGTGACCGCGCTGCACGCCGCCGTAGCGTCTCCTGACCTAGGTGCGCCGGCCGCGCTCGTCGTCCTCAGCGTGCGGGCCGACTTCGAAGCACGCTGCGCTGACTACCCGCAGTTGGTCGATGCGATTCAAGACCGCTATCTGGTCACGTCGATGAGCGACCGGCAGCTGCGGATGGCCATTACGGAACCAGCGAAACAAGCGGGCGCCCGGGTGGAGGACGATCTCGTCGAGACCCTGCTGCGGGAGATCACGACCCACCGAGCGGGACCGGCATCGGGACCGTCCCCGTTGGTGCCGATCTCCGGTGCTGGCGTATTGCCGCTCCTGTCGCACGCCCTCGACCAGGCCTGGCGTAACCGAACCGGGGACACCGTCACCTTGTCCGATTACGAGCGCACCGGAGGCATCGAGGGCGCAGTCGCCGAGAGCGCGCAACGCGCGTACGACGGACTCACCGCCACTCAGCAATCCGCGGCGAGACAGGTCTTTATCCGGCTGGCGGCCACGACCGCGGACGGCGCCGACATTTCAGACCGGGTGGCCCGGACCGAACTGGTCGGGGGCAAGTCGGCAGAGACCGTGGAGGACGTCGAAGCGGTCCTGGAGGCGTTCGCGTCCCAGCGGTTACTGACCTTGGCGACCGACACGGTGGAGGTCAGCCACGAGGTGTTGTTCAACGCGTGGCCACTCTTGCGCGACACGTGGCTGGCCGAATCCCGCGCGGACCGGACGGTTCGCACGCGCCTGCACAATGTTGCGGCCGAGTGGATCCGCGATGCCCATGACCCGTCCTATCTCTACAGCGGCACTCTGCTCGAGGCCGCGACCGAGACCGCGGCCCGAGCGGGCGCAGATCGATGCGCTATCCACCGCTGAGCGACGGGGAACGAGAGTTCCTGCGGACGAGCGACCAGGTCCGCCATCGACGGGTACGAAGGAGACGCTTCTTCGTCGCGTTCCTCCTAGCGCTCGTGGTGTGCCTCACCGCGGCCGCTGCCTGGGCGTGGCAGGCCAGCCGCAACGCTGCCGAGCAACGCGACGTCGCCGTCGCTGGTCAGCTCATCGCGCAGAGCGAAGCCGTGGGCGACACCGACCCGACGATCGCGAGGCTCGACAGCATCGCGGCCTGGCGGATCCACCCGTCGGACGACGCCCGTTACGCGATGTTGGCTGCGGCGGCACGTCCGGGCATCGCCATCCTGACCGGGCACACCAGCGAGGTCGTCGCGGTGGCGTTCAGCCCGGACGGCAAGACGTTGGCCAGCGCCAGCGTCGATGCCACCGTGCGGCTGTGGGACGTGGCCACCCGCAAGCCGATCGGCGCTCCGCTGGTCGGGCACACCGGCCAGGTGTGGTCGGTGGCGTTCAGCCCGGACGGAAAGACGCTCGCCACCGGCAGTGCCGATAACACGGTGCGGTTGTGGGACGTCGCGACGCACCGGCAGATCGGCCGGCCGCTGACCGGCCACACCCGCGACGTCCTCGCGGTGGCCTTCAGCCCGGACGGCAGGACCTTGGCCAGTGGCAGTTTCGATCTGACGGTCCGGTTGTGGGA
>CAXTNQ010000040.1:0-13222 GCA_964245745.1 uncultured Jatrophihabitantaceae bacterium
TTCCAGATCCTCCCCGAACCGGACGGGCGCCCGGCCGACTCGGCGCGGATGTTCTGCGACATCACGATGCCCGACCTCTCGCCGTCCTGGGCCGACCCGCGCTACGTCCTGCGCCGCACCCTGAGTCGCGCGGCCGAGCGGGGCTTCACCTTCTACACCCACCCGGAGATCGAGTTCTTCCTGCTCAAGAACCGTCCGACGGACGGCACCGAGCCCGAGCCGGTCGACCGCAGTGGCTACTTCGACATGACCAGTCACGACACGGCCCACTCGTTTCGGCGCGACGCGGTCACCGCGCTCGAGGAGCTCGGCATCTCCGTCGAGTTCAGCCACCACGAGGTGGCGCCCGGCCAGCAGGAGATCGACCTGCGCTACGCCGACGCGCTCTCCATGGCCGACAACATCATGACCTTCCGGCACGTGATCAAAGAGGTTGCCGTCGCGCAGGGCACGCACGCCACCTTCATGCCCAAGCCGTTCCGCCACCGGCCGGGGAGCGGCATGCACACCCACGTGTCGCTGTTCGAGGGTGACCACAACGCGTTCCACGACCCGTCCGTCGAGTTCAACCTTTCGAAGACGGCCCGCGCGTTCATCGCGGGTCTGCTGCGGCACGCCCGCGAGATCACCGCGGTGACGAACCAGTGGGTCAACTCCTACAAGCGGCTGTTCGGGTACGCGGCGCGCGGCGAGCTGGTCGAGGCGCCGACCTACATCTGCTGGGGGCACGCGAACCGCTCCGCCCTCGTCCGAGTGCCGATGTACAAGCCGGGCAAGGCGAACTCGACGCGCGTCGAGATCCGCTCGCCCGATTCCGCCTGTAATCCCTACCTGGCCTTCGCCGTGTTACTGGCCGCGGGTCTGAAGGGCATCGAGGAGGGCTACGAGCTGCCGCCCGGCACCTCGGACGACGTATGGGCGCTGTCGGACACCGAGCGGCGCGCCCTCGGTTTCGACGAGCTGCCGCACAACCTCGACGAGGCGCTACGAGTCATGGAGTCCTCGGAACTGGTCGCCGAGACGCTGGGCGAGCACGTCTTCGACTTCTTTCTGCGCAACAAGCGCGAGGAGTGGATCGACTACCGCGCCGAAGTCACCCCGTTCGAACTCAAGCGGTATCTGCCGTCGCTCTGAGGCCTCCGTAAGCCCCAGCGCGTGGCCCGGCGCTCAGTACGCTGGACCGGTGGCTGGCCCGATCCTCGTCCTGCAGAACGACGCGAGCGATCCCGTCGGCCCGTTGGGCGAATGGCTGGCCGACGCCGGCGCCACGCTCGAGATCCGCGACTTGTCTTCGGGAGCGGGCGTACCGGACGAGCTCGTGGCGTTTGGTGGGGTCGTGGTGCTCGGTGGCGGGATGTCGGCCACCGATGACGCCCGCACGCCGTGGTTGCCTGCGGTGCGGGCGCTGCTGCGCGACGCGGTGGCGCAGGAGGTTCCGGTGCTGGCCGTGTGCCTGGGCGCGCAGCTGCTCGCCGTCGCGACGGGGGGCACGGTGGGCCGCAACCCCGACGGCCCGGAGTACGGCGCCGGGCTGATCGCCAAGCGAGCCGCTTCGGCTGGTGACCCGCTGTTCGGGCCCCTGCCTATCACGCCGGATGTGATCCAGTGGCACCAGGACGCGGTGCTGCGCCTGCCGCCCGGGGCGCAGCTGCTGGCTACTTCCGTGCTGTGCGAGGTACAGGCGTTCCGCCTCGGCCGGCTGGCGTGGGGCGTTCAGTTCCACCTCGAGACCACGCCCGAACTCGTGCGCAGCTGGGCCGACGAGGACGTGCTGCGGCTCGAGGGCTACGACGTCGCAGCGCTGCTCGAACGCAGCGACGCCGCGCACGCCGATGTGGCCGAGACGTGGGCGCCGTTCGCCGCCGCCTTCGCTGGAGTCGTCGCAGACCCGTCAGCAGTCCGGGCCCCCCGGCCCATCGGCGTCGCCACCGCCGCTCCGATCACCGACCCTGCACAGATCCGGGCTGCGCTGGCCGAGCAGATGCGGTCCGCGCAGGGCCACGCCGCGGCCGCGGCCGCGAGCCTGCCGTGGCCGGCCACGAGCCCGACCGGCGTCGAGCCCGACCCGTCGTCATGAGTGAGGGGTCGGCACCGACGGTCGGTCCGGTGCCCTCCCGGATCGCTCAGCGGCTGTCCCGGCTCGGGTTCGCCGAGCCGGTCGCGGCCGAACGGTTGCTTGCCGGCCCGCGGTTGGGGTGGTGGAACGTCGAGGCTAACGAGCCCACGAGTTCCGGAGCAGCGGCTGCCGTGGCCGCCCTCGGCCGGGCTCCGGACCCCGATCTGGCGTTGCGGGCGCTCGCCGCGATGGCCGACGCGCAGCTGCGCTGCGCGCTCGAGACGAGTCCCTCGGTACGTGGTCGGTTGACGGCTCTGCTCGGGACGTCCGTCCCGCTGGGTGAGCACCTGACGCGGCATCCCGCCGACTGGACGGCGCTGGCGGATGACGACCCGCCCGGCGTCCCGCGCCGCCTCGCCACCGCGGTCCACGCTGCGCCCACCGGACAGGCCGGCCCCGCGCTGCGCGCGTCCTACCGGCGCGAACTCGTCGCGATCGCCGGACGAGACCTGGCCGGCGAGCTCGACCTCGAGGTCGTCAGCGCGCGGCTGGCGGACCTGGCCGGGTACACCCTGCAGGCGGCGCTGACCCTGGCGGAGGGCGACGACCCCAAGACGCCCGCGCCGTTGGCCGTCGTGGCGATGGGCAAAGCGGGTGGCCGGGAGCTCAATTACCTGTCCGATGTCGACGTCATTTTCGTGGCCGAGGACGACGACCCGGCGCAGCTGTCACAGGCGACCCGGCTCGCGGCCGAGGCCATGCGCATCTGCGCGGCGGTGGCCTGGGAGGTCGACGCCGCGCTGCGCCCCGAAGGCAAAGCCGGCCCGCTGGTCCGCACCCTGGCCAGCCACGAGGCGTACTACCGCCGGTGGGCGAGCACCTGGGAGTTCCAGGCCCTGCTCAAGGCCCGTCCGGTGGCCGGCGACCTCGACCTCGGTCGGCGCTACGTCGAGACCATCGCACCACTGGTGTGGACAGCGGCCGAGCGTCCCGGCTTCGTCGACGACGTGCAGGCCATGCGCCGCCGCGTGGTGGCCAACGTCCGGCCGGAGCTGGCCGCACGTGAGATCAAGCTTGGCCCGGGTGGATTGCGCGACGTGGAGTTCGCGGTGCAGTTGCTACAGCTGGTGCACGGACGGTCCGACGAATCCCTGCGCGCGCCGGGGACCTTGGCGGCCCTGCACGCGCTGCGTGACGGCGGGTACGTCGGACGTGACGACGCCGTGAGCCTGGACGCCGCGTACCGGTTCCTGCGCGCCGCCGAACACCGCATCCAGCTGCGGCGGCTGCGGCGCACCCACCTCGTCCCGGACGATCCCGCCGAACTGCAGGTGCTCGCTAGAGCCATGGGCTTTCGACCCGACGCTCGCGGCGACGCTCGAGCCGTCTGGCAGTCGGAGTGGGCGTTACACGGGCGCGAGGTCCGCCGGCTGCACGAGAAGCTCTTCTACCGGCCGCTCCTCGACGCGGTCGCACACGTCCCGTCGACGGATCTACGCCTCTCGCCGGACGAGGCGCGCCGTCGACTCGTGGCGCTCGGCTACGCGGACCCCGCCGGAGCCCTGCGGCACATCGATGCTTTGACCAGCGGTATCTCCCGGCGGGCAGCCATCCAGCGCACCCTGCTGCCGGTGATGCTCGGCTTCTTCTCCGACGCACCGGATCCGGACGCCGGCCTGCGCGCGTACCGCCAGGTTTCCGACGCGCTCGGCGGCACGCCGTGGTACCTGCGTCTGCTTCGCGACGAGGGCGCCGTGGCCGCCCGTCTCGCCCGCGTGCTCGGGACCAGCGGCTACGTCGCACACATGCTCGTCCGCGCGCCTGAGGCGTTGCGGCTGCTCGCCGACGACGACGCGCTACTGCCGCTCTCGGGGGCGCAGCTGCGGACGAGCTTCGCCGAGGCTGCGGCCCGGCAACCCGACGAACGCGCGGCAGTGTCGATCGTGCGCGGTCTGCGCCGGCAGGAGTTGTTGCGGATCGCGTTCGCCGACCTGCTCCGGGCGGTCGACGTGCCGACCGTGGGCCTGGCGCTGAGCGACGTCACGGACGCCACGTTGTCCGCCGCGTTGGACGTGGCCTGCCGATCGATCGCGACCGAGCAGGGCGCCCCGTTACCGGTCGACCTGGCGGTGATCGCCATGGGACGGTTGGGCGGCGCCGAGGTCGGCTACGGTTCGGACGCGGATGTGCAGTTCGTCTACGCGGCGCGCAACCCCGACGTACCCGAGGACGAGGCCGCCCGTACCGCCATTGCCGTCGTGGAACGACTGCGCCGCCTCCTCGGTGCGGCATCGGCCGATCCGCCGTTGTCGGTCGACGCGGACCTACGTCCCGAGGGGCGCAACGGGCCACTGGCCCGGTCGCTGCGCTCCTACGAGCGTTACTACCAGCGGTGGTCCTCGGCGTGGGAGGCGCAGGCGCTCCTACGGGCGCGGTTCTGCGCCGGCGACGAGGAGCTGGCCCGGCGGTTCTTCGCCGTCGTCGACCCGGTGCGCTACCCGCAAGCCGGCCTGGTGTCCGCAGACGAGCGGGAGATCCGCCGGATCAAGGGCCGGATCGACAGCGAACGGCTACCTCGCGGTGCCGACCCGACAACGCATGTGAAGCTGGGGCGCGGTGGTCTGGCCGACGTCGAGTGGACCGTCCAGCTGCTGCAGCTCGCCCACGGCCATGACGTCGCGGCGCTGCGGACCCCGCGGACTCTCGACGCCGTCGCTGCCGCCGCGAAGGCCGGTCTACTGGACGGCGACGACGCTCAACTGCTCGAGACCGCGTGGCGGCTCGCAACCCGGGCGCGCAACGCGATCATGCTCGTCACCGACCGGCCCAGCGATCAGCTGCCGACGTCCGGGCCGGTCCTGGTCGCGGTCGGCCGAGCCATGGGATATCCGGCCGGCTTCGATCCCGGACGCGTCGTCGACGACTACCGCCGCGCCGCGCGACGCGCCCGCAAGGTCGTCGAGCGCGTGTTCTACGGCTCGAGCCCGGCCGGCACCTTGTCGATGGAGACCCGTGCCGGTGGAGCGTCCGGCGCTGGCACGAATGCGCCGTGACCGGAGAGCAGCCACTGCAGGCCGAAGCCGAACGCCACGATCGCCACGCCACCGAACGCGTCGAGGATGAAGTGGTTGGCCGTCCCGATGATCACCATCAGGGTGCCTAGGGGGTAGAGCGCACCAAGTACCCGCACCCACGTCCGGCGCGCGCAACACACCAGGGCGATGCCACACCACAGGGCCCAACCGATGTGCAGGCTGGGCATGGCCGCGAACTGGTTTGAGTGCTCGGCGATCTTCGGATCGGCCAGCGACCCCCAGGTGTGGTACTTGATCAACGTGTCGACGTAGCCGTATTGCGACAGCAGCCGCGGTGGCGCCAGCGGGTAGAGGTAGAAGCCGAGCAGCGCCACGACGGTGAGCCAGAACAGCGCCGTCCGCGCCCCCCGGTACACCTGCGGACGGCGCAGGAACAGCCAGATCATGACGCCGCCGGTGACCACGAAGTGCAGCGTCGCGTAGTAGTAGTTCATGACCTGGGCGATCGGTTCGTGCGCGGCCACGAACCGGTTGATCGACAGTTCGAAGTCGAAGTGCAGCCACTCCTGCAGGTGCTGCACGCTGTTCCCGTGTCGGAGCGCATTCGACTCCTGCTCCGGTACCGAGTTGCGACCCAAGTCGTAGAGCCAGTAGCCGAGGGCGATGATCGCCAGTTCCTGCCACCACAGTGGCCGGCGGTACTTGAGCAGGCGCTGCGGAAGGAGCCCAGCGAATCGCCGCCGGCCAGCGCCAATGCTGGAAGGGGCGGCTTCGATCACATGGCCGGTACGGCCGGTGTCGAGCGCAGGCATCAGTTCAGTCTCTCACCACGGTCGGACAACATATCGGCTCCGTGGCCGACTTCTCAGCATCACGGTCCGGAGCGGGTCGCCGGTCCCGCGCGTGTCTCATCCGCTCCGGGCCGCGTCGGCAGTCGGCATGATGATCGGATGCGGCCGACGGTAGGCGTCGAGGAGGAGCTGCTGCTCGTCGACCCGCAGTCGGGTCGCGCGGTGCCCGGATTCGACGACCTGGCCGCCGCGGCTCGGCGCCGACCGGCCGCGGTCGGCCTCGTCGAGCACGAGTTCAAGCGGGAGCAGGCTGAGATCGCGTCGGCCCCGTTCGCGGACGTCGAGGCCGTACGAGCCGACCTCACCGGTCGCCGCGCCGTGCTGCGCGCCGTGGCCGCAAACGCCGGCCTGGGCGTCGCGGCGCTGGCGAGCAGCCCGCTGGCTGTGCATCCGACACCGACCGCCGACGAGCGCTACCAGACCATGGACGTGCGGTTCGGCCTGCTTGCCGACCGCCAGCTGACCTGCGGCGCGCACGTCCACGTCGCGGTGCCGTCGCGCGCCGAGGGCGTCGCGGTACTCGACCGGCTGCGTCCCTGGCTCGCGCCGGTGCTTGCGCTCAGCGCGAATTCCCCGTTCTGGAACGGCCAGGACTCCGGCTACGCCAGCTACCGCTCGATCGTGTGGAGCCAGTGGCCCACGGCCGGCCCGTACGGCCGCTTCGGTGACCTCGCCGGGTACGAGGCGGCGATCGAGGCCCTGCTCGCGTCCCAGACCGTCCTCGACATCGGCATGGTCTACTTCGACGCCCGCCTGTCCGCGCGGTACCCGACCGTCGAGGTCCGTGTGGCCGACGTCTGTCACGACGTCGCCGACACGGCTACGGTCGCCGGTCTCGTGCGGGCCCTGGTCGTCACGGCCGCTGAGCACGCTCGAGCCGGACGCGCGCCGTCCGACGTTCGAACGGAGATTCTGCGATTGGCGGCGTGGCGTGCTGCGCGATCCGGCATCGCCGACGACCTGCTGGACGTCGACAACTTCCGTCCGCACCCGGCGGCCGACGTCCTCGACCGGCTGCTCGACCTGATCAGGCCGGCGCTGCGCGAGTGCGGGGACGACGCCCTGGTACACGACGGAGTCGCTCGCATCCTGCGTCGGGGAAACGGCGCCGCCCGCCAACGCGTGGTGGCCGGCGCCGCCCTCGACCTGTCCGCGGTCGTCCTGGACGCCGCGTCGCCGTCCGCTCAGACGTCGTAGTAGAGCTCGAACTCGTGCGGGTGTGGCCGTAGCCGGATCGGGTCGATCTCCGCGGTGCGCTTGTAGTCGATCCAGGCGCCGAGCAGGTCGGCGGTGAACACCCCGCCCTCCTGCAGGTAGTCGTTGTCCGTCTCGAGCGCGGTCAACACCTCGGGCAATGAGCCGGGCACCTGGGTGATGGACGCTGCCTCGTCCGGGGGCAGCTCGTAGAGGTCCTTGTCGACGGGCGCCGGCGGCTCGATCTTGTTGCGGATCCCGTCCAGGCCCGCGAGCAGCATTGCTGAGAACGCGAGGTACGGGTTGCAGGAGGGGTCGGGGATCCGGAACTCGATGCGCTTGGCCTTCGGGTTCGTGCCGGTGATCGGGACCCGGATGCACGCCGAACGGTTTCCGGAGCTGTACACGAGGTTGACCGGCGCCTCGAAGCCCGGCACCAACCGGTGGTAGGAGTTCACGGTCGGGTTGGTAAAGGCGAGCAGCGACGGCGCGTGGTGCAGCAGGCCCCCGATGTAGAAGCGCGCGGTGTCGGACAGGCCGGCGTAGCCGAGCTCGTCGTAGAACAGCGGGGCGCCGTCCTTCCACAGTGACTGATGGCAATGCATGCCGGATCCGTTGTCGCCGAAGAGCGGCTTCGGCATGAACGTCGCCGTCTTGCCGTTCGCCCAGGCGACGTTCTTGATGATGTATTTGAACTTCAGCGCGTCGTCGCCGGCGGCGGTCAAAGTGTTGAACCGGTAGTTGATCTCCGCCTGACCGGCGGTGCCGACCTCATGGTGCGCGCGTTCCACCGGGAGCCCGGCGGCGATCAGCGTCGAGGTCATCTGATCGCGCAGGTCCGCGTAGTGATCGACCGGCGGCAAGGGGAAGTAGCCGCCCTTGTAGCGCGTCTTGTACCCGCGGTTGCCCCCCTCTTCGACCCGTCCGCTGTTCCATGCCCCTTCGATCGAGTCGATGTGGTAGTAGCCCTCGTTCTGCCGGGTGTCGAAGCGCACATCGTCGAAGACGTAGAACTCGGCTTCGGGGCCGATGTAAACGGTGTCGGCAATCCCGGTCGACTTCAGGTAGTCCTCGGCTTTTGCCGCCACTTGACGAGGGTCGCGCCCGTACGGCTCTCCGGTTCGCGGTTCGACGATCGAGAAGTTCATGGCCAAGGTCTTGGCGGCACGGAACGGGTCGACGAAGGCGGTCGCGGGATCGGGGATCAGTTTCATGTCGGACTTGTGGATCTCGGCGAAGCCACGGATGGACGACCCGTCGAACATCACGCCCTCGGTGAAGACGTCACGGTCGAAGGTCTCTACCGGAGTGCTGAAATGCTGCTGCTGGCCGGGAAGGTCCGTGAACCGGACGTCGACGAACCGGACGCCTTCGGATTCGATGAAGCTCAGGACCTCGTCAGCGCTGTTGAACATCCGTCCTCCGGTGGGCTGGGTGGGCAGCGTGTCGTTGCCTCGGACGCTACGAAGCAGCAGTTGCTGGTCGGTATCTCGAGTGTTTCGCGCAGGTTACGCGCTGGGTTCTTAGTTGCGGACGACGGCGGTACGGGTGAGGCGGTCGTGCAGCCCTCGCCCGTCCCGGTCGAAGATCAGCGGCGGTACGAGGAGGACCAGAAGCAGGGTGCGTTCGATCGCGTGGATGGGGGTCACCGGCGCGTCCCGATCGACCCGGATCACCCGCAGGCCGAACAGGTACATCCCGAGCGTGCGCCCGGCCACGAGCAGTCCGATCACGTAGTCGAGGAAGAACGGGATCAGGCTCCAGCTCCCCGGAAGCCGCGACGCAGCGTCGCCGTGCCGGTGCAGGCTGGCCACCACGCCAGCGGCGACGAGTGCCGACGCGAGGCAGTCGACGATGAACGCGCCGACCCGTGGACCGGCATCCGCGAGGGAGCCGGAGCCAGAAGGGGGCAGCCCGAGTCGTTCACCGCGGTAGGCCTGCGGCTGGATCGAGCGTGGGGAGGCCGGCGGCCGCGTCATGTCAGCTGCGTCGGCGGACGGTCCGCTGCACGTTACGCAGCTTGGCTCCGCTCGGCATCGGTCCCTGCGGGAGGGGCGGCCGAGACCCGCCGAGGGCCTGCAGGCGCTTCTCGAGAGCGCTCACCTGAGGCTTGGACAGGTTGCGCGGCAGCTTCAGCAGATAGGCGCTCAGCTTGCCCAACGGGACGCTGCCTTCGTCGCGTCCGACGACGACGTCGTAAATCGGGGTGTCGCCCGCAACCCGGGCCACCCGCTTCTTCTCCTGAGCGATCAGCCCGCGCACCCGCTGCGGCGAGCCTTCGCCGACGAGCACGACCCCGGGCCGACCGACGACGCGGTGCACGGCGTCGAACTGCGAGGTGCCGGCAATCGACGGCGTCGTACGCCAGTCACCACGCACCTGGTTCTGCAGCAACCAGCCTGCCGCTCCCGGACGCCCCTCGGCCTGCGTGTACGACGTGCGCTGAACACGCCGGCTGAAGACGAACATGGCCGCGATGAGCCCGGCGCCGACCGCGACCGGGATCGGGAAGTAGGGCGACTTCAGCAGTAGGAACAGCAGAAGGTAGACGACCGCAGCGACGCCGATGCCCGTGATGAGCAGGTACGGAATGAACCGTGGGTCGTTACGGCGAGTCAGCGTGAAGGCTTGCCGGATGGCGCTCCACGTCTCCCGCCGCTTGGCGCGCCGGGCTGCGCGCAGCGCCTTCTTCTCCGCGCGGGTGAGTTTCGCGGGCTTCGTCGCCGCTGCCGCTTTCGCCATGACCTCAGAATAGGACCGGCGCTCGGTACCTACCCGCGTGCGGCGACGGCCTGCTGATACAGCCGGCCCGCGCGGTAGGACGAGCGCACCAGCGGGCCGCTCATCACGCCCGCGAAGCCGATGTCCTCGGCCTCCTCGCGCAGCGCCACGAACTCCTCCGGCTTGACCCACCGCTCGACGGGATGGTGTCGCGGCGACGGGCGCAGGTACTGCGTGATGGTCAACAGTTCGCATCCGGCGTCGCGGAGGTCCTGCATGGCGTCGCTGACCTCGTCGCGTCGCTCCCCGAGGCCGAGGATGAGGTTGGACTTCGTCACGAGCCCCGCGACGCGGGCGAGACGGATGACGTCGAGGGAACGCGCGTAGCGAAAGCCAGGTCGGATCCTCTTGAAGATGCGCGGCACCGTCTCGATGTTGTGCGCGAGGACCTCGGGACGGCTGCCGAACACCTCGGCCAGTTGGCCGGCATCGGCGGTGAAGTCGGGGATCAGCAGCTCGACGCCGGTACCCGGGTTCAGGGCGTGGACGCGGCGCACGGTTTCGGCGTAGAGCCAGGCGCCGCCGTCGGTGAGATCGTCGCGGGCCACTCCGGTGATCGTGGCGTAGCGCAACCCCATCGCCTGGACGCTCTCGGCGACCCGACGCGGCTCATCCCGGTCGAGGACGGCCGGCTTGCCGGTGTCGATCTGACAGAAGTCGCACCGGCGCGTGCACTGGTCGCCACCGATGAGGAAGGTCGCCTCGCGGTCCTCCCAGCACTCGTAGATGTTGGGACAGCCCGCTTCCTGGCAGACGGTGTGCAGCCCTTCGCGGCGAACCAGCGCGTGCAGCTCGGCGTACTCCGGCCCCATCCGAGCCCGAGTCTTGATCCACTCAGGCTTGCGCTCGACGGGCGTGGCCGCGTTGCGGACCTCGAGCCGCAGCAGCCGGCGTCCTTCGGGCGGCGCGCTGGTCACGGTTCGACCTTACGCGGGCACGCCGGCGCTGAGCAGTTCCGGCAACCGTCGCTCGACGAGGGGGATGACGTCGGCAACGGTCACGTCATGACCCAACTCACGATGCAGTGACGTGACGCCCGCGTCGTCGATACCGCAGGGCACGATGCGGTCGAACCAGCTCAGGTCCGGATCGCAGTTGAGGGCGAAGCCGTGCAGCGTGACGCCGCGCGCCACCCGGACGCCGATGGCCGCCACCTTGCGCTGGGGTCCTCGAGCGTCCGCGTCCACCCAGACCCCGCTGCGGCCTGGCACCTGGATCGCCGCCAGGCCGACATCGGCGCAGACCGCGATGAGCAGCTGCTCGACCTGGCGGACATAGGCCACCACGTCGATCGGATCGGCCAGGCGCAGGATCGGGTAGCCGACGAGCTGCCCGGGACCGTGCCACGTGATCTTGCCGCCACGGTCCACGTCGATCACCGGACTGCCGTCGACCGGACGTTCGGCCCGCGTGGTGCGCTTGCCTGCCGTGTAGACCGGCGGATGCTCGAGCAGCAGGACCGTGTCCTCGATGCGGCCCTCGACCCGGGCGGCGTGCAGCTCACGCTGGCGTTGCCAGGCGTCCGCGTACGGCACCAATCCGGCCCGCACGACCTGCACGCCCGCCACGCCTCGACGGTACGCGGGGAGCGCAATCGTGTCGGTGCCGCTCGGTACGGTGACGGCGGATACACCGAAAAGGAGCCGTCGTGACGCACACCAGCCTCGAGGAAGCGCCACCTCCGGTCCGGCCGACCCGGCGCGGCCGCCGCCAACCGTGGCTCGTCTACGTCATCGGCGTGCTGGCCGTGTTCTGGCTACTCTTCGGCCTCTCGGGCGGCGCGTACCAGGGCAAACTCGGCGACGTCCAGAAGAACGACAACGCGGCGTACCTTCCGTCGAGCGCCGAGTCGACCAAGGTGGACAACCAGGTCGAGCAGTTCCGCACCATCCAATCGGTGCCCGGCTTCATCGTCTACCAGCGGCCCGGCGGACTGACCGACGCCGACAAGCAGAAGATCGCCGCAGACGCCAAGACCTTCCGCGGCATCGACGGCGTCGCCACGGATCAGGTCGGCATCCCGGTGTTCTCGACCAAGAACAATGCCACCGCCAACATCTCGGTCCCGTTGATCGGCAAGAACGGGGACGTGTCCGTCGACGGCACGAAACTCGTCGATGTCGAGAAGAAGGTCATTGCGGCGGCCAAGAACGGCGCGCCGCCCGGTCTGGTGATCCACACCGCCGGTCCGGGCGGACTACTCGTCGCGTTCATCGACTCGTTCAGCGGCATCGACGGCACTTTGCTGCTCGCCGCCGGCAGCGTGGTCGTCATCATCCTGTTGGTGATCTACCGCAGCCCGGTGCTGTGGTTCTTCCCGCTGTTCAGCGCTGTGTTGGCCCTCGGCGCCGCTGCGCTGATCATCTACCAGTTGGCCAAGCACGACGTCCTGACCCTCAACGGGCAGAGCCAGGGCATCTTGTCGGTTCTCGTGCTGGGCGCGGGCACCGACTACGCGCTGCTGCTCACCAGCCGCTACCGGGAAGAGCTCCACAACTACGAGAGCCGGCTGGACGCCATGATTCGCGCCTGGCGCGGTGCGGCGCCGGCGATCGGGGCATCGGCGATCACCGTCATCTTGGGTTTGCTGTGTCTGGGCTTCGGCGAGCTCAACTCCGACCGCAGTCTCGGCCCGGTGTGTGCGATCGGGGTGGCGTGCACGGTGAGCGTCATGCTCACGTTCCTTCCCTTGGCGCTACTGGTCGGGCGGTGGATCTTCTGGCCGCGTATCCCGCGCGTCGACCATGCCGCCGACATCGCCACGCACGGGGTGTGGGGCCGCTTCGCGCAGGCGATCGGGCGGCACGCCCGGCGCAGTTGGATCATCGTCGGCGTCGCCCTGATCGCCTGCGCAACGTTGGTGACCGGCCTCAAGTCTGACGGCCTGACCATCACCGACAGCTTCACCAACCACCCCGAGGCGGTCACCGGGCAACGGATCTTCGATGCCAACTTCGACTCGGGAAGCGGTGCGCCCGCGACGATCCTGGCCAACGCGGACCAGACGCAGGCCGTGATCGCGGCTGCGTCGAAGGCCCAAGGTGTCGTGCAGGCGCCGGGGTCGGTGTGCGTGCAGGTCGACTACGCCAAGCTGGCGAAGGTGATCGCCGCGGGTGGCCCCCCGCCGGCCAGCGGTCAGTGCCCGCCGCCGGCCGTGCAGATCCAGCCGGTCGGCGGGCGGATCGCGATCGACGCTCAGCTCGTCGACCGCTACGACACCGACGCCGCCCAGCAGGCGGTGCTGGCCGTGCGGTCTGCGGTGCACGCCGTGCCCGGCGCCAACGCGATCGTCGGCGGCCAGGCGG
>CAXTNQ010000040.1:13232-17838 GCA_964245745.1 uncultured Jatrophihabitantaceae bacterium
GTGCAGTACGACACGAAGGTCGCGTCCCGGCACGACCGCAACCTGATCATTCCGATCGTGCTGGCCGTGATCCTCGTGATCCTCGGATTGCTGCTGCGCGCGCTGGTGATTCCCGTCCTGCTCATCGCGACGGTGGTGCTCTCGTTCGCGGCCACCCTCGGCGTCAGCGCGTTCGTCTTCAATCACATCTTCGGGTTCGACAACGCAGATCCGGCGTTCGCCCTGTTCGCGTTCGTGTTTCTCGTGGCCCTCGGTATCGACTACAACATCTTCCTCATGACCCGGGTCCGCGAGGAGACGTTGCGCTACGGGACGCGCGAGGGCATCCTGCGAGGGCTGGCGGTCACCGGCGGCGTGATCACGTCGGCGGGTGTCGTCCTCGCGGCGACCTTCGCGGTGCTCGGCGTGCTGCCGCTGGTCTTCTTGGCCGAGTTGGGTTTCGCGGTGGCCTTCGGTGTCCTGCTCGACACCATCCTGGTGCGCTCGATCCTGGTGCCCGCGTTGAGTTACGACATCGGCAAGAAGATCTGGTGGCCGTCGAAACTCGCGGCCGGCCGTGACTGAGGCCGACAGGTAGCCCGTCTAGAGCCGGCGGACGTCGAGCGGCGTCTCGACCGCCCCGTCGGGCCCCCGTGCGACGAAGTACGCGCCGGCATCGACCTCGCCGACCGCCTCAACGAACTCCGTGCCGCGGTACAGGACGCCCACGCCGTCGTCCGTCGCGTAACCGGGCGGCAGGGTGCCGTCGGCCACCAGGGATTGGTAGAGCGGTCGTCTCTGCGGCTCGCTGTCGTAGTGCACGCTGTTCGAATACGGCAGGAAGGCTAGCCCGTTCGTAATCGGGCGCAGCTGCGGTCCGAACGAGTCGGTCGTCCCTCCGATGTGCCAGCACAGCGAGCCGGCGGACACGCCGGTCAACACGACGCCGGCCTCCCAGACCTCGCGCATGATCTCGTCGAGCCCGTGCAACCGCCACATGGCGAGCAGGCCGGCCACGCTGCCGCCGAACACCCACACGACGACCTCCCCGAGCAGGTGCTCGCGCATGTCGGGCACGTTGGGCATGGTGAACAACGAGAGATGGCTGCCGGCCAGGCCGAGTAGCTGCACCGCGTCGTAGAAGCGGCTGATCAACGTCGGGCTGTCCCCGCTGGCCGTCCCGACCAGGCAGATGCGTGGAGTCCGGCCGTCGACGCCGGCCAGGTCGAGGGCGTACTCGGTCAGCGGCCCGATCTCCCAGATCAGGCGGCGGCTTGCCACGATGCCGCCCGACGTGGCCAGGATGGTCGGAGGGCGGTCGGTCACGGAGGCGCTCCCGGCTGTGGATAACCCGCCCGTCACGTCGCGGCATCGGCCTAACGTCACCGGGCATGGCAGCTGCGCATTGGAAACTACCGGGCTACGTCATCGAGTGCTGCCTTGGTGCCGGGGCGACAGGCGACGTCTGGCGAGCCAGAGTCGGTGCCTCAGGCGACTTGGTCGCGCTCAAGCGAATTCGGCTCGCGGCCGGCACCACGCCGACCGACGCGCATCGTGAGGCGGCGTTGCTCGTCGCGCTCGACCATCCGCACCTGGTTCGACTGCACGACCTCGTCCGAACGCCGGAGGGTGTCGTCCTGGTGTTGGACCTGGCCGAGGGCGGTTCGCTGGCCGACCTGCTCGAACGCCGCCACCGGCTGAGCATCGGCGAAGTGGTCACGGCGCTGTCGCCGATCGGCGCAGCGCTGGCTTACGCGCACGGCAACGGCGTCGTCCACGGTGACCTCACGCCTGGGAACGTCGTCTTCACTCGGGACGGCCGACCGCTACTGGCGGACCTCGGGGTCGGCCGCATCATCGGTGACGACGACAGCGTCCGGACGACGCCGGCGTTCGCCGATCCGCTCGTGGCGGCCGGCGCGATTCCCGGGCCGGCGAGTGACGTCTTCATGCTCGGGGCTGTGGCCTATGCGGCCCTGACCGGACAACCCGTCTGGACGGGCGACCACCCGGACGCCGTCCTGGCCCGGGCCGTGTCCGGCGACCTCACGGCGGTGCAGGCGTGGACGGCGGCGCTCCCCACCGGGATCGGCGAGGTGCTCGGCCGGGCGCTGTCCGCTGACCCCCTCCGACGGGGAACGGCCGCCGACTTCGCGTTGGACCTGCGGCACGCGGCCGAGCCGACCCGGATCGAGGTCACGGCTGGACGCGCGGCCGTCCCGCGTGCCGAGGGCCGTTACGTCGGCGTGCACCGTGCGGCGGCGCCTCGTCCGCTCGCCGAGCAGCAGATTACGGCGCTCAGCAGCCGGCCGGCCTCGCCCGCGAACGGCGCCCACGACTCGGCCGCGCGCACCGGGCTCAACGCCCAGTTCACGCACGCCGTCCGCTCGGCGGTTCGTCCCACCCTGCCGCCGAGGCGGCGGATTCGGCTGATCCGGCTCGCCCGTTCGCGGCGGACCTGGCTGGCCGTCGGGACGGCGACGGCGATAGCCGCGACCGCGCTCGGACTGGGAGCGGCTGCGCCCGGTCGAACGGCGTCGCCATCGTCGACGTCCGTAGCCCGCACCGTCCTGGACCGCCCGTCGGTGACACCGGCATCGACGGCACCGCCGTCGGCGATACCGGCGGCGGGAATACCGGCTTCCACGTCGCCGGCGGTCGACGCTGCTCACGTCCTGTCCACGTTGGACGCGCGTCGCGTGCAAGCCTTCGCCGAGAATCACCCGGACCTGCTGGCCGCCGTGTACCCACCCGGTCCGCTGTTGGCGCAGGACCAGGCGACGCTGCGTCGTTTGGTGCCAT
Organism: uncultured Jatrophihabitantaceae bacterium; assembly: GCA_964245745.1. Lineage (GTDB taxonomy): Bacteria > Actinomycetota > Actinomycetes > Mycobacteriales > Jatrophihabitantaceae > CAXTNQ01. Next base: position 16,014 of record CAXTNQ010000040.1, read on the forward strand.
TGGGCTGCGGCCTGCACGGTGCCGTGACCAGCTACGCCCAGGTGTCGGCGTCCGCTCGGTCGGGCGGCGGACTGATCGTGCGCACGCTGGCCACCCTGTCGGCGGGCACCCTCGCGTGCCACGGGGTCGTGCGTTCCGTGACGCCGGCACAGGGGCCGACCGGGCTGCGCATCGAACTGCAGCCCGGGGCGGACGGGTACCGGATCGCCCGCCAGCAGCTGGCGCTCTGAGGGATGCGAGCGGCCGTTAAAGCGCCGACTGCAGCGCCGCCTCGAGGGTCGGATACGTGAACTCGAAGCCGGCGGCCAGCAGCCGTTTGGGTATGGCACGTTGGCCGCCGAGGAAATCAGGCGCGAGGTCGCGCAGCACGAGCTTGAGGGGCCACGCCGGCACCGGCACGACGGCCGGCCGATGCAGCAGGCGCGCGAGTGTCTGAACGAAGTCCTGGTTGCGGGCGGGCTCCGGCCCGGTCAGGTCGACAGGTCCGCTGAGGTCGTCGTCCGCCATGACCTTGCGGATCGCCCCGATCTCGTCGGTCATGGAGATCCACGGCATGAACTGCCGTCCCGAGCCGATGCGCCCGCCGAGACCCAGCTTGACGATCGGGCGCAACGCGGCGAGCAGGCCGCCGTCAGAAGAGAGAGGCAGGCCGGTACGCAGGTGTGTGACCCGCACACCGGCTTCGGCGGCCGGGGCGGCCGCGGCTTCCCACTGCACGCACACATCGGACAGGAAGGTGACGCCCGGCCCGGAGGACTCGTCGACGATCCGGTCGCCGGTGTCGCCGTAGTACCCCACCGCGGACGCGACGACGTACGCACGCGGCGGCTCGCCGGCCGCGGCGATGGCGTGGGCCAGCGTGGCGGCCGACTGCACACGGCTGTCGAGCACCGTGCGCCGGTAGCTGGAGAGGAGGAGCTTCGGACCGATGGGAGCGCCAGATAGGCACACCACGACATCGACACCGGATACGACGGCGGGGTCGACCTCGTCTCGCTCGGGATGCCATTCCACCTCGTCCGGTTTCCTGGCCGGACGGCGCACGAGACGCACGAGTTCGTGGCCGTCCCGCTTTAGCGAAGTGGCCAGCGCGCCGCCGATCAATCCCGACGCGCCGGCAGCGACGACCTTCAGCTCAACCCCAGCGCGCGCTCGTAGGCCCCGCTCTCCAGCCGCTCCTTGATCGTGACCAGGAAGCGGGCGGCGTCGGCGCCGTCCACGATGCGGTGGTCGTAGGACAGAGCGAGGTAGACCATGGACCGCACCGCGATCGTCTCTCCGAGGTCGTCGTCGCTGACGACGACCGGCCGTTTGACCACGGTGCCGGTGCCCAGGATTCCCACCTGCGGCTGGTTGATGATCGGCGTGTCAAACAGGGCGCCTCGGCTGCCGGTGTTCGTCAGGGTGAACGTGCCACCGGTCAGCTCGTCCGGGCTGATCTTGTTGCTGCGCGTCCGAGCGGCCAGATCGGCAATCTTGCGGGCCACGCCGCCGAGGTTGAGATCGCCAGCGTTGTGGATCACCGGCACGGTGAGGCCAGCCTCGGTGTCCACGGCGATGCCCAGGTGTTCGGCGTCGTGGTAGGTCACCGTGCCGGCGTCGGTGTCGATGGAGGCGTTGAGCAACGGATGGACCTTGAGCGCTTCGACGGTCGCCGACGCGAAGAAAGGCAGGAACGACAGTTTGACGCCCTCGCGAGCCTCGAAGTCCCGCTTCGCCGCGTCGCGGAGCCGGGCGATGCGCGTCACGTCGACCTCGACGACGGTGGTCAGCTGCGCCGATACCTGCAGCGACTCCACCATCCGGGCGGCGATGAGTTGGCGAC
>CAXTNQ010000041.1:0-573 GCA_964245745.1 uncultured Jatrophihabitantaceae bacterium
CGCAGACCTCGTCCGAGACGGCGTCGCCGACCGGCGCGCGCGAGCCTTCGTCCACGCGAGCCAGCAGCTGGTCGTCGGCGATGACCCGCCGCTTACTGACCGTTCGCCGACCGGACAGGGAGATCACCCGGCTCACGTCCACGCCGGCGTCAGCCAACGAGCGCAGCAACGTCCGACCGTCCTCGTCGTCGCCGACGGTGGACACCAGCACGACCTCGGCGCCGAGCGCCGCCAGGTTTGCCGCGGTGTTGCCGGCCGCGCCGGGGGAACGCTGGTCGGCCAGGACGTCGACGACCGGTGCCGGCCCCTCGCGGCACAACCGCTCGACCCGGCCGCTCGACCACACGTCGAGCGCGACGTCGCCCAGGACAATGATCCGCGACCCCCGTCCGATCGCGGTCACGAGACGATCAGCCTCGACGCTTCGGTCGCCAGCCGGATGGCGACGGTCGCCGGATCGGGCGTCTCGATCGTGTCGATTCGCGCGAAGATCTGCTTCTGCGCATTGGTCGAGGTCGGCGCGCGGGCGCGGTCGAAGGAGAACTTCACGTCGGTCGCAGTCATCGGCTGGCC
>CAXTNQ010000041.1:583-17834 GCA_964245745.1 uncultured Jatrophihabitantaceae bacterium
GTCGCCACCTCCTCCGGTGACACGTCGAGGCACTCGTGGTCGTACGGGCACGCAAACTGCCGGCACGGTGAGCACGAAACCGCACGCTGGAGGAGCGCCGACGGCACGTCGCGCGGCCACATGTCGGCCAACCGCTCGGTGCCGGCGTAGGTCACGACGACCGGCGTCCCCACGGCGTCGGCAAGGTGCAGGCCACCCGAGTTGTTGCACACCACGACGTCGGCTCGAGCGATCACCCCGGTCAGTGTCGGGGCGTCGACGACCTCGAGGGCGCGGACGTCTCGGTGGGCGGCCGCGGCCACCGTCCGCGCGACCAGGTCGGCTTCCCCGGCGGTGCCCGTCACCAGTACCGGCCGGCCGTCCTCGGCGATGCGCGCCGCGGCGCGGCCGAAGTGTTCGGCCGGATAGCGACGGGCGGCACACGACGCGCCGGGCGCCAACAGGGCGAACGGCGCCTCGGCGACGTCGTGGCGCGCCAGCACGTCGCCGGCCGCTGTCCGCACCGCATCGGTCACCTCGAGCTCGAGGGCGCCGCCGCGGTCGGCAATGCCGAGCGCGGTCACGAGGTGCCGGCTGCGGTCGACCTGATGCGTGCCGGACGGCGGCGGGGTGATCCAGTGTGTGGCGACGGCGCCACCGAACTCGCTGGAGTGCACGGCCCGCACGGCAATGCCAGCAAGCAACCCGGCGTACGCGGCCGGCCATGGTGTCTGGCGCTCCGAGGTGAAGACGAGCATCGCGTCGTACGCACGGTCGCGCAGGCGGCGGACGAGGCAAGCTTCCGCATCCGGGTCGGCCCGCGCGTCCGCGCCGGCGAGCTGCCATGACGCGGACAGCTCGAGCACGTCGTCGAGGTCGGGCACGAGCGCGGCGATCGCGGCACCGGCCGGCGAGGCCAGCAGGTCGAGGCGAGCCTGCGGAGCGGCGGCGCGCACGGCGCGCAGGGCCGGCGTGAGCATGACGAGGTCGCCGAGGTTGTCCAGCCGGACGGCGAGGATGCGCTGCAGCGACGGCCAGTCGACGGGCCACCCGAGATCGGCGGCCGGATGTCGGTCCGGCCGGCGATGTCCCGTGTCCCCCGACAGCCCCGCACGCACGATCGATAGCTTTCCCACTTCTCGACAGGCCCACACCGCGTCGGAGCAGCGGTCAGAGCCACGCCGGCAGGATCGGCCAGTCCGGTCGGCGTGGTCCGGGACGTCCGAGCACCCAGGCCAGCAGGTCCGCGGCCGGGCCGGTGACCTCAACGGTCGCGGGAGCCGGACCGACGGGCCAGGCCTGCTCGCGATCGTCGGGGCGGAGGACGACGGACGGGGCACCGGGGCGCTGTCCGATGCTCGCCGTCGCGTCGTCCAGCAGCGCGTCGACGAGGTCACCCGGCAGGTCGGCGAAGCCGTAGCCGACGTCGAGGTCGACGAGGTGCACGTGGGACTCACGGGCGCGCATCCAGGCGATCTCGGCCGCGGCCCGGTCTCGGCCCTGATTGGTGCGGATCCGGGCGGCTCGCTGCTCGTCCGACAGCGCGTCGAAGGCCGTCACCAGGCGGGTGCTCCCCTCCCGCACCCGGCGGCGCAGCTCTTCCGCCGGACGGCCCGACTCGTTCTCGATCTGCTCGTCCCTGGCCTCCTGGCTCGCGTACATCGGGGTCTCGACGCCGGTGGCGGCCCACGTCACGAGATGCCCGAGCCCGATGGCGTTGCCGACCAGATGCGCGGCCACGTGGGCCCGCGTCCACCCGGGCAGCAGCGATGGGGCGCTGAGCTCGTCCCGCCCGTCGACGAGGTAGGTAAGCAGCAACGCCTCGCCGTCCCCGAACCACCGCCGGGCGTCCGCGGTCGAGGGCGTCGTCGGCTGTGCGGCGGACGTCACGAGCTACGGCCGGGCTGCGGGAACTGGGTGGCCACGAAGCGGTCCCACAGCCGGTCGGGCAACAGCGCCCGTTGCGTGATGAGCACACGCGCGGACGGCGTGACGAGCATGCGCGGCCGGGGGGACCGCGCGGTGATCGCCTTGTCGACCGCCTTGGCCACCGTGTCGGGATCACCGCCGAGTTTGGCGAGCGGCCCCTTGGTGTAGGCGTCCTCGGTGACCTCGCCGACCGTGGCGTTGAACTGCGCGTAGGCATCGTCCGCGCTTGGGTCAGCCTCGACCGACGACTTCGCGGTCGCGGCGAACTCCGAACGGATGAGCCCGGGCTCGACGACCACGACGTCGACTCCGAAGCCTTTAACCTCGAAGCGCAGCGCGTCGCTGAACGCCTCGACCGCGTACTTCGTCGCGTGATAGGCGCCGGCGCCCGGGAAGGTCAACCGGCCACCCATGGAGCTCATGTTGACGATCCGCCCGTACCGCTGGGCGCGCATGCCGGGCAGCACGAGTTGGCACATGCGCACGAGGCCGAAGACGTTGGTCTCGAACTGGCGGCGCAGGTCGGACATGGCCATCGTCTCGACGGCTCCGGACTGCGAATAGCCCGCGTTGTTGACCAGCGCGTCGACCGCTCCTTGCTCGGCCACCACTCGGTCGACGGCCGTGCTCATCGAGTCTTCATCGGTGACGTCCAGCGACAGGGTGCGCGCACCGAGGTCACGCAGGCCGGCGACCGTTTCCTCGCGTCGCGCCGTGGCATAGACGACGTGCCCGGCGCGGGCCAGCCGCTGCGCGGTGGCCCGACCGATGCCGGTCGAGCAGCCGGTGATCAGGACGACCTGCGACACCTTGGGCATAGCAGCAACCTATCCGCCACGCCGTCGGCGGCGCGGTCGCGGTCAGGAACCGTTGATGTTGTTGCGGAACTGGTCCTCGCACTGCTGCACCTTCGTCTGATCGCTGCCCGCGTCGCTGAGGCAGGAACGCAGCGTCTTGCCGGACGGCGAGTTGAGGATCGACACCCCGACGACGATGAGGACGACGGCCAGCACGATGCCGATCAGGCCCAGGATCCATCCGGCGGTCGCCATGCCTCGGCCGCCGCCATCGCCTCGCTTGGCCCGGCGCGCCGCGACGAGGCCGAACACCAGGGCGAGGATGCCGAGCACGATGCCGCCCACGACGGTGAACGACAGCGCGAGGGCGAGAATGCCCAGCACCAGCGCGGCGATCGCCATCCCGGACCCCTGACGTGCCGGCGCAGCGGGATAGGGCGTGGCAGCCGTCATCACGAGCGCCGCAGGCGGGCGAGCCGACCCAGGTCCCCGGACGCCCAACACGCCCCGTCAGCCGCACAGCTGACCGTGTCGAACTGTCCGGTGTCGAACGTGCTCCAGTGGAAGCCGCCGTCGTAGGAAACGTCCGATCCCGTCAAGCCGACCGCGATCACCGTGGCCAGGGTGAAGGGCACCCAGCTCACCCCGGACCGATAGCCCGACGGTTGGGTCCGCGACAGCGTCCAGGGTAGGCCGAAGTCGGAGACCGCCGCGACGGTCGAGGAGGCGTCCGGGGCCGCGAAGTCACCGCCGACCGCGACGCCGAACAACGGCGTCCGGAACGCCAGGCCGAAGACTCCGGCGCTCGGCCCGGTCGTCAGCGGGGTCGACCGGACTTCCCACGTCAGGCCGCCGTCGCGCGAGTGGAAGACCCGAGACGCGGTGGTGCCTCCGCTGCCGAACCAGGCGTCCCGACCGAACGTCGTCAGGCACTCGCCGCTGGCCGCAAATCCCGCCTCGCCGGGCAGCGCAGCGGGCATGCCGGCGTTGGGCAGGACGGACCACGTCCGCCCGCCGTCTGCGGTGGAGAGGATGCGGAACTTTCCGTCGACCGGGTCACTGAGCACCAGCCCGTGCCGGCGGTCGGAGAAGGACATGCAGTCGAAGAAGGCGGCCGGCTCGGTGTTCTGGTAAGCGAGCCGCCAGGATCGGCCGCCATCCGCGGTGACGTAGAGCCGCGAGTCGGTGCCGGTGCCGGCGGCCATCGCCACGGCGTGCGTCGCGTCGAACGCCTCGATATCGCGGAACTGCAGCGTGGACGCACCGGCCGGCGAGGCGTCGACCCAGCTACGCCCGCCGTCCACCGTGCGCAGTACCAGCCCGTTGTAGCCGCCGACCCACGCCACGGACCGGCTGACCGCCGAGAGGCCGCGCAGATGCGACGTGGTGCCCGAATCCAGGAGCTGCCAGGACGGTGCCGGTCGCGCAGTCGCGGCCGCCGCCGACGCCGGAACCGCCATGGACGCGACCAGCGCTGCCACCAGCCCCATCGCTAACGTCACAAGCTTGCTCATACGACGCCGCACCATGAACCCGGACCTTAGCGTCGCTGATCACGGTCTAACAGCCTCAGCTGGAACTCGTCGCCACGATCGGTCACGCCGCTCACGGCCTGGCTGTGCCGTGGATCTTGCGAGCCCGTCGGGCGTAGATGCCGGAGCGATGCGCGCGCCGCAGGCCGCGATCGGAGAGCTGACCCTGGCCGCGCGCGGACTGACCGCCCGCGAGCAGGACGTCGCGCGACTCGTGCTGCAGGGCGCGTCGACGAAGGCGATCGCTGCGTCGCTGCACCTCTCGCCGCATACGGTGCAGGACCACCTCAAAGCCATCTTTGCCAAGCTGTCGGTCAGCAGCCGGCGCGAGATGATCGCGCAACTGGTCCTGCCCTAGACCTCGCTTCGCGCCAGAGCTACGTCGGCGTCGCCACCGAGCGGGCCAGGGACAGCGTGACCGTCGCGTCGATCTCGAACCGATCGGGCAGCGCCCGCGCGATGCGGCGCCGCGCCTCGGTGCGCGCCTCGGGACTGAGGACGAGGTAGGCCGACACGGTGCCCAGTCGCCCCAGATAATCCGCCGCCGTCACCGTGGCCACGCCGGGTAGTTCGAGCCGCGTGACGTCGGACAGCCCGTCGACGGCGCCCATGTCCTGCGTCGACCACGCGTGCACCTCGGCCGGGTCGTCGTCCGCCAGCACCTGCTTCTCGACCTCGTCGACTGCAGCGCGCAGCACCGGGTCTCGCGGCTCGATCGGATGCCCGAACAGCGCGAGGACGCCGCCGGGGACTAGCAGGCCGAGGGCCCGAGCCCATCTGGTCGCCGGATCCGTCCAGTGCCAGGACGCTGCGGCGTAGACGAGGTCGTAGCGACGGGTGGTGTTGAAGCGCTCGAAGGGGGTCAGCACCGGTTCCACGGGCATTCCGCGCGTCGTCCGCTCCAGCACGCGCGCCATGTCGGGATCCGGTTCCAGGGCGGTGACGGCAACGCCGCTGGCGGCGAACAGACGGGTCGCCTTGCCGGTGCCAGCCCCGACCTCGAGGGCTGAGCGCACGGGGCGGCCGGCGTACCGCAGCACGGCAGCCACGACCTCGTCGGGGTAGTCGAGCCGATAGCGCTCGTACTGATCTGCGACCGTGCCGAAGGACATCGCCCGGACCGGTTCGGTGCCTGGCTCATCTACCTCGCCGGCCACGGATCATGGATACCACCGCAGGACATCGCGCTCGATGTCAGCGCCGGCCGTCGCCGGCCAGGTGTCTGAAGACGGCGGCGCGTTGGGTGGTAGCCCCGAGCGGATTCGAACCGCCGCTACCGCCTTGAGAGGGCGGCGTCCTAGGCCACTAGACGACGGGGCCCCTAGAACTTGCCACTGGTACTGCGCTGGGGTACCAGGACTCGAACCTAGACTAACGGAACCAGAATCCGTTGGGCTGCCAATTACCCCATACCCCACTGCAGCCTGCTCGAGATCGCCGACCAGGCCGTCGCAGGAGTCTACCGGACCACGGACGCACGCCGACGTCCAGCGCCGCACGTCGATTGGCGGCGCGGGTCACGAATGTGCCGCGGTGATGCGGCGCAGCGCGCGCTCCGGACCGAGCAGCTCCAACGACTCGAACAACGGCGGGCTGACCGTGCGCCCCGTCACGGCGACGCGCACCGGCCCGAAGGCGTCGCGGGGCTTGAGGCCCAGGCCGTCGACCAGCGCTACGGTCAACGTCTCGTGGATGACCGGCGCCTGCCAGCTCGCGAGATCGCGCAGCGCCGTTGCCGTCGCGTCGAGCACGGGCTGACTTCCCGCGCCGAGCTGCTTGGCCGCGGCCCCCGGGTCGATCGCGAAGTCGTCCTCGTCGACGAACAGGAACGCGAGCATGTCCACGGCTTCGCCCAGGGTCTGCGCGCGCTCCTGCACGAGCGGGGCCGCGGCCGCGATCTGCGCCGGGCTCGCGGTCAGCCCCCGGCGGACGATGAAGTCGCCGATGCGCTGCGCGAAGTCGTCCGCCGAAAGCAAGCGAATGTGCGAACCGTTGATGGCGAGGCACTTGCGGGGGTCGAAGCGTGCCGGGTTGGCGTTGACGTCGGTGATGTCGAAGGCGGCGACCATCTCGGCCAGCGAGAACACGTCGCGGTCGTCGGCGATGGACCAGCCGAGCAGGGCCAAGTAGTTGACCATGCCCTCGGGCAGGTAGCCGTCGGTGCGGTACATGTTCAACGACGCCTGCGGATCGCGTTTGGACAGCTTCTTGTTGCCCTCGCCCATGACGTAGGGCAGATGACCGAACAACGGCAGGCCGTCCGCGATACCGATCTCGGCCAGTGCCTGGTAGAGGGCGATCTGGCGCGGGGTGGACGGAAGCAGGTCCTCGCCGCGTAGCACGTGGGTGATCCGCATGAGCGCGTCGTCGACCGGATTGACCAGCGTGTAAAGGGGTTCCCCGTTGGCGCGAGCAACGACGAAGTCGGCCACCGTGCCGGCCTTGAACGTCACGTCGCCGCGAATGACATCGCACCACGAAATGTCCTCGTCGGGCATGCGCAGGCGCAGGACGGGCGCCCGGCCCTCCTCGCGATACGCCTTGCGCTGGACGTCGGTCAACCCACGGTCGTGGTTGTCGTAACCGAGCTTGGGGTCGCGACCGGCCGCGCGGTGCCGGGCCTCGGTCTCCTCGTTGGTCGTGAACGACTCGTACACATGGCCCGCCGCGCGCAGCCGCGAGATGACGTCGGCGTAGATGTCGCGCCGCTCACTCTGCCGATAGGGGGCGTAAGGTCCGCCGACCTCAGGGCCTTCGTCCCAGTCGAAGCCGAGCCAGCGCAGGCTGTCGAGCAGGTCGCGGTAGGACTGCTCGCTATCGCGGTCCCGGTCGGTGTCCTCGATGCGGAAGACGAACGTGCCGCCCACGTGGCGTGCGTAGGCCCAGTTGAACAGGCACGTGCGCATCAGGCCGACGTGCGGATTACCGGTCGGGGACGGGCAGAACCGGACGCGCACCGTCATGCGCGGCGTACCGGGTTGCGCAGCGTCCCGATGCTCTCGATCTCGATGGCCACCGTGTCGCCGTCGACGATCGGGCCGACGCCGGCCGGGGTGCCGGTGAGGATAACGTCGCCGGGCAGCAAGGTCATGACCGCGGACATGAACTCGATCAGCGACGCGACGTCGTGCACCATGTCGCGAGTCCGCCCGTCCTGACGCAGAGTGTCGCCGACCGTCGCCGTGACCCGCAGGTCCGCTGGGTCGAGCGAGGTCTCGATCCACGGCCCGATCGGGCAGAACGAGTCGTAGCCCTTGGCCCGGGTGAACTGGCCGTCGGCGCGCTGCTGGTCGCGAGCGGTGACGTCGTTGGCGCAGGTGTAGCCGAGGACGTGATGCAGCGCCTGGTCCCGCGTGACTGCTCGGGCGGGTCGGCCGATGACCACCGCCAGCTCCGCCTCGTGATCCACGTGCGAAGAACTGGCGGGCAGCCGAATCACGTCGCCGGTGCCGATCACCGACGTGGACGGCTTGAGGAAGATGACGGGCGTCGACGACGTCTCGCCGCCCATCTCCTTCGCGTGATCGGCGTAGTTCTTGCCCACCGCGACGACCTTGCTCGGCAGGATCGGTGAGAGCAGGCGCACGTCGTCCAGCGCCCACCGGTCACCGGTGAAGGTGATCGGTCCGAACGGGTGGCCGTCGATCGCCGCCACCGTCAACGCCGCATCCGGCGGGCCCTCGACCACTCCCCAGCGGATGTCCGCGATAGGCGCCTCCGACCCGGGCGGGACGAACCGAGCGATGCGCACGGACGGCAACGCTACCCGGCGCGCTTCGGGTCCCGGGCATACTCGATGACGTGACCTCTCCGCTGTCCACCGTGCCGATCGCCAGTCGCCGCCGCGCGGCGTGGGCAGCCGGCTCGCTCGCCGGGGTTATGGTGGTGATCTTCGTCCTGGCCTGGACGCGTCCTGCTCCGAGCGTCGTGCGGCTGTTCGCCACAGTGGCGCTCGCGGGAGCCATATTGCTCGGACTCATGACCTGGGGCGTGGTGCGCAGCATCCGGCTCGACCAGGCACACGCGCGGGTGGATGCCGCGATCGCCGCACACGGCGGAGCGTCGTGCGACTGCGGGCACAGCCATGATCCCGACGAGACGCACGTCGCCGGCGCGTGTGATCAGTCCTGCGCGGAATGCCTGCACGCACAGGCGCCGGCTCAGGCGCGAGATTCGGCGAGCAACCCGTAGCGCACCGCGTCGTGCAACGCCAGCCACGACGCTTCGATGACGTTGCCGTGCACGCCGACGGTCGTCCAGTCCCGCTCACCGTCGGAGGTGTCGACGAGCACGCGGGTCACGGCGTCCGTACCGTGCCGGCCGGCCAGGATGCGCACCTTGTAGTCCACGAGCTGGATGTCGGCCAGCCGCGGGAACGCGGCGGTCAGAGCGTGGCGCAGGGCCCGGTCGAGCGCGTTGACCGGGCCGTTGCCCTCCTCGGTCGAGATGACGCGCTGGCCGCCCGCGTGCAGCTTGACCGTGGCCTCGGTGACGAGGCGGCCGTCCTCCCGCCGGTCGATCAGCACCCGGTACGACTCCACCGTGAACAACGTGGGCAGCTCGGCGAGTTCGTCACGTAAGAGGAGCTCGAAGGACGCGTCGGCGGCCTCGTAGGACCAGCCCGCGGCCTCCCGGTCCTTCACCTGATCGACCACGGTGCTCACGACGTCCGGATGATCCGACAGGTCTACCCCGAGCTCGCGCGACTTGAGCTCGACCGAGGCCCGGCCGGCCATCTCGGTGATGAGGATCTTCTGGTGGTTGCCGACGACGGTCGGGTCGAGGTGGTTGTAGAGCTCCGGGGCGACCTTGATGGCGGACGCGTGCAGGCCGGCCTTGTGCGCGAACGCCGACGATCCGACGTAGGGTTGATGACTATTCGGCGCCAAGTTGGCGATTTCGGCTACGGCGTAGGACACCCGGACGAGTTCGCCGAGGGCCCCGTCAGGCAGGACGTCGCGGCCCATCTTGGTGACCAGCCCTCCGATTACTGCGAAGATGTCCGCGTTTCCGGCCCGTTCGCCGTACCCGTTCGCCGTGCCCTGGACGTGCGTGGCTCCGGCGTCGACGGCGGCCAGGGTGTTGGCCACGGCACACCCGGTGTCGTCCTGGGTGTGGATGCCGAGCCGCAGGTCGGTGCGTTGCCGCACGTCGGTCACCACCCGGTGCACGCCCATGGGCAACATGCCGCCGTTGGTGTCGCACAGCACGCCGACATCGGCGCCGCCGGCCGCCGCGGCCTCGAGTACCCGCACTCCGTAGTCGGCATCGTGTGCGTAACCGTCGAAGAAGTGCTCGCAGTCGAGGAACACCCGGCGGCCGGCGGCCCGCAGGTACGCCACGGTGTCGCGCACCATGGCGAGGTTCTCCTCGAGATCGGTGCGCAGCGCCCGTTCGACGTGCCAGACGTCGGACTTGGCGACCAGAGTGATCACGGTGGCTCGCGAGTCCAGCAGGGCTTGCACCTGCGGGTCGTCCTGCACGCGCACGCCCGGCTTGCGCGTCGCACCGAACGCCACCAGCACGGCGTTCTTGAGGGTCAGTTCGCCGTCCGCGGCGCGGGCGAAGAATTCGGTGTCCTTCGGTACTGCGCCGGGCCAGCCGCCCTCGATGAAGCCGACGCCGATCTCGTCCAGCAGACGGGCGACGGCCAGCTTGTCCGCGACGGAGTAGGTGATCCCCTCGCGTTGGGCGCCGTCGCGCAGCGTCGTGTCGAAGACATGAAAGTCGTCGGTCAGCATCAGATCCTCAATCGTCGCAGGTGAATCAGGCCGCGGCCGCTTTGGCCAACCGCTCGCCGATCTCGGCGGTGCGGCCAGGCTGTCCGGCGTCGCGACTGGCCAGGTCGTCGGCGACGGCGGCTTCGACCCGTGCGGCCGCGCCGGCGTGGCCGAGGTGATCGAGCAGCATCGCCACGGACAGCACCGCCGCCGTCGGGTCGGCCTTACCCTGCCCGGCGATGTCCGGCGCAGACCCGTGGACGGGCTCGAACATCGACGGGTTCGTGCGTGACAGGTCGAGGTTGCCGCTCGCGGCCAGTCCGATGCCTCCGGAGACGGCAGCCGCCAGATCGGTGATGATGTCGCCGAACAGGTTGTCCGTGACGATCACGTCGTAACGGCCCGGATCGGTGACCAGGTAGATCGTGGCGGCGTCGACGTGCTGGTAGGCCACCGCGACGTCGGGGTACTCGAGGCCCACTCGGTCGACCGTCCGCTTCCAGAGGTCGCCCGCGTAGACGAGGACGTTGTTCTTGTGCACGAGGGTCAGGTGCTGGCGCGGACGGCTGCGGGCGCCCTCGAACGCCGCGCGGACCACCCGCTCGACGCCGAAGGCGGTGTTGACGCTCACCTCGGTGGCGATCTCCTGCGCGGACCCGTGGCGGAGTGCACCGCCGTTGCCGACGTACGGGCCCTCCGTTCCCTCGCGGTAGACGACGAAGTCGATAGCCGGCCGGCCCTCGAGCGGCGTAGCCACTCCGGGATAGAGCCGCGAGGGTCGCAGGTTGACGTAGTGGTCCAGCGCGAAACGCAGCCGCAGCAGCAGGCCTCGCTCGAGCACGCCGCTCGGCACGGACGGGTCGCCGACCGCTCCCAGCAGGATCGCGTCGTGCTCGCGGATCTCGGAAAGCACCGAATCCGGCAACGTCTCGCCGGTACGGTGCCAACGCGCGGCACCCAGGTCGTAGTGGGTGGCCTGGGCGCCCGGCCACACGGCGTCCAGCACGCGCAGCGCCTGGTCGATGACCTCCGGCCCGATCCCGTCCCCGGGAATCACGGCCAGTCTCACGAGAACGACACCGAGGAAACGGCCGCCGAAGCGATGCGGAGCCGCAGGTGGCATGCGCCTGTGAGGGGATCAAGCCTGACCGCGCAGAACAGGCGCATGTCACCGGCGGCCAAGACGGTCAACGCGCCGCCGTCCCCTCGGTGTAGTCGTCGTCGGAGGTGGCCACCCAGCTCATGAGTCCACGCAACTGTCGTCCGACGGCCTCGATCGGGTGCTGCTCCCCCTTGACGCGCAGGGCTTTGAACTCCGGCGCTCCTGCGTCCTGGTCGGCGATGAACCGGGCGGCGAACGAGCCGTCCTGAATGTCCCGCAGCACGGCCTGCATGTTGGCCTTCACGTGCGGGTCGATCACCCGCGGACCGGACACGTAGTCGCCGTATTCGGCGGTGTCGGACACTGACCAACGCTGCTTGGCGATCCCGCCCTCGTACATCAGGTCGACGATCAGCTTGAGTTCGTGCAGGCACTCGAAATAGGCGACCTCGGGCGCGTACCCGGCCTCCGTCAACACCTCGAATCCGTACATGACCAGCTGCGACGTCCCCCCGCACAGCACCGCCTGCTCGCCGAACAGGTCGGTCTCGGTCTCTTCGGTGAACGTCGTGCGGAGGGCTCCGGCTCGTGTCCCGCCGATAGCCTTCGCGTAGGACAGGGCGAGCGGGAAGGCGCCGCCGGTCGCGTCCTGCTCGACGGCGACGAGGACGGGCACGCCCTTGCCGTCGACGAACTGGCGACGGACCAGATGCCCGGGCCCCTTGGGCGCGACCATCGCGACGTCCACGTTGCCGGGCGGCTTGATGTAGCCGAACCGGATGTTGAAGCCGTGCCCGAAGAACAACGCGTCGCCGTCCTCGAGGTGCGGCTCGATCGACTCGGCGTAGAGCCTGCGCTGCGCGGGGTCGGGCGCCAGCACCATGATCAGGTCGGCCTCGGCCGATGCGACGTCCGGCGTGACGACGCGCAGTCCCTCGTCCTCCGCGCGGCTACGGCTGCGGGACGTCTCGGGAAGTCCGACCCGTACGTCCACGCCGGAGTCACGCAGGGACAGCGCGTGGGCGTGTCCCTGACTGCCGTAGCCGAGCACGGCGACCCGGCGCCCCTGGACGAGCGAGAGGTCGGCGTCGTCGTCGTAGTAGATCTCAACGGCCATGTTCGTCCTTCGGATCAGGCGCTGCGATCGACGGATCGCAACGCGGCTTGGGTCATCGAGCGCGGGCCGCGGCCCAGCGCCACCATGCCCGACTGCACCATCTCGCGGATGCCGTAGGGCTCGAGCATCTTGAGCATCGCGTCGAGCTTGGGAGGCGGCCCGGTGACCTCGATGGTCAGGGCTTCCGGGCTGACGTCGACGACCTTGGCCCGGAACAGTTCGACGGTTTCCAGGACGCCGCGTCGCGTGGTGTCGTCCGCCCGCACCTTGACGAGCAGCAACTCCCGCTGCACGGCCTGGCCCTCTTCCAGCTCCACGATCTTGAGCACGTTGACCAGTTTGTTGAGCTGCTTGGTCACCTGCTCGAGCGCGGCGCCCTCGACGCTGACGGTGATCGTGATGCGGGAGATCTCTTCGTGCTCGGTGGGCCCGACCGCGAGGGACGTGATGTTGAAACCGCGTCGACTGAACAGTCCGGCCACGCGGGTGAGGACGGCCGGCTTGTTCTCGACCAGTACCGACAATGTGTGTGTGCTCATGCCGTCGACGCCTCCGCCACGATGACCTCGGTCAGCGCCGCACAGTGCAGCACCGTCGTATCCAACAGCGGGACCGACGCATCGCCGTCTTGGACGAGCAGGTCGATCTCGGTGCAGGCCAGCACGACCGCTTGGGCGTCGCGCTGGGCCAGACGGTCGATCACGTCCAGGTAGGCGGCGCGCGATGCGTCGCGGACGACGCCGTGCACGAGCTCGTCGTAGATGATGCGGTGCACGGTTGCCCGGTCGGCCTCGTCCGGGATCATGACGTCGACGCCGTACGCCTCCCTCAGCTGGCGCGGGTACAGGTCGCTCGCCATCAGATATTCGGTGCCGAGCATGCCGACCCGCCGCAGGTTGCGGTCGACGAGGGCGTGGCCCACGACGTCGACGATGCCGACGAAGGGCACGGTCAGTTTGCTGGTGATGTCGTTGGCCACGACGTGCAGCGTGTTGGTGGCCAGGGCGACCGCGTCCACGCCGCTGGCCTCGAGCGCCGCGGCGGCGTCGCGCAGGATGCGACCCTGTTCGGCCCAGTCTCCGGCCCGTTGGAGCCGCTCGATCTGCGCGAAGTCGGCCGACCACAGGGTGATCGGCGCGCTGGCGTGCCCACCGACGCGCTCGTGCACCGCCTGGTTGAGCAGGCGGTAGTACACGGCGGTGGATTCCCAGCTCATGCCGCCGAGCAAGCCGATCCGGCGCAGCTCGCGATCCGGCGTTGTCATCAGCTGTCCGCGTCGAAGCTCGGACGAATCCCGCGCGCGGCGATGATGTCGTCGTTTCTGGTCCCGGCGGCCACCATCGGCCACACCATCGCGTCGGCCCCGACGATGAAGTCGACGACGACGGGTTGATTGTCGATCGCCATCGCCTTCTCGATCGTGGCGTCGACCTCGTCCTTGCTCTCGCAGCGCATGCCCACACAGCCGAGGGCGTCGGCCAGCCGGACGAAGTCGGGGATGCGGTGCTTGTGCGTGCCGAGGTCGGTCTGGCTGTAGCGCTCCCCGTAGAACAGGGTCTGCCACTGCCGGACCATGCCGAGGTTTCCGTTGTTGATCACCGCGACCTTGATGGGAATGCCCTCGATGGCGCAGGTCGCGAGCTCCTGATTGGTCATCTGGAAGCAGCCGTCGCCGTCGATCGCCCACACCAACGTGTCGGGACGCCCGACCTTCGCGCCCATGGCGGCCGGCACGGCATACCCCATGGTTCCGGCGCCGCCGGAATTCAGCCACGTGTAGGGCCGCTCGTAGGAGATGAACTGCGCCGCCCACATCTGGTGCTGGCCGACGCCGGCCACGTAGATCGCGTCCGGTCCGCCGAGGCTACCGATCCGCTCGATCACGTACTGCGGAGCGAGGGTGCCGTCCGCAGGTTCGTCGTATCCGAGCGGATAGGTCGTACGCCAGCGGTCGAGCTGGGCCCACCACCCGGTCAGGTCCGCCCGGCGCCCCGCCGCGTACTCGGCCTCGATCGCCGAGACCAGCTCGACGAGGACCTCGCGGACATCGCCCACGATCGGCACGTCGGCGGCCCGGTTCTTGCCGATCTCGGCGGGGTCGATGTCGGCATGGATAACTGCCGCCTGCGGCGCGAAGGTCTCGAGCCGTCCGGTGACCCGGTCGTCGAAGCGGGTGCCCAACGCAATGAGTAGGTCAGCCTTCTGCAGCGCCGTCACCGCGGCGACCGTCCCGTGCATGCCGGGCATGCCCAGGTGCTGTCGATGACTGTCGGGGAACGCGCCGCGGGCCATGAGCGTCGTGACCACGGGGATGCCGGTCAACTCCGCGACCTGCGCCAGCGCTCGCGTCGCCCGCGCCTTGAGCACCCCGCCGCCCACGTACAGCACCGGACGTCGCGCGTCCGCGATCAGGCGAGCGGCCTCGCGAATCTGCTTGCCGTGCGGACGGGTGACCGGTCGGTACCCCGGCAGGTCCACGCGAGGGGGCCACACGAACGGCGCCGACTCCTGCAACACGTCCTTGGGCAGGTCGACGAGCACCGGGCCGGGTCGTCCCGTCCCGGCCAGGTGGAACGCCTCGGCGATGGCCTGCGGCACCTCGGCGGCCGTTTGCACGAGGAAGTTGTGCTTGGTGACCGGCAGCGTAATGCCGGAGATATCGGCTTCCTGGAACGCATCCGTGCCGATGAACGGCCGTCCGACCTGCCCGGTGATCGCCACCATCGGCACCGAGTCCATGTAGGCGTCGGCGATCGGCGTGACCAGGTTGGTGGCCCCTGGCCCGGACGTGGCCATGCACACCCCGACCTTGCCGGTGGCCTGGGCGTAACCCTCCGCTGCGTGTCCCGCGCCCTGCTCGTGGCGGACGAGGATGTGCCGCACTCTCGTGGAGTCGTAGAGGGGGTCGTACGCGGGGAGGATCGCTCCCCCGGGAATGCCGAACACCACGTCGGCGCCCACGTGCTCGAGCGAGCGCACGAGCGCCTGGGCGCCAGTCAGCTCACTGGGCGCTGGAGGCGCGGTATCGGCCATGCTGCGTGCCTTCCTGCGGACTCAAGGTGGTCGGACGTGCAACAAAAAACCCCTCGTGCTGATGCACGAAGGGCTAGCGCGTCGAGAGGTTGGATGGCCTCATTCGACGCGCTGGACGATAAGTACGAGCTGACTCACGCCTTGCACCGTACACGGCGCTATCGAACGCGTTCAAATCGCCGAGACGCCCGTCTCACCTAGTGAGACGACAGCCTCGCGACGGTGGCACGTGCGCTCGAGCGCTCGGTCGTGATCATGTCGCGCTTTCACGCGGATAGCCGCGGCCGGACGTGACATGATCGCGGCCCGGTCAGTCGGCGGATACGACCGTCACTAGCTTTTCCAGACCGCGTAGGTCAACAGCGTTTCGGGTGCACAGTCGCGCATCGTGGGCAACCGCTGTAGCCGCGATGAGCAGATCCAGGGCTCGGGTCCGAGGTGGGCGGCCGTGCCGGACCATCGCGGCAGCGAGTCGGCCATAGTGAGCGGACACGGTGGCGTCGACGGGTAGTGCGGCGAAGTTCCGTTCGACGGTCGCCAGGCGTCGCAACCGCTCGGCGCGCTCGTCGCGGTCGCGTGCGACGAGGACGCCGAACTGCAATTCGGCGAGCGTGATAGCGCTGATCGCCAGATCGTCGTTCGCAAGCGTGGTCGGCGGCGGTCCCAGTACGACGCTCGTGTCGAGAACGGTCCTCACCGGTCGAAAGGATCGCGCAGCGTCTGATCGACCAACTCGCGATCGGCCGCCCATCGCTTGTCCGCAGGTCCGGCGAATATGTCGGCGATCTCGTCCAGACGTCGCCACCGACGAGCGGTCACCGGGCCAAGCTGAGCTACCGCCCGTCCGCTGACCGTCACCGTGATGATCTCGCCCGCCTCCGCCTGACGTACCAATTCGCTTGCGTGCTGACGCAGTTCACGAAGTCCCGCCGTCGCCACTCCACCATGATACTACATGTGCTACTAGGCGCCGTCTCGTCCTCGCCTGATCCCAACAAGCCAGTCGACTAGGGTCGCTTTCCCGTCTTCGCTCAACCACTGACGCCACTGCGCAAGAGGACCGAGAAGCAAGAGCAAGCCAAGGAGCGCCGCAATCAGCTGCCCAGAAAGTGATGCGGTACGGACTGCGAACACCGATCCGGTCCCGTAGGCCGTGAGACCTAAGAAAAACACGACCATAACAATCGAGGCCATACCTGTCAGCCGACTTGGATAGGCACGAGTCAACGAGCACACGAAGATCACCCAGAAATTGACCGCGGCTGCTAATCCGATTGTCCCTAGTGCGTCGAGCAACGCGTTCCCGGAGTACCAGCTAACGAGCGCAAACGCCGAGGTTATGGCGATCGGACCAACGCAAGACAGGAGAACGGCTTTGGGAAGTCCTCGATTGCTGAACGAACAGAGAGGACACCACGGGTTTGAACCGCGTCCAGAGTACCGTTGCGGTGTCTTGGACAACTTGTCGCCGGAGCCAATTTCTGGTTGCTCTCGACGACAAGGGCGAACATATAGCCAAGAATTCCAAAGCCGACGTATTTCGCGACAGCATACGGTGAAAACGACGCCAGGCCTAGAATGAGCGCGGCCCATAGCGCGATTCGAGAGTATTCGTAGAATCGGCGAGAGTTGGCAAAGAACAGCGCGCCGACGAAGCCGAGGAGGGCGCTCGACAAGAACAGAAGCAGATTGGAAGGGTGACGAAGAAAGTTTCGAAACATGCCGTGTCCCGCGGTACGCAGGCAATAGGACGGCTCGCGCGGGCAGGGCTAGCGTCGCGTTGTCCGGGCCAACATCAGCCGCAGACGGCACCCGAGGCGGCCGACCCGACAAGCTTGGTGTACTTGCCGAGCACTCCGTAGTCGAACCGCGTCGGCAGCGGCTTCCACTCTGCTCGCCGCCGTTCGATTTCGTCGGCGTCGACGCTTATTGGCCCTTGTCGGATTGGCGCGACGGCGACCATCTCGATCAGGGGCTCGCGCGTTCCATCTATAATCGCGCCTATCTGCGCGGTCGCGTCGCCGGCGGCGAAGGCTTCGACT
>CAXTNQ010000042.1:0-17604 GCA_964245745.1 uncultured Jatrophihabitantaceae bacterium
CGCGCGGGTGTCGATGGCGGTGGCGGTGTCCATGAGCGGTCGAGCGGTCCCTTCGGCGACGACACATTCGGCAGCGTCGGTCCTCGCGGCTGCCGCGGGTCACCTTAGCGAAGCCGGCCGGCGCAGTCGGCCGCCGCGCTCACGCGTCGGCCTCCGGCCGGTTCGCGAACGCGCTGGCGTAGAGACACACCGCGGCCGCGGCCGCCAGGTTGAGGCTTTCGGCCGCGCCGTGGATCGGCACCCGGACGGTCGTGTCCGCTGCGGCCAGGACGGCCGTCGGTAGCCCGTGAGCCTCGGAGCCGAACCACCACAACGTCGGGCCGCTCAGCGGCGCGTCGGGCAGGGCAACGCTGCCGTGGGCGGTGGTGGCCAGCGAGGTGAGGCCGGATCCGCGCACGGCGGCGACGACGGCGTCGATCGACACGTCCACGACGAGGTCGACGTGGAACACGCTGCCGGCGGACGCGCGAACCGCCTTGCCGTTGTAGACGTCCACGCCGTCGCCGGCCACGACGACGAGGTCGGCGCCGGCAGCGTCGGCGGTGCGCATGACGGTGCCGAGGTTGCCGGGATCGTTGGGCTCGACGAGCACCACCGCGAGCCGACGCCCGGCAAAGGCGCCGGCGGGGGGGATGTCGACCCGCCGGCACACCGCCACCAGGCCCTGCGGCGTCGTCGTCTCCGACAGTTGAGCCGCGGCCGCGTCGCTGACGACCGACACGGGCTGTCCGGCGAGTAGGACCGCATGTCGCGCGGCGGCGTCAGCCGTGGCGAACACCTCCACGACGGTGTCCGGCCGGCGCACGGCTTCCTGCACAGCGGGCACGCCCTCGGCCAGGAAACGGCCGGCGGCGCGGCGGGCTCGGCGGTGCGTCAGGCCGCGGGCGGCGGCCAGCCGAGCGTTGCCGTTGGAGAGGACGGTGCGCACGGTGCCGATGGCGGCCGGTCCGCTCAGGCGGCCGGGGACTGCTCCACGGGGCCGCCGGTGCCGACCTTGGCAATCTCGGCCTTGGCCACGACGACGAGTGCCGCGAAGGCGGCCTCGTCGGTGACCGCCAGGTCGGCCAGCACCTTGCGGTCGACCTCGACACCGGCCAGGCGAAGACCCTGCACGAAGCGGTTGTAGGTCATGTCGTTCGCGCGTGCGGCGGCGTTGATGCGGGTGATCCACAGCTGCCGGAAGTCACCCTTGCGCGCTTTGCGGTCGCGATAGGCATAGGTGGCCGAATGGAGCAGCTGCTCCTTGGCCTTGCGGTAGAGCCGGGACCGCTGACCGCGGTAACCGGATGCCGCGTCCAGAGTGCTACGGCGCTTCTTGTGGGCGTTGACTGCCCGCTTGACGCGTGCCACGGGGTTTCCTCGAAAGTTCGGGCCGGCACCTGTAGGCGCCGGATTCGGACGAGACGGACGGGTGCGTTAGAGACCAAGCAGCTTCTTGACGCGCGGAACGTCGGCTTCGGCGACCGGCTTGGTGCCGGTCAGCCGCCGGGTCAGGGTCGACGGCTTGTGCTCGAAGTTGTGGCGCTTGCCGGCGTGCTGGGTGAGCAGCTTGCCGGAGCCGGTCACTTTGACCCGCTTCTTCATGCCGCTGTGCGTCTTGTTCTTGGGCATCGGTCGTCCTTTGACAGTGTCGGCGCAGTAGGCCGGGGGTGAGCTACTGGTCCACGGTTTCGCGGACCGGGCGGATCTTGGTGCTGCCCGGACGGTGCGGAGCCACGACCATGATCATGTTCCGGCCGTCCTGTTTGGGCGAGGACTCGATGAAGCCCAGATCGGCGACGTCCGTGGCCAGCCGCTGCAGGAGTCGGAACCCCAGCTCGGGGCGGGACTGCTCGCGTCCACGGAACATAATCGTGACCTTCACCTTGTCGCCCTGCTTGAGGAATCGCTCGACGTGACCCTTCTTGGTCTCGTAGTCGTGCGAGTCGATCTTGGGGCGGAGCTTCATCTCCTTGATAACGGTGAGCGCCTGGTTGCGCCGGGCTTCCCGTGCCTTCTGCGCGCTCTCGTACTTGAACTTGCCGTAGTCCATGAGCTTGGCAACGGGCGGCCGGGCCATCGGGGCCACCTCGACCAGATCTAGATCGGACTCTGCGGCCAGATCGAGGGCCTTGCCGATCGGCACGATGCCGACCTGCTCGCCTTCGGGGCCGACGAGCCGGACCTCGGGGACGCGGATCCGGTCGTTGATTCTGGGTTCGGAGCTGATGGGACCTCCTGGGTCGAACGGTTGATGTCGTCGAACGGTTGATCACAGTGCCGGCGGAACGGGTGGGGGCGTCCGAAGATGCGACGGGCCCCGCTGCGCCAGTGCGCACGGGGCCCGCAGAACCATTCCGACCGATCACCCCGCACCCGTGGCAGCGCCACGGGCCCCGGCCTGGGCCGGGGAGGGCGGACCGGACCCGGCGCGTCCGAGGACGGCACAGGTGGGAGGCTCGGCGAGCATCCGCTTGCACACCCCCGCATGCTGCGGAGGCTGGTCGCGATGACAGGGTATCAGTGTGTCACACACTGACCCTATGACGGACAACGCTTCCGTCGTCAAAGGCATTCCCGGCAGTGCGTCACGAGCGCACCCTGAGGACGCCATACCGATTCCGGCACACGGCTTCGACACGCTGGACGCCCTCGAGGAGCTGCCGGTTCGCGAACTGGCGCAGATCCCGGCCAACGAGGTGATCAGCCGCGCCGCCGTGCTGCTCATGAGCGCGTGCGCCGAGAATCTGGGTCTGGCGCCGGACGGCGAACCGCGCGTCGATTTGGACGAGGCGCGCCGACTCATCACCGCCTTGGCCGGCCTGGTCGCGTCCGCGCAGGACTTTCTGGG
Source organism: uncultured Jatrophihabitantaceae bacterium (assembly GCA_964245745.1). Taxonomy (GTDB): domain Bacteria; phylum Actinomycetota; class Actinomycetes; order Mycobacteriales; family Jatrophihabitantaceae; genus CAXTNQ01. The sequence continues at coordinate 2,831 of CAXTNQ010000042.1, forward strand.
TATCCACCGCCAGCCGTTGCGGGACGGGGTGAAGACGCTGCAGGCGGCGTTTCGGGAGGCGTCGTCCTATCCGGACGAGCCGGGCGAGGGGCCCGGCGAGAAGCTCCTGAGTTGACGGCTACTCCTCTGCGGGCGCGGTCGGCAGCTTCTCGCCGATCAGGTCCATCACGCTGGAATCGGTGAGTGTGGTCACGTCGCCGAGCTGACGGTGCTCGGCAACATCGCGCAGTAGCCGCCTCATGATCTTGCCGCTGCGCGTCTTCGGCAACTCGGGCACGACCAGGATCTGCCGCGGCTTGGCGATCGGGCCGATCTCGCCAGCCACATGATTGCGCAGGTCAGCCGCCAGCGACGGTCCTTCCTCAGCCCCGCCACGCAGGATCACGAACGCCACGATGGCCTGGCCGGTGGTGGGATCCGTGGCGCTGACCACGGCGGCCTCGGCCACCGACGAATGAGAGACCAGGGCCGATTCGACCTCGGTCGTGGAGATTCGGTGGCCGGACACGTTCATCACGTCGTCCACCCGGCCCAGCAGCCACAGGTCGCCGTCGTCGTCTTTCTTGGCGCCGTCGCCGGCGAAGTACCAGCCCTGGTCGCCGTAACGCGCCCAGTACGTCTCCCGGTAGCGATCGGGGTCGCCCCAGATGCCGCGCAGCATCGACGGCCACGGCTCGGTCAGGACGAGGAAGCCGCCGCCCCCGTTCGGCACCGGGACGCCGGCGTCGTCCACTACCTCCGCGCCGATGCCCGGCAACGGCCGGGTGGCCGACCCTGGTTTCGTGGCCGTTACTCCCGGCAGCGGGCTGATCATGATGGCTCCGGTCTCGGTCTGCCACCAGGTGTCGACCACGGGCGTCCGGTCGCCGCCGATCACGTGCCGGTACCAGACCCAGGCCTCGGGGTTGATCGGCTCGCCGACACTGCCGAGCAGGCGCAGGGACGAGAGGTCGTACCGCGCGGGGATATCGGCTCCCCACTTCATGAACGTACGGATCGTCGTCGGTGCTGTGTAGAGAATGGTGATCTTGTACTTGTCGATCATCTCCCACCACCGGCCCTCGTTCGGAGTGTTCGGCGTGCCCTCGTAGAGGAACGACGTGGCCCGGTTAGCCAACGGTCCGTAAACGATGTAGGAGTGCCCGGTCACCCAGCCGATGTCCGCGCCGCACCAGTACACGTCGTCGTCGGGCTTCAGGTCGAAGACCGCGTGATGCGTCCACGACACCTGGGTGAGATAACCGCCGCTCGTGTGCAGGATGCCCTTGGGTTTGCCGGTCGTGCCGGAGGTGTACATCACGTAGAGCGGCTGCTCGGCGTCGAAGGCCGGTGGCTCGTGCTCGGTCGACTGCCGGCTGACGAGGTCGTGCCACCACACGTCCCGGCCTTCGGTCCATTCGACGTCCTGGCCGGTGCGCCGCACCACGAGCACCGAGCGAACGTCCGGACATTTGCGTAGGGCTTCGTCCACCGCCGGCTTGAGCGCGGCCGGCGCGCCGCGTCGGTATCCGCCGTCGGCGGTCACCACCACGCGCGCGTCGCAGTCGAGGATCCGGTCGGTCAACGCCGACGCAGAGAAACCCCCGAAGACGACGGTGTGCGGCGCGCCCAGCCGCGCGCAGGCGAGCATCGCGACGACAGTCTCCGGGATCATGGGCAGGTAGATGGCCACCCGGTCTCCGGCCCGTACGCCCAGCTCGGTCAGGGCGTTGGCGGCGCGGCACACCTCGTCCTTGAGCTCCGCGTAGGTCAGGACCCTGGTGTCCCCCGGCTCGCCCTCCCAGTAGTAGGCGACCTGATCACCATGACCGCTTTCGACGTGCCGGTCGACGCAGTTGTAGGCGACGTTGAGCCGGCCGCCGACGAACCACTTCGCGAACGGTGCCTGCGACCAGTCGAGGACGTCGGTCCAGCGTTGCCGCCAGCTCAACCGCTCGGCCTGCGTCGCCCAGAACGCAAGGCGGTCGGCCGACGCAGCCGCGTAAGCGTCGCCGCCCACGTTGGCCTGTTGGGTGAAGTCCTCGCTGGGAGGAAACCGTCGGTCTTCCCGCAGCAGGTTGGCGAGCGTCTGGGAGGTGTCGGTCATGGACTCATCCTGCCCAGTCGACAACGTAGCGGTCACCAACCGTCGAAGGTGTATCAGCCAGCATCGGCGTGCGAGCGGGCGAACAGGTCGCGCAGGGACCGCATGACGACGACCGAGCGTTCGCGGTCGAACCGCTGTACCGCGTACAGCGCGAGGGTGTCCTCACCAGGCAGGACGAGGCGTGCAAACCGCAGCCGCGACGGGAATTCGACCGCCGTGACCAGAGCCCACGGGACCACGCGCGGCGCGCCCAGGTAGGCCCGCGTCCGGATCTCGTGTTCGTCGGCCCACAGGCGCGGACGCGTCGGCAACAGGGCCAGTCCGGCCAGGATGACCCCGACGAGTGCGATGCCGACCTGATCGCGGACGCCGAAACGAGCTCCGCCACCGGCGTGTGGCGCGACGGCAGCCGCGACCGCGAACACGCACACGATGACCACTGCGGCAGCCATCGCGATTCGGGCCGACCGCACCGGCCGCGCCGTAACCACCCAGCTCTTGCGCTCGCTCACAGGCGGCACGCGTGGATGCTCGTCACCAGAATCGCCCGCGCGCCCAAGGTCCAGAGCTCATCCATGACGCGATGCGTGTCGCGGCGCGGCACCATCGAACGCACCGCCGACCATCCCCGCTCCTGCAACGGCGACACGGTCGGGGACTCGATGCCCGGCGTTATCAACACGGCCTTCTCGACCAGATCGTCGCGGATGTCGTAGTCCATGAGCACGTACTGCCGGGCGATGATCACGCCCTGCAGGCGCCTGACCAGCTGTTCGACCTGCGGGACGGACGGCGCGCCCGCACGCCGGACGAGCACCGCTTCGCTGTGCAGCAGCGGCTCGCCGAACGTCTCGAGGCCGGCGTTGCGCAGCGTGGTGCCGGTGGACACCACATCGGCGATCACGTCGGCCACGTCGAGCCGCACCGCCGTCTCGACTGCGCCGTCCAGCCGGATGACCTGCGCCTCGACGCCGTGCCGGGCCAGGTACGCCGAGACCAGGCCGGGGTACGCGGTGGCGATGCGCTGACCGGCCAGGTCCCGCACGGACGAACCCACCCCGGGCCGGCCGGCGAAGCGGAACGTCGAGCCGGCGAAGTCCTGGGACAGAACGGTTGCGGCCGGCGCTCCGGAGTCTAGATGCAGGTCCACGCCGGTGATGCCGACGTCCAGGCGGCCGGATCCGACGTAGATCGCAATGTCGCGAGGACGCAGGAAGAAGAACTCGGCGTCGTTGTCCGTGTCGAGCAGCACCAGCTCGCGGCCGTCGGCGCGCTGACGGTAGCCGGCTTCGGCCAGCATGACCGCCGCGGGCTCGGCGAGTGCGCCCTTGTTCGGCACCGCCACGCGTAATAGCTCAGGCACGGTCTAGAGGTACCGGTAGACGTCGTCAAGGGTCAGTCCACGGCCGAGCATCAGCACCTGGACGCGGTAGAGCAGCTGGCTGATCTCCTCCGCCGTGCGTTGCGCGCCCTCGTGCTCGGCGGCCATCCACACCTCGGCGGCCTCCTCGATGACCTTCTTGCCCTGCGCGTGGACGCCGGCGTCGAGCGCTGCGACGGTGCCCGAGCCGGCCGGACGGTCGCGTTGGCGTCCCGACAGCTCGGCAAACAGGGCGTCGAAGGTTTTCATGGCCGGTTCGAGCCTACCGACGGCACCTTCGGCCCTCAGCCGTGCGTGGTCGTGCCCGAGCCGGTGACGAGAACGACGCCCAACACGATCAGGACCAGTCCGAGCACGGCCACCGCGTTGAGGTGCTCGCCGAAGAACAGAACACCGAGTATCGCGATGGCGGCCGTTCCGACGGCTGACCAGATGGCGTAGGAAATTCCGACGTTGATCGACTTCAGGGCCGGCACCATCAGCGCGAAGGACAGGCCGTAGCCCACGACGACGACCGCGAGCAGATCCCACCGGAAGCTGTCGGATAGTCCCCGCAGGCTGACCGTCGCGATGATCTCGCTGGCGATGGCCAGAGCCAGGTAGACCCAGGCCACTACAGCGCGGCCAGGGTGAGGGCGGTACGTACGGCCGCGTAGGCGGCCTCGTACCCCTTGTCCTCCTTCGAGCCCGGCAGGCCGGCCCGGTCGACGGCCTGGGCGTCGTCGTCACAGGTCAGGACGCCGAAGCCGACGGGCACGCCGGTGCGCACGGCCACCGAGGTCAATCCCGCGGTCGCGGCCTGGCAGACGTAGTCGAAGTGCGGGGTGCCACCGCGGATAACGACACCGAGCGCGACGACGGCATCGACTCCCGACCCGGCCAACCGGGCGGCGGCGACCGGCAGTTCGAAGGACCCGGGCACGCGCACCTCGACGACGTCGACCACCCCGGCGTCGCCGAGCGCACGCCGAGCACCGGCGAGCAGGCCGTCCATCACCGTCTGGTGCCACTGCGCGGCCACGATCGCGACCCGTAGTCCGGCCGCGCCCTCCAGCGGGTCGGGTGCGGGGGCGCCGTTACCGCTCACCGTGGCCGTCCGTCGGCGAGTCGAGGCGTGAGAGCGGTCCCGTCCGGACGCTCTCGCGGGTCATGGATCGGCAACGGAACCTGACCGACGATGCGCAGGCCGTAACCCTCGAGGCCTGCCCGCTTCGCCGGATTGTTCGACAGCAGCCGCATGGTATGCACTCCGAGATCGACGAGGATCTGTGCCCCCGTGCCGTAGTCGCGCGCGTCCGCCGGAACGCCCAGCGCCAGGTCAGCGTCACGGCTGGTGTCGCCATCACCGGCCTGCTGGTAGGGCTGCAGTTTGTGCAGCAGGCCGGCGCCCCGTCCGTCGTGCCCCCGGATATAGAGCACGACGCCGCGGCCCTCACGGGCGACGGCCGCCAGCGACGCCTCCAACTGGGGGCCGCAGTCGCAGCGCAGCGAGCCGAACACGTCTCCGGTCAGGCACTCGGAATGCACCCGCACGAGGACGTCCTCGCCGTCGCCGACATCACCGAAGACGAAGGCGACGTGCTCGCGCTCGTCGTACGAGCTGGCGTAGCCCACCGCAGTGAATTCGCCGTACTGCAGCGGCACGCGAGCCTCAGCCACCCGTTCGACGAGCTTCTCGAACCGGCGCCGGTACGCGATGAGGTCGGCGATCGAGATCATCGCCATGTCATGTTCGTCGGCGAAGACACGTAGTTCGTCGGCCCGAGCCATCCCGGACGGGTCCTTCTCGCTGACCACCTCGCACAGCGCACCCGCCGGCGCGAGGCCGGCGAGTACCGCCAGGTCGACCGCGGCCTCGGTGTGACCGGGCCGGCGCAGCACGCCACCGTCCTTGGCCCGAAGCGGCACCACGTGACCGGGCCGGGCGAGGTCGGTGGCATCGGTGGCGGGGTCGGCGAGCAGCCGGATGGTGCGAGCACGGTCGGCGGCGCTGATGCCGGTCGTGATCCCTTCCCGCGCGTCCACGGTCACGGCGTACGCAGTGCCACGGCGGTCCTGGTTGATCCGGAACATGGGAGGCAGGTCCAGGCGGTCGGCATCGGCCTTGGTCAACGGCACGCAGATGTATCCGGAGGTGTAACGGACCATGAACGCGACGAGCTCCGGGGTCGCCAATTCGGCGGCGAAGATCAGGTCGCCCTCGTTCTCGCGGTCCTCGTCGTCGATGACGACCACCGCTTTGCCGTCCTTGATGTCGGCGATGGCCCGCTCGACGCTGTCCAGCCTCACGGCCGACTCAGCAGGCGTTCGGTGTACTTGGCGAGCACGTCGACCTCGAGATTGACCGAATCTCCGGCCTGCTTGTCGCCGAGGGTCGTGGCGCGCAGTGTCTCGGGGATCAAGCCCACCTCGAACCACTCGTCTCCGACCGCCGTGACCGTGAGCGACACGCCGTCGACGGCGATGGCCCCCTTCTCGGCCACGTAGCGGGCCAGGTCCGGCGGCAACGCGAACCGCACTCGCTCCCACGCGTCACCCGGCTCGCGGGACACCACCGTCCCCGTGCCGTCGACGTGGCCTTGCACGACGTGGCCGTCCAGCCGTCCCGCCACGGGGAGCGATCGCTCGAGGTTGACCGAGGCGCCCGGCGCCAGCTGGCCCAGCACGCTGCGGGCGAGCGTCTCGCCCATGACGTCGAACTGGATCGTCCCGTCGTCCGCACCGACGACGGTCAGGCAGACCCCGTTGACCGCGATCGACGAGCCGTGCCGCGCGCCCACGCCGACGGTCGGCGCGCGGACGGCCAGCCGCGCGGAGTCACCGCGCGGGTCCAGCGCGACGACCTCGCCCCGCTCCTCGACGATCCCCGTGAACACCCGCTACTCCTCTTCTGGCCAGCGCGGCCGTCCGACGATCTTGACGTCGGGTCCGCAGCGGCTGACCGTGTCCACCTCCAGTGTGACCGCTTGCGCCAACGTTGCGATGCCGGCGTCGGCCAGTGACGCCGGGCCGGAACCGAGCAGCGTCGGGGCCACGTAAGCCACGACCTCGTCGACGCAGCGCGCCTCGACGAACGCGCCCGCCAGCGTAGGACCGCCCTCGAGCAGGACGTGTCGGACGCCGCGATCGTGTAGCGCCTTGAGCGCGAACCGGGGTACAGCGGTGTCCAGGACGAGCGTCTCGGCGGCGGCGTCGAACACCCGGGCGTCGTCACGGACCCGGTGCCGTCGATCGAGCACGACCCGCAGCGGCTGGTGCAACGTCCGCGTCCCGCCGGCGTCGCGGACGGTCAGGGACGGGTCGTCAACGAGGACGGTGCCGCTTCCGACGACGATCGCGTCGACGATGCCGCGCAGCGCGTGCGCGTCGGCGCGCGACGGTGCACTGGAGATCCACCGAGACGACAGGTCAGCAGCGGCCACTCGTCCGTCGAGCGTGCTGGCCACCTTCCAGGTGACGAACGGCCGGCCGGTGAACACGGCGTGCAGCCACGGCCGCAGGGCGCCCGACCGCGCCTCGTCCGCGTCCACGCCGCCGACCACGTCCAGGCCGGCCGCACGCAGCGCAGCCGCACCGCCCGCGGCGGCCGGGTTGGGGTCGTCCACGGCGTAGACCACGCGACGCACACCAGCCTCGATCAAGGCCTCCGTGCAGGGGCCTGTGCGCCCGGTGTGCGCACACGGTTCGAGAGTGACGACCGCAATGGCCCCGCGGGCGTGGTCGCCGGCGCCGGCCAGGGCCGCGATCTCGGCGTGCGCGCCACCGGCCGGAGCGGTCGCGCCCTCGCCGACGAGCGCACCGTCGCGGGCGAGCAGCACCGCGCCGACCGGGGGGTTCGGACTCGTCCGGCCCCGCACGGTATCGGCCAGCGCCAGCGCGCGCCGCATCGCCGCACGTTCGGCTTCGGTGACGACCACGGTGTCCTCGATCAGGAGCGCGACATGGCGCTGCGGGCTCGGGCGCGCAGCGCCTCCAGCGCTCGGTGCGGATCGTCCGCGCCGTACACGGCGGAGCCGGCCACGAAGACATCGGCGCCCGCTTCGGCGGCCTGCTCGATGGTGTTCGCGGTGATGCCGCCGTCGACCTCGACGAACAGCCGCAGCTCGCCCTGGCGCACCAGGGAGCGGGCGAGCCGGACCTTGGGCAGCACCTCGGCCATGAACTCTTGGCCGCCGAACCCGGGCTCGACAGTCATCACGAGCAGCGTGTCGAACTCGCGCAACAGGTCGAGGTAGGGCTCGAGTGGGGTTCCCGGCTTGACCGCCAGTCCGGCGAGCGCACCGCCCGACCGGATGTCCCGCGCCGTGGCTGCTGAGTCGGCGGCGGCCTCGACGTGGAAGGTGACGTTGGCAGCGCCTGCCTCGGCGTACTGCGGCGCCCATCGGTCGGGGTCGTCGATCATCAGGTGGCAGTCGAGCGGCAGATCCGTGGCGGCGTGCAGGCTGCGGACGACCGGCAGGCCGATGGTCAGGTTGGGGACGAAGTGAGCGTCCATGACGTCGACGTGCAACCAGTCGGCGCCTGCGACGGCGTCGGCCTCGTCCGCGAGCCGCGCGAAGTCGGCGGACAGGATGCTGGGCGCGATCATGGGCTCCGCGCCGCCCGGGGCAGACACGACGCGAGTGTAGGAGGCGGCGGGTCGTCAGCTGGACGGGCCGCGGAGCTGCGCGATTCGGCGTTCGCGGTAGCGCCGTTCCGGCTCAGTGATGTCACCGTCGAGAGCGGCCCGGATCTCGGCGACGGCCTCGTCAGGCTGTCCGACCCGGGCGAGCAGCTCACCCCGGACGGCGTGCCAGCGCGGTCCCGGCGGCACGAGGTCGAGGGCGGCCAGGCCGATTTCCGGACCACGCGCCTCCGCGATCGCCACCACGCGGCTGAGCGCCGCGCTCGAGGTCGGGGCCACGGAGAGCAGCAGGTCGTAGAGCGAGACCACAGCGGCCCAGTCCGTGTGCTCATAGCTCGGCGCCCGGTCGTGCTCGGCGGCGATCGCGGCCTGCAGCTGATAGGGATCGGCGACTCCGTGGGTGCGGCGCAGGGAGCCGTCGAGCAACGCCTCGCCCTCCGCGATCAGGTCGTGGTCCCATCGGCGGCGGTCCTGGTCAGCCAGTACCACGACGTCCCCGCGCCCATCCACCCGCGCCGCGCGCCGAGCGTCGGTCAGCAGAAGCAGAGCCAGCAGGGCCGCACTCATCGCCTCGTCGGGCAGCAGCTCGTGCAGTAGGCGGGCGAGCCGGACGGCTTCGGTACATCCGTCGACGTCGATGACCTGCGCCCCGGCGTTCGGGGCATAAGCCGTGGTGTAGAGCCCATGCACCACCGCGCACACTCCGGCCAGCCGGCCGGGCAACTCCTCGTCGCTCGGCACGCGGTAGGGGACGGCGGCCGCGGCAATCTTCTGCCGGGCGCGCGTGAGCCGCTTGGCCATCGCCGGCTCGGACACGAGCAGGACGGCCGCCGCCTGGGCGGTGGTGAGCCCGCACAACGTCCGCAGCGCCAGGGCCACCTGCGTTTCCGGAGCAAGAGCCGGATGGCAGCAGGTGAAGATCAGTCGAAGCTGGTCGTCGCGGACGACGCTGTCCGGCGGCGGGTCCGGAGCGGTCAGCGCCAACAGGTCCGTCCCCTCGCGTTCCTTTCCGACTCGGGCCTGCTCCCGCCGCAGCATGTCAACGGCCTTGCGGCGTGCGGCCACCGTGAGCCAGGCCCGCGGCTGGTCCGGCACGCCGGACCGGGGCCAGTCCCGCAGTGCGGCGAGGACGGCCTCCTGTACGGCGTCCTCGGCCAGCGCGACGCCGACCGTCCGGGCCAGCGTGGCGAGGATGCGCGCGCCCTCGACCCGGACGGTCTCGACCAACCGGTCGTGCTGCGGGACCGCCTCGGCCACCGCAGGGTCAGCCCTGCGGAGTGATTACCGGGCGGACCTCGACGGCACCGTTCCACGCGGCCGGGATCTGCGCGGCGATGGCCACAGCCTGGTCGAGGTCGGCGGCCTCCAGGACGTAGTAGCCGGTCAGCGCTTCCTTGGTTTCGGCGTACGGGCCGTCGGTGGTGACCACGTCGCCGCCGCGGGCCCCGGTAACGCGCACGACGGTGGCCGTGGACGTCGGGTACAACGCGGCGCCGCCGCGGATCTGGGCCGCGTTGTCCGCGCCGAACCGCACGTACTCGTCCATCTCGCCGCGCTGTTCGGGAGCCGACCAGTCGACGTCTGCGGTGTAGGTCAGTGCGATGTACTGGGTCATCGGGCGGTTTCCTCTCCTGTTCGACCGGTCCGGTCGACCGATCCCACCAGAAGGACGAACGAGAACCCGGGATCAGGACACGAGCAGCGCGCAGAACATGGCATCGGTGCCGTGCCGGTGCGGCCACATCTGCACGGTCGGACCGGCCCCGAGCAGAGGGACGCCGGGGAACGCCTCGCGGGCGTCGGTGAGCAGCCGGCCGGCTACGACGTCGCGGGTCTCGGCCAGGTGCGGCGAGCAGGTGACGTAGGCGACCACCCCGCCGGGGCGAACCAGTCGCAGGGCCGCATCGAGCAGCTCGCGTTGCAACACCGTGAGCCCGGCGACGTCCGTGCTGGTCCGTCGCCAGCGGGCCTCCGGGCGGCGGCGCAGGGCCCCGAGCCCGCTGCACGGCGCGTCGAGCAGCACCCGGGCGTAACCGCCCTCGATGCCCGGGAACGTCCGAGCATCGCCGACAACGACGTCGACGTCAGCGGACATGGTCGCGACCGCCCTACGGACGAGTTCGGCGCGGTGCGGCCGGAGCTCGACCGCAGTGACGTCGGCTCCCCGTCCCGCCGCGAGGGCGGCGAGCAGCGCCGTCTTGCCCCCCGGTCCGGCGCACATGTCCAGCCAGCGCTGGTCGCGGCCCTCGAGTGCAACGTCGGCCAGCGCGAGCGCGCACAGCTGGCTCGCTTCGTCCTGGACGCCGGCTTGCCGGGTGCGGACCGCGGTGAGCCGTCCCGGGTCTCCGCCCGCGGTCATGCGCACCGCGTAGGGCGACCAGTTGCCGGGTTGCCCGCCGGACTCACGGACCAGGACGTCACGCTCGACCCGGCCGGGCCACGCCACCAGGTGCGGACGCGGGCGCTCGTCGTCCGCGCGCAGCGCGGCCTCGGTCTCGGCGAGGTCGCCGTCGAGTGCGTCGGCGAAGGCGGCGGCGATCCACTCGGGGTGCGCGGTCCGCAGGGCCAGCTGGCCGAGCACGCTGCGACCGGCCGCGAGCCGATCCACCCAAGCGTCCCAATCACGCTGGGCGACCCGCCGTAATACGGCGTTGAGGAAGCCGCCGGCGCGCCCGTTGCCGGTATGACGAGCCAGGTCGACCGTCGTCGCCACGGCGGCGTGCGGAGGGATCCGGGTCCGCAGCAGTTGGTAGGCGCCGAGGCGCAACAGGTCGCGAACGGGCGGGTCGATGTCATCGAGCGGCCGGTCGCTGCACAGCCCGACGATGTCGTCGAGGGTGCCCAGCGCCCGCAACGTGCCGTAGCCGAGCTCCGTAGTCAGCGCCGCGTCCCGGCGGCCGAGTTCGGCCTCGGCGATGAGCTGCGGCAGGCGCAGATTGGCGTACGCGTCGTCCGCGTCGACGGCACGGAGCAGGTCGTACGCGACCCGGCGCGGCAGGTCGGGATCAGCCAAGACGCTCCCCTCCGGTCGGTCGGATGCCCCGCGCCCAGTCGGCGGCGGCCATTCCCGTGCGGCCGGGCGGCTGCACGGAGCGGAGCTCGACTGCCCGTGTCGCGGTTCCTACCGCCACGGCACGGGCGGTGACGGCCAGCTCACCGGCGGGCAGCGTCTCGTCCAGCACGCGGACCGGACCGAGCTTGATCCGATGTTCCCGAAAGGTCGTCCAGGCGCCCGGCGTGGGTGTGCAGGCGCGGATCAGGCGGTCGACGTGCACGGCCGGCGCGGTCCAGTCGATCCGGGCGTCGTCGATGGTGATCTTGGGGGCGAGCGAGATGCCGTCGGTGGGTTGCGGGCGCGGCTGCACCGTCCCGTCCTCGAGGCCGTCGAGGGTGGCGACGAGCAAGGTGGCGCCCGAGTGCGCGAGGCGGTCGAGCAGGTCGCCGGCGGTGTCCCAGGGGCGCACCGGCTCGGTCACCACCCCGAAGACCGGTCCGGTGTCCAGGCCGGGGTCGAGCTGGAACGTCGAAGCGCCGGTGACGTCGTCGCCGTGCAGCACCGCGTGCTGGACGGGTGCCGCACCGCGCCACGCTGGCAGCACCGAGAAGTGCACGTTGACCCAGCCGTACTTGGGGATGGCCAGGGCCAACGGCGGGACGAGCGCGCCGTAGGCCACGACGGCACAGCAGTCGACGTCGAGGTCGCGTAGCTGCTGAAGCACCTCGGGCTCGCCGAGGCGACGCGGAGCGAGGACGGGCAGGCCGGCCGCTACGGCCTCCTGCTCGATCGGTCCGACCGTCTCGCGGCGGCCGCGTCCGGCGCGCGCTCGTGGCCGGGTAATCACCGCGACCACGTCGTGCCGCGCAGCCTCGAGCAGCGCGCGTAGGGCCGGCACCGCGGCCTGCGGCGTTCCGGCGAACGCCACCCTCACCTGGATGTCGCGATCACGGCGCGCCGGATGTTCATAAGGCGCGGCCGAAAGTCGCGTGGGGACTCACCCGGACCGTCGGTTTCGGCGCACCGGCCCACTCTGCGTCACGGATCGCCCGCAGCGCCGCTTTGCGGGCCTCTCGGTCGAGCCGGTCGACGAACAGCACGCCGTCCAGGTGATCGGTCTCGTGCTGGACGCAGCGGGCCAGCAATTCGGTCCCCTCGACCGTGACAGGGTCGCCGTACATGTTTTGCCCATGGGCGACGACGTGGGCTCGTCGACGGCAGTCGAACGTCAGCCCCGGTATGGACAGGCAACCTTCCGGCCCGTCCTGTTCCTCCTCGGACGGAAAGTGCAGCACCGGATTGATCAGGTGGCCCGTTTGCGTGTCATCGAGGTGATAGGTGAACACCCGTAGTCCCACGCCGATCTGCGGAGCCGCGAGCCCGACGCCGGGCGCGTCCAACATGGTTTCGGCGAGATCGGCGACCAGAGTGCGCAGCTCGCGGTCGAAGTCGGTGACCACGTCGGCCGGCGTACGCAACACCGGATCGCCGAACAGGCGGATCGAGTGCACGGCCACACAGCCGATCTTATGGTCCGCCCCCACGCGCGTAGCGCGTGTTCGCGGCGCAGCCGCGACAGGCGGACCCAGGCGGCATGGTCCGCCCCCACGCGCGCAGCGCTGGTCACTTGTCTCCCGGCTCCCGCAACGTGGCCGCCTGAGCCGGCCGAATGTTGCACGATCTGCCTCGTCAGAAGATCTCCGCCGGGTCGAGCTGGACGTGTACCGGGTCAGCGGCGCGACGTGCCGAGCGGCCGGCGGAGGCCGCCTTGAGCGCGGCCGCGAGCGGCGCGCCGAGCTGGCGGGGTACGCGGACGAGGACGCGTTCGCCGTCGCCGGCCGGCACCGGCCCGATGATCTCGTGCGGTTCGGGCAAGTCGGCCAGCAATAGCAGCTCGGCGACGGCCTCCGCCGGACCGGAGAGGGCAGCCATGCGGACGGCGGGTGGAAACCGCAACGCCTGTCGCTCCGCCAGCTCGCGGGCAGCGAACCCGGCGGCGTCCCAACGGATCAGGGCTTGGACGGCCGGCACAGCCGCGTCGGCGCCGACGACGACGCGGCCGTCCGACCGCACGAGCGCGGCGGCGTTCATCCATCGCCGTAGCGTCTCCTCGCCGGCCCGCAGGTCCGCGCGGGAGAGCAACGCCCAGCCGTCGAGCAACAGTGCCGCGCCGTACCCGCCGGCGACCGTGGGCTCGGCGCCCGGAGTGGCGACCACCACCGCGGCCCGATCGGGCACGTTGGCCACCACGTTAGGTGCCCCAGAGGTTCGCACCGGCACGCCGGGAAAGGCCCGACCGAGCTCCTCCGCGGTCCGGCCTGAGCCGACGACGACCGCGCGCAGCCCGTGCTGGCCGCACGTGGGACAGGTCCAGTCGGAGGCCGGTCGGCCGCACCACCGGCAGGTCGGCGTCGCCCGCGCTGCTGCTGCCGCTAGAGGCCCCGAACACGCCGGACAGCGGGCCCGCGTGCGATCTTTGGCGCACGCGAGCGCAGGCACGTAGCCGCGGCGGGGCACCTGCACCAGCACCGCCCGATCCGCGGCCAGAGCCTGGCGGGCGGTCCGCAGGGCCAAGCTGGGCAGCCGGGCCGCCCCTGCACCGGCGTCGCGGGCCTGCTCGAAGTCGTCCGCCACGGCCGAGACGGCCGGCGCCGCCGCACGGACGACGGCGCGTGGAGCGGCCAGGTCGTGCGCCCAGCCGGACTGGACGAGCTGGGCCACCTCGGCGCTGCGTCCGTATCCGCCGAGGATCAGCGCGGCAGCGGTCTGGGCCGATCGCAGCACAAGGACGTCTCGGGTGTGCGGATAGGGAGCTCGGGGCTCGGCGTAAAGGTCATCGCCGTCGTCCCACATCGCCAGCAGGCCGAGGTCGGCCACCGGCGCGAAAGCCGCGGCCCGGGTTCCGATGACCATCCGGACCTGCCCGCGCCGTGCGCGCAACCAGCGCCGGTACCGTTCGGCCGGCCCGAGCTCCGCGGATATGGCGACGTGCCGACCTTTGCCGAGGACGCTTTCGACGGCGGCGTCGAGCCGGTCGAGGTCACGGTGATCGGCGACGACCACGAGGGCCCCGCGGCCGGCGTGCAGGGCGCCGGCGGCCAGTTCGCTCAGGCGGGCCGGCCAGTCCTCTCCGGGTATCGCGGCCCAGGCCGCCCGAGCGGGTCGGCGTTCGGCCACCGCCGAACGGAACGAGTCGGCTGCGCGGTAGCGGCCCCAGCCGGCACCGTCGACCTGGTTCAAACCGTCTGGGCCGGGGCCGCCGACGGGTGGGACACCGTCCGCCTCGGCGCCCGCGTGGCGGGCCGGAACGCCGAGCCGGACGACGTCCACGAATGTCCCGCCGTAGCGGTCGGCGACCGCCCGGAACAGCTGGGCCGTTTCGGGGGTCAGCACCGGTTCACTACCGACTGCTCGTTCGACGAACGCAAGTTCCCCCGCGTGCTCGCTGGTGGCGGCACGTTCGAGAACGAAGCCATCGACCAACCGGCCGGCGAAGCGAACGCGCACGCGCGAACCCGCGCACACGACACCGTCCAGATCGGTCGGTACCAGGTAGTCGAAAGGCCGGTCCAGGTGCGGAAGCGCCACGTCGACCATGAGCCGGGCGACCGGCAGGACCGCCGCCGCCTCACGTCCGAACCGGCGACGCCCGGTCGACCGTTGGGGAACCGCCCGGGTCGCCGTCACG
>CAXTNQ010000043.1:0-8300 GCA_964245745.1 uncultured Jatrophihabitantaceae bacterium
GGCCTGACGTTCGCGCCGGCTTCCCCGGGGAGGTGGGCTACCGCCGGACCAGAGCGTCCCGTCGATCGCGACCGAGTCGAGCGCACCGACCGTGACCCGGGCGTTGCCGTTGCGGTCGACCGTCACGGTCGGGCCGCTGCACCGGCCGGCCACGGCGTCGCCGTGGGTGAGGTCGCAGTACACGCCGCTGCGCAGTCCGGTCGTGAAGGTCCGGGTCTGCGCGGTCGCGCCGTTGTTGATGGCGATCCAGCCACGGTGCCCGCGACTGAACGCGATGAGATTGGCCTGATCGTCATACCAGTTCAGCACTCGGCTGTCGCCCACGTAGTTGTGCCAGCCGACCAGGTTCGCGACCGCTCGGTTCTCGTCGACGCACGCCCACGCCGCGGTGTTGCACGTCGTGTCCGTGATCAACCCGTCGGCGTTCGCCGGTGGCGAGTCGTCGCTCGTCGTCCAGGTGAAGCTGGAATACACCTGCGGCGTGCCGTAGCCGTACGCGAGGATGAACTCGTTGGCGATGATGTTGGTCGGACCGTCCCTGTAGTTGAGGGCATCGCCGTTGCGCTCGGTGTCGTGGTTCTGCACGAACACGAGCGTCTTGGCGCTTGGCGGCAGCCCGGACTCTTCACCGAACGCGCGCAGAGTGGCGATGCTGCCGACGTGGTCGGCCGGATAGCTCTTGAAGGCTTCCTGGATCTGCTTGTCGGCGTCCAATCCGAGCACCGATCCGACGCTGGTGAAGGCCTGCGGTGACAGCAGTCCGGGGCCGCCGCCGAAGACCTCGAGCGCCCAGTACGGCCGCTGGCCGTCGACCGTGCGGTGCAGCTTGGCGTAGATGGCGGCCAGATCGGCCTGACCGATGTGCTTGGCGGCATCGACCCGGAACCCCGAGACGCCGTAGCTGATCAGCTTGTTCAGGTAGCCGGCCAACTTGTCCTGCACGTACGCCGTCTGGGTACGCAGGTCCTCGAGACCCAGCAGGTTGCAGCGGAAGACCTGGAGCAGGTTGTTGAAGTCCTGGATCCCGCCATCGGAACTCGGGCATTCACCGGCAGGTACGTGGAAGTTGGCTGGGGAGTACTCCGGATAGTTGTAGGGCGTGTACGCCACGCCGCCGTAGGACACACTGCCCTGGCCGGTCATGTGGTTGATCACTGCGTCGACGTACACCTTCACGCCCGCGCCTCGACAGGTGGCGACCATTTGCTTGAACTCGGCCTCGCTGCCCATCCGGCTGGTCAGGTTGTAGTCGACCGGCTGGTAGACCTCCCACCACGGGTGCAGGATCGTGGTGCTGCCGTTGCCCAACTCGGTGCGCTTCACCGAATCCTGCGGCGGCGCGACTTGCACGCCTCCGTAGCCCTTCGGTCCGAGGACGTTGGTGCACTCCCGGCCAACCGATTGCCAGTTCCACTCGAAGAGGTTGGCGATGACGTCGTGGCTCGGCCGGATCCGGTCCACGCCGGCGGACGGGTCGGCCTGCGCGAAGGTGGTGACGCCGAGGGACGCGACGCCCGCGAGGACGACGACGGTCGCGGCGACCAGCGCGCGCAGCCGGCGGCGGTGTCGGGGACGGTCGGAAGTGGGGCGGCTGACTGCGGACGAGCGACGGTTCATGCGGTCTCCTCGGAGGACGGGGGACGCACCGGTGTGGCGCGCCGAGGATGCGCTGCGTCGCTCACGCTAGCCAGCCGGAATTGTTCCGGGAAGCCCCAATCGCGCGGTGCGACCGATCCGGTCAGCCCGCGGCGCGCCGCAGCGGCGCGGGCAGGTACGCCGCGCCGGGCCCGCTGACTGCGGCCAGGTCGTCCGGATTCGAGAACGCGCACCGGCGCAGAGAGAGGCAGCCGCAGCCGATGCAGGAATCCAGCCCGTCGCGCAGCCGGCCCAAGGCATCGATCTGCTCGTCGAGACGGCGGCGCCATGACCGGGACAGCCGCGTCCAGTCCTGACGCGTCGGGGCGCGGCCCCCGGGCAACGAGTCGAGGGCCGCGGCGACCTCGTCCAGGCGGAGACCGACGTTGCGGGCCGCCCGAATGAACGCCAGGCGGCGCAGCACGCTGCGCTCGTACCGGCGTTGGCCGCCGGTGGTTCGTCGGGCGCTCAGCAGTCCTTCGCGTTCGTAGAAGCGGAGTGCGGACGGTGCGAATCCGCTCCGCTCGGCGACCTCGCCGACCGTCATGAGGTCCGTGCTCTTCATGATCTTCCTTGACTTAAAGTGAACTTCAACTACGAGTATGCAAGCATGACCGAAAATCACACCACCAGAGTTGGGCTGGTCACCGGGGCGTCGCAGGGTCTCGGGCAGGCGTTGACTCGAGCCCTGGCCGAGCGCGGCTGGACGCTGGTCGTCGACGCCCGCGGCGCGGATGAGCTGCACCGCGCGACCGCCGACTGGCCGAACGTCCACAGCATCCCCGGTGATGTCGCCGATCAGTGGCATCGAGCCGCCCTCGTCGACGCCGTGGCGCAGCACGGACGTCTCGACCTGCTGATCAACAACGCCAGCACGCTGGGGCCGTCGCCGCTGCCGGCGCTGCTCGACCTGCCGCTCGACGCCTACACACGATTGCTCGACGTCGACGTCGTGTCACCGCTGGCGCTCGCGCAGGCCAGTCGGCCCTGGCTGGCTGCCGGCCAAGGAATTGTGATCAACGTGACGTCGGACGCGGCGGCCGAGGCGTACGCGGGTTGGGGCGGCTACGGGTCGGCCAAGGCCGCCCTCGAGCACCTGACCGCCATACTGGCCGTCGAGGAGCCGCAGCTGCGGTGGTACGCCGTCGACCCGGGCGATCTGCGCACGGCCATGCATCAGGCGGCCTTTCCCGGCGAGGACATCTCAGATCGGCCGTGGCCGGAGACGGTCGTGCCCGCTTTCCTGCGGTTGATCGAGGAGCGGCCGCCGAGCGGCCGGTGGCGCGCCGCCGACCTCATGGCGGAGACCGTCGCGTGACCGAACCGGACGTTGCACCGGCGATACACAACGCTCCCTCGCCGCCCGAAGCAAGGGGACTGGCCCGGGACGCGGTACGACTGCTCGTGGCCTCGCCCGACGGCATCCGACACACGACGTTCGCGCGGCTTCCCGACTTCCTACACGAAGGCGACCTCGTGGTCGTGAACACGTCGGCGACCCTCGCAGCAGCCGTGGACGGTCATCGCGCGGACGGCGGGCCGGTCACCGTCCACTTCTCGACCCGGTGTGCGGACCACGTCTGGCTGGTCGAGATCCGGCATCGCGACCGCCGGCCCGGTCCGGTGCCGGACGCCCGGACCGGGGAACGGCTGGGGCTGCCGGGTGGACTCGTCCTCGAGCTGCGTCAGCGTCAGGGCCGGCTCTGGGCGGTCGCGCCGGCGGTCGACGGTGGGCTCGACCTGTACCTGTCCCGGTACGGCCGCCCAATCACCTACTCCTACCTGGACGGTAGGTACCCGCTCGCGGCGTACCAGACGGTCTTCGCCCGTGAGCCGGGCAGCGCCGAGATGCCGAGCGCGGGCCGGCCGTTCAGCACGCAGGTCGTGACCGCGCTGGTACGTGCAGGTGTCGCGGTGACGCCCCTCGTCCTCCACACCGGAGTGTCGTCGCTGGAGCGTGGCGAACCGCCGCTGCCGGAGCGGTACCGAGTGCCTGCGGCCACCGCACGCCTGGTGAACGTCACGCGCGCATCCGGCGGTCGCGTGGTCGCGGCAGGCACCACGGTGACGCGCGCGCTGGAGAGCGCCGTGGCGACGGACGGTGCTGTCGCACCGGCCGAGGGCTGGACGGACCTGGTGCTCGGCCCCGAGCGGCCGGCACGGGTGGTCGACGGGCTGATCACCGGCTGGCACGAGGCGGGCGCCTCGCACCTGCGCCTGCTCGAGGCGGTGGCCGGTGCCGACCTCGTGGCCGCGGCCTACGCGCACGCGTCAGGAGCGGGCTATCTATGGCACGAGTTCGGCGACAGCTGCCTGTTGCTGCCGGGCCGTTAATCCGGCGGGCACCGGCCGGAGGGCGATCCGCCGGGGACGGCCGGCGGCCAGCGCGGTGGGCCGGCCGAACTGGGTGCGCACGCCCGGAGACCACAACGGACGCAACAGGGGACCGGTCGTCGTGATCCCGGCGGCGGTGACGAGTTCGTCGTCGAGGTCCAACAGGTGCGCGTGATGCAGCGGCCATGCCTCGTGACGGTTCGGGATCCACCGTGTGCGGCCGGCCACCCGCGTGTGCAGTCCGAAGCGGGCCGTGAGCCACACCTCGAGCGGCGTGGGCACGAGCGGATCGCCGACGTGCAACGCGATGCGGGTGTGCGCTCCGTGCGACGGCCACCGGCGCACCGACGCAAACTCCACGACCGGTCCGTCCCATTGCTGGCTCATCCGCGCCCACGTATAGGGGACGCCGCGCCCGCGGCGGGCGAACGCAGCGACAGCCAGGCGTTGCGTCTCGAGCGAGCGGAACACGATGCCGTGCCGGCCAGCGTCGTCGATTGAGTAGAGCCGGACGTTCGTCTCCAGAAAATCGCCCAGGTAGGGGACGCGCAGCGAGCGGCCGAACCCGGCGCGCGCCATGTCGAACGCGATGAGCCCGACGTAAGTGCGTCCTTCGAACAGGTCCGGCCGCGCGCCAGGCGGGAAGAGGGGCGCGACCGCGTCCGGGTCGACCGGCCAGTGCAGGAACACCAGGTTGCGCCATCGCTGGTCGAAGAGCACGGGTCTTCGCAGTCGGGGCGCCGAGGTCGGGACCTCGTCGGTCGGGCGGGCGGTCACGTCTCCAGTGTCGCTCAGCGGGCCGGGCGATCACCCACGGCGGCGAGCAGGTCGGCGTGCAGCCAGCCGTTACTGGCCGCCGCCGCCCCCCGGCCCGGACCGTCCACGCCGTCGAGCCCGGTGAAGCGACCGCCCGCCTCCATGACGATCGGTGCGAGCGCGGCCATGTCCCACAACGACAACTGCGGTTCGGCGGCCAGGTCCACGGCGCCTTCGGCCACCAGCATGTAGGACCAGAAGTCGCCGTAGCCGCGGGTCCGCCAGACGCGCTCGGCCAGGGCGAGGAACTGGTCTCGGCGGCCGTGCTCGGCCCACGCGCCGATCGAGGCGTAGGACAGGCTGGCGTCGGCGAGCGTGCGCACGGCGGAGACCCGAAGCGGGCGTGGCGCGCTGCGCCACGTGGACGTCCAGGCGCCCAGATCTCGTGCCGCCCACCACCGGCGGCCGAGCGCCGGCGCGGACACCATGCCGACCACCGCGTCGTCGCCGTCCAGCAGGCCGATGAGGGTGGCCCACACCGGAACGCCGCGGACGAAGTTCTTCGTGCCGTCGATCGGGTCGAGCACCCAGCGGCGCCCGTCGCCGGCGCTCGCACCGAACTCCTCGCCGGAGACCGCGTCCGCGGGCCGTCGGGCGGTGAGCTGAGTGCGCAACGCCTGCTCGACGGCGCGGTCGGCGTCGCTGACCGGAGTGAGGTCCGGCTTGGTCTCCACCACGAGGTCGCTCGCTCCGAACCGCGGCATCGACAACGCGTCGGCCGTGTCGGCCAGCTCGTGGACCAAGGCGAGATCGGACGCGTACCCCGTTGCCGCGGCCGTTTCCGCGTCGACGGTCGGTGGCACCCGCGCAGGCTACCGTCAGACCGTGCCGCGCGATCCCGCCACCGAGGCCGTGCTGGGCCGGTTCGTCGTGGGCGGCCGGCTGCGTTCGATGCCGGCCGCCGGACGCAAACGGCGCATCGTGCTGGAGTACGTCGCTACCGCGTTCGAGCCAGGCGTGCACTATCCCGAGGCCGAGGTCGACGCGACGCTGCGCGCGCTGCACGAGGATTACCCGGCGTTGCGCCGCTATCTCGTCGACGAGGGGTTGCTCAGCCGCGCGGACGGGCAGTACTGGCGCAGCGGCGGATGGGTGGACGTGCTCGGGTGACCGCCAGCACCCGTAGTCTCGTACCGCCGTTCCACGTCATGCGGATGTACGCCGCGGCGGCGGCCCGGCGCACCGCCGGCCAGCCGGTCTATGACCTGTCCGCGGGCCAGCCCTCGGCGCCCGCCCCTGAGCCGGTGCGCGGCGCTGCTCAACGGGCACTGGAGCTCGGACGGATCGGCTACACGCCGGCCTTGGGCCTTTCCCCGCTGCGCGCGGCGATCGCCGACCACTACGAGCGCTGGTACGGCATCACCGTCGACCCGTCCCAGGTGGCGGTGACGACCGGCTCGTCCGGTGGCTTCCTGCTCGCTTTCCTGGCCGCGTTCGAAGCCGGTGACGAGGTGGTCGTCCTCCGGCCGGGTTACCCCGCCTACCGCAACACCCTCGAGGTGCTCGGATGCCGGGTCGTCGAGCTGGCGGGCGGCCCCGAGGTCGGGTTCCGGCCTACCGTCGCGGCGCTCGACGCGTTGTCGCGTCCGCCGGCCGGACTGGTGCTGGGCTCTCCGGCCAATCCCACCGGATCCGTCGTGCCCGCCGCGGAGCTGGCGGCGATCGTGCGCTGGTGCGACGCCAACGGGGTTCGGCTGATCAGCGACGAGATCTACCACGGCATCGTCTACGGAGCACCTGCCGCCAGCGCCTGGCAGACCAGCCGCAGCCCCGTCGTGGTCAACTCGTTCTCCAAGTACTTTGCGATGACCGGCTGGCGGCTCGGCTGGCTGCTGCTGCCGGAAGAGCTGACCGACCCGGTCGACCGGTTGGCCGGCAACCTGGCGCTCTGTCCGCCCACCCTGTCGCAGTACGCCGCGTGCGCGGCGTTCGACGCCTACGCCGAGCTGGACGGTCACGTCGATGGCTATCGCGCCAACCGTGACCTGTTGGCCGGGCGGCTGTCCGCGATGGGCGTGACCGGGCTCGCCCCGGCCGACGGGGCGTTCTACCTGTACGCCGACGTGGCGGCGCAAACGGGCGACTCGGCCCGGTTCTGCGCCGAGCTGCTCGACGACACGGGCGTGGCCCTGGCTCCGGGCATCGACTTCGACCGCACGGACGGCGCGCGCTACGTCCGGCTGTCCGTGGCCGGCGCTACGGCCGAGATCACGGCCGCGGCCGACGTACTGGCGGAGTGGCTGGCTACGCGTTCGTGAGCCGGCTCAACGCGGCTGCTCGCTAGACGCGCGGCCGGTGTCGTCAGCGCGACCTCGAACGTGCTCGGAACGAGCGTCACCGGAACGTGGTCGAAAGCCAGCGGGGTGGTACCGACAGGGTCGGGACGGTCGGGGGCCCGCCGGTAGCCAGCACGGTCAGTCCGGACCGGACGCGCGACTGGTCAGTAACCGCCGGAAAGCGGCCAGTCGCTCCGGCGTGGAGTGACCGGTGGCGACCCACTCGTCCAGCGTGCATCCGGCGGCCGCGGAGAGGTGCTCGCAGCCGGGGGGGCATCGCGTGGCGCCGTCCTCGAGATCGGGGAACGCCCACAGCAGATCGTCGGCGCTGACGTGCGCCAGACCGAACGAGCGCACGCCCGGGGTGTCGATCACCCATCCGTCGTCGTCGGGCAGCGCGAGCGCGACCGCCGAGGACGAGGTGTGCCGACCGCGTCCGATGGCGCTCACGGCGCCCGTGCTGCGGTTGGCGCCCGGGACCAGAGCGTTGATCAGGGTGGACTTGCCGACCCCCGAATGGCCGACGAACACCGACATCTGCCCGCGCAGCCGCTCGCGCAGGGCGGTCAGGTCGCCGCCGCGCCGCGTCCTCACCGCTGGGACGTCCAACGCCGCGTAGCGCTCGAGCACGGCGTCAGGCCTGGCCAGGTCGGCCTTCGTCAGGCAGAGCACGGGCTCCAGCCCTGCCGTGAGCGCCGCGACCAGGCAGCGATCGATCAGGCCGTACCGCGGCGGGGGATCGGCCAGCGACGTGACGATCACCAGCTGGTCGGCGTTGGCCACGATCACCCGCTCGAGCGGGTCGTTGTCGTCCGCGGTGCGACGCAGCACGGTCTCGCGTTCGTCGAGCCGCACGATCCGGGCCAGGGTGTCGGGCTCGCCGCTCAGGTCGCCGACGACCCCCACGTGGTCGCCGACCACGACGGCCCTCCGACCGAGCTCCCGGGCCCGGACCGCGGTGACCGCCTGGCCGTCGACGAGCACCCCGTAGCGGCCGCGATCCACCGTGATGACCATGCCGCCGGCGGCGTCACGGTAGGACGGGCGCTGCTTGGACCTCGGTCGGCTGCCCCGTCCGGGCCGGACCCGGACGTCGTCCTCGTCCAGCCGCCGGTTCTGCCCGCGGCGGTCGGGCCGGCCCGGACCGGGCATCCCGCTAGCCAGCCACCAGGTCGGCCCACATGCCGGGGAAGTCCGGCAGCGTCTTGGTCGTCGCCGCGATGTCGTCGACTTCGACTC
>CAXTNQ010000043.1:8310-9364 GCA_964245745.1 uncultured Jatrophihabitantaceae bacterium
GTCCACGACGAGGCCCAGAACGGCGCCGGCGGTCGCCATGCGATGGTCGCCGTAACTGCGCCACACCCCGCCGCGCAGCGGCCGTGGAGTGATCGTCAACCCGTCCTCGTCGGCGTCGATGACACCGCCCAGGTTCGAGATCTCGCGGGCGAGCGCGGTGATGCGGTCGGTCTCGTGGCCCCGGGTATGGCCGATTCCGGTCAGCCGCGAGGGCCCGTCGGCCTGCGTGGCGAGCACGGCCAGCACGGTCACCAATTCGGTGACGTCGCGCAGGTCCGCGTCGATGGGCGCGACGGCGCCAGGACCGGTCACGGTCAGCGTCTGCTCGGCGACCTCGACCGCTGCGCCCATCCGGCCGAGCAGAGCGCGTAACGCGTCGCCGGCCTGGGTGGTCTGCGCCGGCCATCCCGGCACCCGCACCGTCCCGCCGGTGACGACGGCCGCGGCCAGGAACGGCGCCGCGTTCGACAGGTCGGGTTCCACGGCGACGTCGACGGGCGCCAGGCGTCCCGGCGGCACGGTCCAGGTCGTCGCGGTCGGGTGCGTCACCGCTACGCCGTGGTCGGCCAGCATCCGCACCGTCATGTCGATGTGCGGACGGGAGGGCACCGGTCCCCGTCCGATGTGGTCGATCTCCAGACCGTCCGAGTACCGGGCGCCGGCGAGGAGCAGGCCGGACAGGAACTGCGACGACTCGCCCGCGTCGACGGACACCCGACCGCCCGGCACCGTCCCGGCGCCGCGGACGACGAACGGCAGCCGGCCCCGGCCGGAGTCCTCGACCGTCACGCCGGCCTGGCGCAGCGCGTCCAGCAGCGCCCCCATCGGTCGTTCGCGGGCCCGCTCGTCGCCGTCGAAGGCCACCGGCGCATCAGCGAGCGCCGCGACGGGCGGCAGGAAGCGCATGACCGTGCCGGCCAGCCCGGCGTCGCGGCCGGGCCCGAGGGCTGGCAGGGCGACCTGCTGGAGGAGCTGGCGCTGCTGCGGCTGACCGTGACCGCGCACCGCAACCTGGACCGGCTGCCCCCCGACCTGGCCGCCTCGGTCCGGCGCG
>CAXTNQ010000043.1:9374-16056 GCA_964245745.1 uncultured Jatrophihabitantaceae bacterium
GCGCGCAGCGCGTCCGCCATCAGCCGGGTGTCCCGGGCCCGCAACGGCCGGCGCACGACGGACGCTCCGTTCGACAAGGCCGCCAAGACGAGGGCGCGGTTGGTAATGGACTTCGACCCCGGCAGCTCCACCGTCGCGTGCAGCGCGCCCCGCACGCGCGGAGCCAGCCAACGCGCTGGGGTCACGGCCACAGTCTGCCCGAGGTCGGCAGCCGGTCTGCTGACGCACCGTGCCGTGCGCACGGCAGACTGGACGTCATGTGCGGGCGCTACGTCAGTGTCGCCTCGACGGCCGACCTCGTCGCCGAGTTCACGGTGGACGAGGTCGTGGGAGACGACCTGCCGCCTTCCTACAACGTGGCCCCGACCAACCCGGTGCGGGCGGTCATGCGACGACGCTCGCACGACCGTGCGGCAGAGCCGGACGCCGACGCCGCGCCGGTCACCCAGCTGCGGACCGTGCGCTGGGGACTGGTCCCGAACTGGAGCAAGACGGCGACTGGTGCCGCCAAGATGATCAATGCGCGGGTCGAGACCGTCACCACCAAGCCGGCGTTCAAGGCCGCGGCCGGGCGCCGCCGCTGCCTTCTGCCGAGCCTCGGCTACTACGAGGGGCAGATGGGGGAGGCCGGCGCCAAGACTCCGTACTTCCTGCACGATCCGGACGGCACGCCACTCGCCTTCGCCGGGTTGTACGAGGTCTGGCGGGATCGCAATCGGCCGGACGACGATCCCGATCAGTGGCTGTGGACGTGCACGATCATCACCCAGCCCGCTGCCGACACGCTCGGGCACATCCACGACCGTTGCCCGGTGATCGTCCCGCCCGAGTTGCAGGACGCCTGGCTCGACTGCGGTGACGGGGAGCCTGCGACCGCCCGGCGGCTTCTCGACCGGATACCCGAAGCGCGGCTGGCGCCGGAGGTGGTGTCGACCGCGGTCAACAACGTCCGCAACAACGGTCCGGAGCTCCTCGAACAAGCCGACCCGGCCGACCAGCCGGTACAGAAGCCGCTGCCCATCGAGATCTGAGCGACATGACGGCGACTCGGCACCAGGTCGACACCGCGGCCGGCCCGGCGTGGATCGACGTAGAGCAGCCGCGCGCGCCGGTCGGGGTGTGTCTGCTCGGACACGGCGCCGGCGGCGGCGTCGACGCGCCTGACCTGTGCGCGGCGCGCGAGGGGGCGCTCAGCCGGCGCTTCACGGTGGCTCGCGTGACCCAGCCGTATCGGGTGGCGGGACGGCGGACACCGCCCACGGCCGCGGTCCTCGACGACGCGTGGCTCGTCTGCGTGGCCGCGGTGCGACAGCTACGAGGGATGCGCCGCCTGCCCGTGGTGGTCGGGGGACGGTCCAGTGGCGCCGGGTGGCCTGCCGCACGGCGTCGGCAGCCGACGCGGCGGCCGTCGTCGCTCTCGCGTTTCCGCTGCATCCGCCGGGACGTCCGGACCGCAGCCGGCTCGACGAGCTCCGGCGCCCCGCCGTTCCGGTGTTACTCGTCCAGGGCGACCGCGACGCCTTCGGGATGCCGCGAGAGGACGCGGTGACCCGCCGCGTAGTTGTCGAGGGCGCCGATCACAGCCTCAGGAAGGGCACGGCGGCCGTACGGGACGCGGTGGCGGCGTTTCTGACCGCGGCCGTCGCGGATTAGCCCAACACCTCGGCAAGTGACGGCAGCCCGGCGTCCTTGGCCGAGAGTCGACTGCGGTCGGCGGGATCGACCGGCACCGGCCAGGTGATGCCGAGTGCCGGATCGAGCGGATTGACCGCCACGCCACTCATGCCCGCTCGCCACTCGGCGTCGAAGCAGTACAGGTACTGCGAGCCGTCGGTGCTCACCGTCTGGAAGCCGTTGCAGACGCCGGCGGGGACGAGCACTTGACGCCCGGGAACGAGCCGGACGGTGGCCACCTGTCCGCGGGTCGACGAGGTCGGCCGGGCGTCCACGTACGCGCCGAACGCCTCGCCGTGGACGACGGCAACCAGCTTGGTCATCGCTTCGCCGTGCAGGCCACGTAGCGCCCCGTGGCCGCTCTGCGTGACGTTGACCTGCTGCCACGGGCCGACCGCAGGCAGCTTGGCGCCGTCGAAGCGGCTGGCCCGAAAGAACTCCCGGACGGTGCCCCGCTCGTCGGACACCTCCTTCAGGTCGAGAACCAGCAGGCCGTCGATCGCGGTGGTGTGCACGGCGAGGTCGGTGGAGGTCGTCACGCCCGGCATGCTGCCAGAGCTGTTCGGCGGCGCGCGTCTCAGCCGGTCGACAACGTCGCAATGGGCGCAGTGGTCGCGTCGGCCAGCCGGATGAGGTCGCGTGGCGCCAGCTCGACCTGCAATCCGCGCTTACCCGCCGAGACGTACACGGTCGCGAAGGCCAGCGCGGTGTCGTCGACGACGACGGGCAGCCGGCCCTTCTGGGCGAGCGGAGCGATGCCGCCGACGACGTACCCGGTAGCACGCGTCGCCGCCGCGGGTTCGGCCAGTTCCGCGCGTTTGCCCGACCGAACGGCGGCCAGCGCCTTCAGGTCCAGGGACCTTGCCACGGGCACGACCGCGCAGACCAGCCGCCCGTCGACGGAGGCGATGAGCGTCTTGAAGATGCGCGCCCGGTCGACGCCCAGGGCGCTGGCCGCCTCGTCCCCGAACCCGACCGCACGCGGGTCGTGCGGGTAGGGATGCAGCGTGTAGGTGACGCCCGCTCGCGTGAGCAACGCCGTCGCGGGCGTACCGGTGGCCACAGCCGGCATTCTCGCCGATCCGTGGTCGACGGGAATGCGAGCTGGTCCGTCGGCGGTTGTCCCAAACGGACGGCCGGGACCCTGGCCTCTCGAGGAAGTACCGAGGACGTGACCAGCCAGTTGCTCGACCGCCCGGGCCTGCGCCCAGCCGACGCTGCCTCCACCCCACCGATCACCGGACGGTGGGTCGCCCACGAGCCGTTGACCGTATCCTCGCTGGAGGGGCCGCCGCAGAGGCGGACAAGCGACGGGAGCAGGGTGGCCGAGGAGACGATCGAGGACCGCAGGGCGCGCTTCGAGCGGGACGCCCTGCCGTTTATCGACCAGCTCTACGCCGCCGCCATGCGCATGACGCGCAATCCGGCCGACGCCGAGGATCTCGTTCAGGAGACCTACGTGAAGGCGTTCGCCGCCTTCCACCAATTCACCGAGGGCACCAACCTCAAAGCGTGGTTGTACCGCATCCTGACTAACACCTTCATCAACAACTACCGCAAGCGGCAACGCCAACCGCAGGAGTCCAACGCCGAGAACGTCGAGGACTGGCAGTTGGCCCGGGCCGAGTCGCACACCTCGACCGGGTTGCGCTCGGCCGAGATGGAGGCGCTCGACCACCTACCCGACTCGGACGTCAAGGAAGCGCTGCAGGCGCTCCCCGAGGACTTCCGGCTCGCGGTGTACCTCGCCGACGTCGAAGGCTTCGCCTACAAGGAGATCGCCGAGATCATGGGCACTCCGATCGGGACCGTGATGTCGCGCCTACATCGCGGCCGCCGGCAGCTGCAGAACCTGCTGGCCGACTACGCGCGCGAACGCGGACTTATCTCCGCCGCCGCGGGAGGAGAGTCATGATGTCCGGCTGGGGATTCGGGCCAGGCGGGATCGACTGCGACGACGTCCTCAAGGAGGTGTTCCTCTACCTCGACGACGAGACCGAGCCCAAGGAGCGGACGCGGATCCGCGCGCACCTTCGCGAGTGCGGGCCGTGCCTGCGCTACTTCGGACTCGAGCAGGACATCAAGTCGCTGGTCGCCCGCAGCTGTGGCGGGGACCGGGCGCCGGACTCCCTGCGCTCGTCCATCCGGGTGCGGCTGACCCAGGTGACGATCGAAACCGCGCACGTCGAATACCGGGCCGAGTAGGGGACTTTCTGGCGTGCCGCGTCGTGCCGTTCAGGCGCGGGCCGGCTCCTCGGGGAGGTAGCCCTGCGCCGCCTCTTCCTGCCTGACCACCTCGGGGGAGGCCGCGTCGGAGTAGAAGTCGTCGGGCGTCGTCTCGTCCGTCCCGGCCGGGGCGTTCAACGCTCGCAACAGCAGCGTGAGGACCACCGACACGACAATGTTCAACGCGAGCGCTGTCACCGCGATGTACAGCGTGGTGTTCGTCCACGGGAACTTCGCCAGCGAGCCGCCGAAGTGCTTGGTCGTGGCCGAAGACTGGTGGTACGCGACCACGGTGCCGTAGACGATGCCGGCGGCCCATCCGGCCAGCAGCGCCCACCGGTGGAACCAGCGCGTGTAGAGACCGGCCACGATCACCAGGAACGTCTGCAGGATCCACACGCCGCCGAGCAGCTGCAGGTTGCTCGCGTTCTGCCGGTCGAGGAACAGGACGAAGGCGAGCGCACCGAACTTGACCACCAGCGAAGTGATCTTCGAGACCGTGGCCTCCTCGTGCGGGGTCGCCGCCGGCCGGATGAAGTCTCGGTACACGTTGCGGGTGAACAGATTGGCGGCGGCGATGGACATGATCGCGGCCGGGACGAGCGCACCGATCGCGATGGCCGAGAAGGCGATGCCGGCGAACCAGCTCGGGAACTGGTCGTGGAACCAGTGCGGCACCGCGAGCTGGGCGTTGGCCTTGCCGTCTGCCCCAATGACGGTGGTCTTCGACGCGATGGCCGCGTAACCGATCAGCGCGAGGAAACCGAGCATCAGCGAGTACAGCGGCAGGATCGCCGCGTTACGACGGATCACCGTCCGGCTTCGGCCGGACAGCACCGCAGTCATCGAGTGCGGGTACATGAACAGCGCGAGCGCCGAACCGAAGGCCAGTGACGCGAATGCCCAGTAGTTGTTGCTCCCCGGGATGAACACACCGGCGGCCTTGCCGGTCTTGGGGTTCTTCGTGGTCAGCTTGGTCTCGGCGGCCTTGAAAATGTCCCCGAAGCCGATCTTGCTGGCCATGTAGACGATGGCCACGACGATCACCAGATAGATCAGCGCGTCCTTGACGAACGCGATCAACGCCGGCGCCCGCAGGCCTGAGGAGTAGGTGTAGGCCGCGAGCACCGCGAACGCGATGAACAGGGGAAGGTCGCGGACGAAGGCGTTGCCGCTGCCGGCCAACCCGAGGGTGTCGAGGACGACCTGGATCCCCACGAGCTGCAACGCGATGTAGGGCATCGTGGCCACGATGCCGGTGATCGCGATGGCCAGCGACAGTCCGCGGCTGTCGTAACGACCCTTGACGAAGTCGGCGGACGTGACGTACCGCCGCCGATGCGCAACCGACCAGAGTCTCGGCATGAAGATGAAGATGATCGGGTAGGCGACGATCGTGTAGGGCACCGCGAACCAGCCGCTCACCGCCCCGGTGGCGAACATGGCCGCGGGCACGGCCACGAACGTGTAGGCCGTGTAGAGGTCGCCGCCGAGCAGGAACCAGGTGATCACGGTGCCGAAACCGCGGCCGCCCAGCCCCCACTCGTCCAACGTGTTCATGGATGCCGGGCGACGCCACCGCGCGGCAACGAAACCCCCCGCGGTCACGACGAGGAAGAAGAAGATCAGGACGCCCAGCGCCACGCCGTCGACGCCGGGGCCGGCCGCCTGCGCGGTCACCGGTCACCTCTGCGCGCGGCGCGCCCGCGGGTCAGGACGAGATTGGCCAGCGCGGTCAGGCCCGATGACAAGAAGACCCACAGCAGCAGATACCAGTAGAAGAAGGGGAATCCCCACAACACGGGGTCGCGATCGGCGTAGGTCGATACAAGCAGCGGAGGGACGATGCCGCCGAGCAACAGCACCACGACGATGATCACTACGGCCGGCGGTGTGCGGCGGACGCGACGACCGAGCGCGTCGGCGCCAGGGTCGGGGCGGGAATCGGAACGCGGAGCGGACATGATCGATGCCTCTTTCGAGAACCGCGACGGGCTGGCACATGCCGATCAAGCGCGCCGACTGTAGACCCGGCGACCGGCCCGTGTACACACATCCGGGACGATCAGGGCCCGGGTTTGACGCTGCGGCGTCCCGATCAGGTGTCGCTCCGTAGCCGCGTCGTTCTGGCCGTCGACGGTCAGCCCGCGGCGTTCCCGGCCAGACGCGCCACGAAGACGTAGCGGTCTCCGCGGTACCAGCTGCGTACCCATTCGACCGGCGCGTGGTCGGCGTCGAAACTGTGCCGGCCGAGCACGAGCATCGGGGCGCCGGTGTCGGTGTGCAGCAGGGCCGCCTCGCGCGGCGTCGCCGCGGCCGTCTCGATCGTCTGCTCGGCGTCGACCGGAACGACGCCGTACCGCGCCGCCAGGAGCCGGTACAGCGACGACTCGGACCGCAGCTCTTCGATGAGGCCGGGAAACCGCTCCGCCGACAGGTGCGAGGTCTCCACGGCCATCGGCGTGCCACTCGCCAACCGCAGCCGTTCGACGCGGTGCACGGCAGCGCCCGGCGCGAGGCGCAGGCGACGCGCCACCTCGCCGGTGGCTTCGGTGCGCTCGGCCGAGAGCAGTTGCGCCGAGGCAACCAGGCCGTTGGCGGCCGCCTGCTCGGTGAAGCTCGTCATCTGCAGCGGCCAGCTCATCTTCGGCTCGGCGACGTAGGTGCCGGCCCCCTGCCGGCGAACCAGCCGTCCTTCGCCGACGAGCTCCATCAGCGCCTGACGCACCGTCGTCCGCGAGGTCGACAGCTGCATCGTGAGCTCCCGTTCGGTCGGTACGAG
>CAXTNQ010000043.1:16066-17542 GCA_964245745.1 uncultured Jatrophihabitantaceae bacterium
GCAGCGTCTCGATGAGGTCGAGCAGGTGGCGTTTCACCGTGTAGTACTTCGGCTCACGGGTCGAGGTTTCGACGGTCCCGGAGCGGCCGGCGGCGGTAGTGGTCACGGCGGTCCCCCTGGCTCCGGCGGCGACCGCCGATCGGTCTGTGCCATTGACACCTGGCAGCCGACTCATGATATTTGTCTAGTCCATTTCCGTCCAGCAAGGAGCGCGCCGACGTGCTCATCAGTGCCGAGCTGCGCCGGCTGACCCTGGGTTGTCTGGCCCTCGGCTTCGCCGGGCCGGTGCCGCCCCGCTGGCTGTGCGCCGCGCTCGAGGACGGGCTGGCGGGCGTCGTCCTGTTCGGGTCGAACCTTCGTGCCGAGGACGAGCTCCCTGCATTGACCGAGGCTTTGCGCCATGCCGCCGGCCGCGACGTGGTCGTCGGCCTGGACGAGGAAGGCGGCGACGTCACGCGTCTGGACGCCGCGGTGGGCAGCCGCTCGCCGGGGGCGGCCGCTCTGGGCTACCTCGACGAGCCGGCCAGCACGACCGCGGTGTATCGCGCACTCGGGGCCCGCCTGGCCACGGCGGGGGTCACGCTCGCCTTGGCGCCGGTCGCGGACGTCAACTCCGACCCGCGCAACCCCGTGATCGGCGTCCGGTCCTTCGCCGCCGATCCGCAGGTTGTCGCGCGGCACGTCGCGGCGGCCGTGATCGGCGTGCAGTCCGTCGGCGTGGCGGCGTGCGCCAAACATTTCCCCGGTCACGGGGCGACGGTGGTCGATTCCCATGTCGGCGTCGCCGTCGTCGACCGCAACCGGGACGTCCTCGACGCGGTCGACCTCGTGCCGTTCCGGTCGGCCATCGCCGCGGGCGTACGGGCGATCATGACGGGCCACCTCCGGGTGCCCGCGCTGGACGAGGCCGCACTCGCCACCCTCAGCCCCGTCGTGAGCACCGACCTGCTCCGCGGCGGACTCGGCTTCGACGGCGCGGTGGTAACCGATGCGCTGGAGATGGGCGCCGTGGCCGGCACCGTCGGGATCGCGGACGGCTTCGTCGCCGCCGTCGCGGCCGGCGCCGACCTCGTCGAGACCGGCGCCGGCGAGTATCCCCAGCTCGTCGAACAGCTGCCGGTGGCGGTCGCTGCGGCGTTGCGCGCCGGGACGCTCGACGAGGGACGCCTGCGGCAGGCGGCCGCCCGGGCGGCGCGCCTCGCGGTACGACCGGCCCCACCCGGTCTCCTCACCGAACCAGCTGAGGTGTCGGCCCGGTGCCTCGAGGTGGTCGGTCCGCTGCCGGTCCTGCGCGGGCTGATCGTGGTCGAGTGCCGACCGCCGAACGGGGTGGCCACCGGCGATCTGCCGTGGTCCTTCGGGTCACGGCTGGGCGTGGACACCCGGCGGGTGGACGGGACGAGCGACGTCGCGGGAATCGGACAGTGGGCCGCGGGACGGCCGGTGGTGCTCGGCGTCCGCGACCCGCAGCGGCAC
>CAXTNQ010000044.1:0-17474 GCA_964245745.1 uncultured Jatrophihabitantaceae bacterium
ATGTGCGGACGGCCGACCGCCCCACCGTCCGCGAGGTCGACGACCTGCGACCAGGTCACCGGCAGCCCGTCCGCGCTCATACGCTCGACGATGGCCCGCCCGCGCGTGAGCCGACTCTCCTGCAGCCGCTGCCGTTCCGCGCGCAGGGCCGGGTCATCGGGATCGAAAAGGTAACCGAGGACGTGCAGGCTGATGCGACGGTCGCCCTCCGTCCAGGCGCAGGAGAACTCCGCACCACAGACGAGGACGAGATCCGGCGGCAGAGCGTCCTCCGCGGCTGCCCATCCCGCGGTCGTGTCGTGGTCGGTCAACGCCAGCACGTCCACCCCGAGAGCCGCCGCCTTGTTGACCAGCTGCTCCGGCGAGTCCGTCCCGTCCGATGCGGTGGAATGGGTGTGCAGGTCGATGATCATCGAGCGGTGCCGCCCAGGCTCAGTCGTACGACGTCCGCCGCGCAGCCCCACGACAGCGTCACGCCGGCTCCACCGTGGCCGTAACAGTGCACGACGGGCGGTCCGTCCGAACGTTCCTCCCGCTCCAGACGGACCTCCGAACGGCCAGGGCGCAGGCCGACACGCGTGCCGAGGACCCGCGCGTGCGCGACCGCGGGGATGATCGCCGCCGCCCGGCGCAGGATCGCCCGTGTCTGCGCCGGATCCGGCACAGTGGACCAGTCGCCCTCGACGTCGGTGCCGCCGACCACGACGTCCGACCGGCGTGGCACGAGATAGGTGGGGCCGGCCTCGTCCAACCACCAGCGGTCGAGACCGAACTGCTCGACGTAGACAACCTGACCGCGCACCGGAAACGTCGACCGGTCGCCGGCCAGCGCGCCGCCGCCCAGACCAGCGGCGTTGACGACGAGGTCGGTGTCACACGGCCACTCGGCCAGGTCCGCGCGAACCATCCGGACTCCGGCCCGCTGCGCGCAGGCCGCCAGCCACGGCAGATAGGTCGGCATCTCGACCACCGGAGTAGTGAACGACCATCCGGCGCAATATCCCGCGGGCACATCCTCGTCGGCTGCGGGTCCGAAGGCGGACACCGCTGCGGCCCACGCAGGTGGTGGCATCGGCCGGTCGAGCAGCTCGACACCGTCGACCAGCCGCACGCCGCTGTCCGGGTCCGTGGCGATCGCGCACAACCGGTCGAAGGTCACGCGACCCCACGCCGTCACCCGATCGAGCGGAAAGGCGTGGTACGGGTACCAGATCGCGGCCGCAACGGCCGAGGTTGTGTCGGCCGTGCGCTCACGGGCGACGACGTCGACCTGAGCGCCGCCCTCGGCCAAACCGAGTGCGCAGCTGAGCCCGACGACACCGGCTCCGACGACGGTGACGCGCACGGCGCTACCGGTCACCAGCCGCTCGCGCGGCTCGCGCCGCTCGGCCGACCAAAGAGATCACTCTCCACCACCGTCGTCGTCGGTTCGAACCCATGGCACCGGCTCGGTATGACGGGTCACCGGATGCACGGCGGGATCGATGTCATCGTCGGTCCCGAACAGCTGCTTGGAGATCTCCTGATAGTTCTCGAGGGGGTTGGGCACGAAGTCGACATCGTGCAGGGCCTGCTCCTGTCCGGCGGACTCGAAGATGAACGTGCCGTAACCGAACACGCGGCCGGGCACGCTCTGTTCGAAGGTCAAGTCGGTGACCCGGTTGATAGGCATGATCGCGACCTTCTTGGTCAGCAGTCCGCTCACGAGGATGACCCGCCGGTCGGTAACCACGAAGTCCTCCACCCACCACTCGAGGATGGCTCCGGCGAACCACAACGCACTGAGGACGATGAAGAAGGTGGCCACGAGGCGGAGCGGTCCGAGATCACCGCTGAGCAACCAGACCAGCCAGCCACCCGTCCAGAACAAGGTGAACAGACCGGCGGGCGGGGCGAGCGCCACCCAGTGCCGCCGAACCTTGAAGATCTGTCGCTCGGTGAGCAGCAGATAGCGACGAACGTTAGGCACTCGAGCTGTTGCCGGACAGCCGCTGGATGAACTCGCCGATACCGTTGGCGATATTGACGATCGCGTCCCAAATGGCTTGCACGATACGGGCGGCGTTGTCCGGAGAGGTGACGGCAAAGAAGATGAGGAACGCCACGACGGCGAACAGCGTGAGCTTCTTGACGTCCACGTCTGCTCCCGAAGTCTGTCGCGGCACACAAGTCCGGATACTTCCTACCCCACATGATGCGCCGTCGGAGGTTGGCACGCCGTTATGTCGGCGTCCCGGCTCGGCTCTCCGATGAGCCACTCCACGGACCCACTGATCCGGCCAAGGCCGCCCGTCTCCCGGCACACGGCCGCCGCCGGCGGCATCGTCTTCGATGCCGACCGGCGCTTGCTGGTCATCCGGCGCGGACACGAGCCATCGGCCGGGCTGTGGTCGGTGCCCGGTGGCCGGTGCCTGGTCGGGGAGTCACCGGCCACGGCATGCGTGCGCGAAGTCGCCGAGGAGACGGGTCTCGCGGTGCGGGTCATTCGACACGCAGGTCGAGTGGAGCGGCCGGGCTCGGGTGATGCCGCGATCTATGACATCGACGACTTCGTGTGCGAACTCGTGGACGCTACGGCGGCGGACACGCTCGAGCCCGAGAGTGACGCTCGGGAAGCGCAATGGGTCACCCGCTCGCAATTACGGACCCTCGACCTTGTGCCCCTCCTGTGGGAGGCGCTGGCCGGGTGGGACTGCCTGCCGAACTGACCGCGCCCATCCTGCGTTATGACGGTGGGTTGGCAGGCTCGGGGCGGCCTGGTTGATCACCACCTCGCGCGGCGCCGTAAGCCTCGGTCGGCACCATGATCTTGCGTCGGAAGATGCACACCACGCGGCCGTCCTGGTTGTAGCCGATCGTCTCGACGTGGACGACGCCGCGATCGGGTTTGGAACTCGACATCGTCTTGTCCAACACTCGGGTCTCGCCGTAGAGCGTGTCGCCGTGGAAGGTCGGCGCGACATGCCGCAGCGATTCGATCTCGAGATTGGCGATCGCCTTGCCGCTGACGTCGGGCACCGACATGCCCAACAGCAAGGAGTACACGTAGTTGCCGACTACGACGTTGCGGCCGAACTCGGTGGCCTCTCGGGCGTAATGCTCGTCTAGGTGCAACGGATGGTGGTTCATCGTGAGTAGGCAGAACAGATGATCGTCGTACTCGGTCACGGTCTTGCCGGGCCAGTGCCGGTAGACGGCGCCGACCTCGAACTGCTCGAAGTACCGCCCGAACGGCATGTGCTCCTCCTCCTACTCCGGATTGGCGTGCATGACTTGGCCGGTCGTCGCTGGTGATCCTGCCGTGTCGCTGGCCTACGCGGGTGTGGGCCCGGTGGCACCGTCGGCGTCACGAACGCGCTCTTTACCGAAGCCCGAGCCACTTATCGGAACGACGCGGCAATCTGTTGCTCGACGTCGGCGTAGGCGATGCCCGCCTGGTTGAGCACCCGACCGATGCCGTCCAATGCGTCCGACAGGCCACGCGCGTGCTGGTCGAACTGCTGATACAAGGTGGTGAACTGGCCGGCGGCCGTGCCGGACCACTCCGCGCCGAAGAGTGGAGACAGTGCGGACGAGAGGCTCTGATGCGCCGAACGGACGCCCGCCGAGGTGCGAGTGACGGTGCCGGACAGCGTCTGCAGTTGCGCCGGAGTGACTCGAAGAGCGGACACAGTGCGAACTCCTTTCTGAGGGGGACGGCCGGAACGCTACGGCGATCGGACGACCCCGATCAGCAGTTCGAGCCTCCTGTGTACAACCACGCCGTCATCCACAGATGCGTTCGAACCCGGCCCGTCCCGTTGAAGAGCCCGCACGCTCGCAGCTGTGCAGGTACAGCTGTCGATCGAGGAGCCGTTGCAACCCGAGCAGGACGTCCTCGTCATCGCGCCGCCGGGCGCCTCATGGAGCGAGGTCCGATCCCGGCTCGTCGACCAGACGTACGCCTCGCTCACGCCCCAGTTGTGGTGCGAGTCGATTCCGGTGGACGAACACACCCTGGTCGGCGAGGTACCGCTCGTCGGCGGCGCGCGGCTGTCGACGACTCCGCGGCACCCGCCCCCGACGGGTGCGGGCGCGGCACGCCTGGACGTCATAGGTGGCCCTGACGCCGGCCGGAGCTATCCGTTGCACCGCGGCGTCCTGACGATCGGCCGGGCTCCGGACTGCGACATCAGCCTGAGCGACGCCGAACTCTCGCGACACCACGCCACCCTCACCGTCCGGCCGAACGCCACCGTCGTCCGCGATGACGGCACCACCAATGGCACCTGGCTGGACGGCGAACTGGTCACACCGACGGGCTCGGCGATTGGTCTCGATCAGGTGCTGCGCGTCGGCAGTTCGTTACTCACGATCAGCAGCGTCGACGAGCCACTCGCCGCGATCGTCACCCGACCGGACGGCCGCCAAGTCGTGCCACGTCCGATGCCGGCCGCGGAGTCACCTGGGCCGTCGGTGGCAACGGCACGTTGGTGGTCAGGTTCGCCGGGCGGTGGACCGTCCACCTTGCCGTGGCTGGCGGCCGCTGTACCGGCTGCGTCGGGTATTGCGCTGGCGGTCGAGATGCACAGTCTCCTCTTTCTCGCGCTGGTCGTCATCAGCCCGTTGGCGATCGTCGTGACGGCGGCGGTCGATCGGTGGCGCGGCCGGCGTGGTCGCCGCCGTCCGGTCCACCCGGGCAAGCGTCGGGCTCGGCTCGCCGATCAACAACGGCTGATAGCGCTCGCCGGTGAGGGCGCCGAGCGAAGGCGGCGAGATCCCGATCCCGCCGCGCTGCTGCGCACGGCCGTGTCCAGAGACCGGCGGCTGTGGGAGCGACGCCTAGACGGCATCGAGGGTTTGAGCGTGCGTCTCGGCCTGGGGGCGAGTCCGAGCGAGCACGCGATGCCGCTCGAGGCCGACTCGGTCCCTCTGGGCACCGTGGCCCAGGTGCCGATCTCCGTCACGCTCTCCGACGGGCCGCTCGTGCTGCGCGGCGCACGCCGGCCGGTGACCGCTGTGGCGCGCTGGCTGGTCGCCCAGCTGGCCGTGCGATACGCGCCGTCCGACGTCCAGATCGTCTTGCTGCTCGACGGGCGCTCGGCGGCGGACTGGCGGTGGGCTCGTTGGCTGCCGCACCTGCGCGGTCGAGTGGCGCTTGCCGCCGCGGAGCGGCACCGAGCGCTCGAAGATGTGCGAGCGGCCGGTCCTGGGAACGAGGCAGAGGCGCATCGGCGCTCCGCGTGGACGGTCGTCGTGTGTGATCAGCCCCTCGGCGCCCTCGACGCCGGTCTGGCGGAACTGTTGCACGGCGATTCCCCGCACCGGACCACCGCAATCTGGCTCGACGGTGAGCGTTCGTCGGTCACGACCCCCGGCGCTATCGCGTCGGTGTCCGGCGAGACCGCGACCGCTCTGATCATTACGTCCGGGTCGGCGTCCACCTCGGTCGTCGCCGACCAGGTTTCGGTGGGCTGGGCGGATCGAGTGTCGAGAGCGCTTGCACCCCTCGTCGAAGACGAGGCGCTGTCGCGGACGTCGCCGCAACTGGGGTCGCGCGACGAGTCCGTTGGCCTGGTCGATTTGCTGTCGTTGAGCAGCTCATGGACGGCCGCCTTGCGGTCCCGTTGGACGCAGGACGGTCGCCCGGTGGCCGTACTCGGCACGTCACCTGCCGGGCCGGTATACGTCGATCTCGTCCGCGACGGGCCCCACGCTCTCGTGGCCGGGACCACCGGCTCGGGTAAGTCGGAGCTGCTGCAAGTGCTCGTCGCGTCGCTGGCCGCCGCTCGCGGACCGGACGACGTGACGTTCCTGCTGATCGACTACAAGGGCGGTGCCGCCTTCGCCGAGTGTGCGCGGTTGCCCCACACCGTCGCGCTGCTCACCGACCTCGACCCGGCGTTGACGTCGCGCGCGCTGCGGTCACTACAGGCCGAGCTACGCCGCCGTGAGCGTCTGCTGGCCAGCGCCGAATGCGCGGACGTCTCGCAGTACCGACGCGCGACGGGGCGCGAGCCGATCGCGCGACTGGTCATCGTCGTGGACGAGTTTGCCGGGCTGGCCGACGAGCTGCCGGACTTTGTCGCCGGGCTGATCGGCGTCGCGCAGCGGGGCCGATCGCTCGGTGTGCACCTGGTGCTCGCCACCCAACGACCCGGAGGTGCTGTCTCACCTGAGATTCGTGCCAACGCGGCGCTGCGCATTGTCCTGCGCGTCCTCGAGCCGGCGGAGTCGACGGACCTCGTCGGCGTACCGGATGCGGCCCGGTTCGTCGCCGGACGACCGGGAAGTGCGCTGATCCTGACCGCCGTGGGCGTGACCGGGATGCGAACCGCACGGGTGTCCTGCCGGCGCGAGGTGGTCGACAGGGTACAAGTGATCTCTCTCGACGAATGGGGACGTCGACCGTCGCCGAGCACCGAGCCGGTGGCCGGCCCGACGGACCTCAGCGAGCTGGTCGCCGCCGCTCGCGACACCGCGGCGGAGATGCGCCTGCCGGGGCCCCGGCCGCTCTGGGCGCCCCCACTGCCCGTCCGGCTCACCACATCAGCCCTCGTCGGGCCGGCGCAGCCGCTGCAGGTCCCGATCGGGTTGATCGACGTTCCGGATGCGCAGCGCCAGGATCCGCTCACGATCGACATCGGCGTAGGTGGTTCGGTGCTCGTGGTGGGCGGCCCGCGCTCGGGACGCAGCACGGTGCTACGCACGATCGCGCTCGAGGCCGCGCGGCGGAGCCCGCCGGCGTCGCTGCACGTGTACGCAATCGACTCCGGAGGGTCCCTGCGCGATCTGAGCCAGTTGCCGCATTGCGGGACCGTGGCCGGGCCCGACGAACCCCGGGTCACGCGCCGACTGCTCCGCAGGCTGTCGAGTTCGCTCATCAGGCGGCTCGACCGCTCGGCGGTCGGGGGCGCCGCGATGAGTCACCCGGCCACACCTGATCCGTCCGTCCTCGTCCTCATCGACGGCTGGGAACAGTTGAGCCGGCTCAGTGAGGAGCATGACGGCGGAGCGAGTACTGACCTGCTCGTCAGGATCATGCGGGACGGTCCGGCGGTCGGCTTCACCGTCGTCGTCACCGGCGACCGCACCACGCTGTCGTCGCGCGTGGCCGGCGTCGCCGCGACGAAGTTCGTCCTGCGCCTGGCCGATCGGGGCGACTTCGCGCTGGCCGGACTCGACTTTCGCCGGGTGCCGAGCGCGCTGCCGCCGGGGCGAGCGATCCGGACGGAGGACGCCGCCGAGGTGCAGTTCTCCCTGCCGCCGGAGTGGGACTCCGACGAGATTAGCCGCATCGGTCCCGGAGGGACGGCCGTCGCCGCCGAACTCCCCGCCCGCGCGACGTCAACGCGTGGTCCGATCGTCCTCAGACGGCTACCGCCTCGAGTACGCAGCGCCGACCTGAACGAGCGCCCTGGTGCCGGCCTGCTGCTCGGGATCGGCGGGGACGATGCCGCCCCGATCAGCGTCCTACCGTTCGCCGGCGCGGCGCGCCTGCTGATCACCGGGGCGCCGACGTCCGGTCGCTCGACCGCGTTGTGCATGTTGTTGGCACAGACCCGTCAATGTGGTGTCGACGTCGCCGTGATCGGCCCACCTCGCTCGCCACTGATCACCGCGGCCGCCACCGTTTCGGTGCCCGCGTTCACGCCAAACGATCACGCCGAGCTCGAGTCCGTCGCGCATCGAGCTGCGCTGCTCTGGCTGGTCGACGACCTCGACCGGTGGCGGGATACCGACCTCGCGGAACGCTTCGCGGCGATGATTGCCAGTCGAGGCGGTGAAGTCGCCGTTGTCGCAGCGACGTCTGCTCAGGAAGCCGCGACGGCCTTCCGCGGGATCACCGCGGACGTGCGGCGCGGCGGCCGGGGTCTGCTGCTGCAGCCGGGCCCGCACGACGGTGACGCCCTCGGCGTACGTCTGCCACCCGGCCGGCTGCCCGGGTTGCCGGGCCGCGGATTCCTCGTCGGCGAGGTTGCGCTGAACGCCGACGAGCCGATCGAGATCCAGGTCGCCCTGCCCGGTGAGCCAGAATGATCGGCTCAGCCCATGTGGGGATAGCGATGATCGATCGCCGGGGTGAACGTCTCCTTGATCGCCCGCGGCGACACCCAACGCAGCAGGTTCCAGATCGATCCCGCCTTGTCGTTCGTTCCGGACGCTCGCGCGCCGCCGAACGGCTGCTGACCGACCACCGCACCGGTGGGCTTGTCGTTCACGTAGAAGTTGCCGGCCGCGAAGCGCAGCTCCTGCGACGCCTCGTCGATAGCGGCGCGGTCCGTGGCGAAGACGGCACCGGTCAACGCGTACGGCGTGACCGCGTCGAGCTGACGAAGGGTCGCCGCCCAGTTCGCGTCGTCGTAGATGTACACCGCGAGGATCGGACCGAAGTACTCCCGCACGAAGACCTCGTCGGTCGGGTCGTCCGAGACGACGACGGTAGGACGGACGAAGAATCCCTCGCTGTCATTGGCTTTTCCGCCCGCCAGCACGGTGGCCGAAGGCGTGGCGTGCAGCCGGTCCAGGACACCGGAGAGGCGATCGAACGCCCGCCGGTCGATCACCGCGGCGCCGAAGTTGGTGAAGTCGGCGACGTCCCCGTAGGTCAGCGACTCGGTGGCCGCGACGAGCTGATCGCGAACTCCGTGCTCCCACAGCGACCTCGGCAGGTAGGCACGCGACGCCGCCGAACACTTCTGTCCCTGGTACTCGAAAGCACCACGCACCAGACCGGTCACCAGCGCGGAGGGATCCGCGGACGGATGCGCGACGACGAAGTCCTTGCCTCCGGTCTCACCGACGAGCCGCGGGTAGCTTGCGTAGCCCGCAATGTTCGCTCCGACCGTCCCCCAGAGGTGCTGGAATGTTGCGGTGGAGCCGGTGAAGTGCACGCCACCCAACGCCGGATGGGTCAGCGCCACCGCACTGACGGCGTGGCCGTCGCCGGTCACCAGGTTGATCACACCGGGTGGCAGACCGGCTGCCTCGAGCAGTCGCACGATCTCGTGCGCGGCCCGTTGTTGCGTCGGGGACGGCTTCCACACCACGACGTTGCCGAGCAGCGCCGGCGCGGTCGGGAGGTTGCCCGCGATCGCCGTAAAGTTGAACGGCGTGATGGCCAACACGAAGCCTTCGAGCGGCCGGTAGTCCGAGCGGTTCCAGGTGCGTACGGCACTGATCGGCTGGTTCTCGAGGATCTGCCGGGCAAAGTGCACGTTGAAGCGCAGGAAGTCGGCGAGCTCGCACGCCGAGTCGATCTCGGCCTGCTGCACCGTCTTCGACTGACCCAGCATGGTGGCCGCATTGAGCCGGTCGCGCCAGCTCGTGCTCAGCAGATCCGCGGCCCGCAGGAAGACCGCGGCTCGCTCGTCGAACGGCAGATCCCGCCAGCCGGCCGCCGCACTCAGGGACGCCTCGATGGCGGCCTCCACGTCGCTAGGCGTCGCCTGCGCCGATTCGCCGAGCACCAGGCGATACCGATGCGGTGCCACGACCGCGAATCGGTCCCCACCGGCCATGCGATGCGTCCCGCCGACGGTCATGGGCAGCTCAACGGGGTCACTCGACATCTCACGCAACGCCTCGGCCAGGGACGCCGACTCGTCGGATCCCGGGGCATATTCACGCGCAGGCTCGTTGACGGGCGGCGGTGGTGTCGTGATGGCGTCCATGTCCTCCATCGTTGCACCGGCCTCAGCGCGGTGGCGGCTCGAGCTCGTCGAGCAGCGCCCCTAACTCCTGGGTCGCGTACCAGCCCAGCGCGTGGTCCGCGAGCGTCAGACCGTCGTCGTGGACGCCGCCGGGCAATGTCGGTGCCTCGGCCAGCCAGGCGGTTACGGCCGCTTCGGCGGTGCGGTCGTCGATGTGTATGGAGGCGATGTCCGCAATGGACACCGGCGCCAACACCTGGACCACCCCTGCGTTGTCGCGGACGGACAACCGAGCGTGCGGAACGTCAGCCGCGACTACCACCCGTCGGCGAATCGCGGCCGGGTCAGTCGCGAGCAGCTGCAGCGATGCGTCGGAGGCACGTTCGGCGGCCGCGTATTCGGCGCTCTCCCGGTCGGTGGCCTCGATGTCGGCGCTCTCCGTGTCGGTGCTCTTCACGTCAGCCGCGTCCGAGTCGGTGTCCTGAGAGTCAGCGGAACGCAAGTCCGCGGCCTCCCCATCCGGGGCGGTCGAGACGACCGCCGTGAAGCCTGGCCACGGTGGCGGACCGAACTCGCGGTCGCGGGCGAGGGCTCGCAGCTGGGTGGTCGTCGCGGGCAGGTAGACCCTCACCGTGCGGCGGTGTCCCGTTGCTCGGCCGGCCGCCCGCGGGTGGACGTACGGTGACGCATGGCCAGCTGCGCGCGCAGCTGGATGGCCGACGTGCGCATGCCCGTGGTCAACACGTCGGTGCGCCGCCGCGGATTCATCAGATTCGCGCCGATCACCGTGAGATCCTCAGCCCCCGGCGTCACCACGATCACCCGGGTGCCCGCGGCCCGCAGCACGTCCACGTCGGCGAGCAGTCCGCGGGTGATGCCCCGCCGGATGGCCCGCTCGATCCGCGCCACGGGCGAGCGCGGGTGATCGGGCACCACCGAGGCCATCGGCGCGAGCACGTACACCTCGTCCAGGTCGAGGTGGCCGAGCAGGTCGACCGAGGTGTTCGAGGTGGTGCCCCCGTCGATGTACGGCCGGCCGTCGATCGCGATCGGCGGATACCAGGCCGGGATCGAGCACGACGCGACGACGGCGTCGGCCAGCGAGGCCTCGAACGGATCGCGACCGAACACCGCGCGACGTCCGGTCAGATAGTCGGTGGCGACAATCCACGGCCGTGGACATCTCGGCCAACCGTCGTCGGACTCCGCGGGCGTGAGCGCCGCGATCATCGCGTGGACGGGCTGCAGCGTGCCCCGGCCGGGCGGCAACATGCCCGACAGCGTCACCGCCGCCGAGGCGTTCCGCGGGTGGCGGACCGACTGCAGCAACAGGCGAGGCGACCCGACGCCCAGACCGGGACGGGGCGGTCGTGCCGACGCCCCGTCGTACTGGTAGGCGATCGGCGGGTCCTCCGGCGCCGGAGTGCCCTGGTGGTGGCGGCGGATCTCGTCGACGGAAGACCCGCACGCCAGCAGCGCCGCGATCACCGACCCGGCCGACGTACCCACCACGACGTCGACGCTGCGCGCGTCGAAGCGAGCCTCGACCTCGAGCGCCGACAACGCCCCGACCGTCCAGGCAAAGCCGAGCACCCCGCCCGCGCCCAGTACCAGGCCGCGGCGCGGTACAGCGGACCGCGCGTCGTCGGCGCCTGCCGGGTCAGCCGTCATCGGCGCCGACGCGGTACACCCGGCCGATGGGGCTGGTCCCGGCGGCTCACGCGGGTGCCGACGTCGACGCCGAATCGAGCACCGTAGGTGGGACATTGCGCGACGCAGCCGACGTGCGCCGGCCGCCCGTCGTCTGCTCCTCGCTCGCCACCAGTAGTTCGGCCAAGGACTCCTCGATCAACGCCGCCAGCACGTCAACGTCGGCCATCGCGTCGCGATCGGCGTTGAGCCCGTAGTACAGCCCACCGTCATAGGACGTGAGCCCGATCGACACCGCCTGACCCCTGGCCAGCGGTACCACCGGGAACATCTCGAGCATGCGTGCCCCCCCGGCGTACATCGGGTGCTGGGGGCCGGGCACGTTCGTGACGACCAGGTTGAACAGCCGCCGGGTCAGCCCGTGCGCGGCCCGCGCGCCCAGCGCGTGCAGGGTCGGCGGCGCGAACCCGGACAGGGCCACCAGCGCGTCCGCCCCGACGGACTGTCCTGACTCCTTGTGGCCCTTCATCGCGTACGCCACCTGGGCCAACCGCATGAGCGGATTGGGCTCGCCGACCGGCAGGTCGACGAAGAACGCCGACACCAGGTTGCCGGCAGTGCCGACGCTGTCGGAGGCACGGTCGCGCACACTCACCGGCACCATGGCGCGCACCGTCGTGGCTGGCGTGACGGATTCGCCGCGGAACAACAGCCACCCCCGCAGGGCCCCGGCCACGCTGGCCAGTACGACGTCGTTGATCGTCGACCGGTGCCGGCCGCGCACCTGCCGGTAATCGTCGAGGCGCGTCCGAGCCACGGCGAACCGGCGTTGCTCTCCGATCTCCACGTTGAGCGGGCTGGACGGCGCGGGACGCACCGCCACTCGCGCCGCCGACACCAAGCCGCCGACCGTCTCCCCGATCCGGCCCACCGTCGCCCGCGCGTCGTTCACGCCGAGTCGCACGGTGTCGACAAGGGACGCCGGCTGTCGTAACACGTCGGTCAGCGCGTCCGCGACCAGCCGGGTCGCGGACGGCTCCGGACGCGGCAACCACATGTCCTCCTCGGTCGGCCGCGGCTGAGGGCTGGCATCGAGAATCACCTGGCTGATGTCCACGGCACCGATGCCGTCGACCAGCGCGTGATGCGTCTTGGTGACGATGGCGATGCGGCCGTTGGCCAAGCCTTCTACCAGGTAGATCTCCCACAACGGCCGATGCCGGTCCAGCGGTCGGGACTGGATCCGGGCGCAGAACTCCCACAACTGCTCGTCCGAGCCGGGACGGGGCAGCGCCGAGCGGCGGACGTGGTACGTGATGTCGAACGCGGGATCATCGATCCACACGGGGTTGGCCAGATGCCCGGGCA
Organism: uncultured Jatrophihabitantaceae bacterium; assembly: GCA_964245745.1. GTDB lineage: Bacteria > Actinomycetota > Actinomycetes > Mycobacteriales > Jatrophihabitantaceae > CAXTNQ01. The sequence goes on from CAXTNQ010000044.1 coordinate 12,651, forward strand.
CGAAGCGCACCTTCTGCCGATACCTAGGCACCAGAGCGATCCGCTGCTCGAGCAGGGTCACCAGGCGGTCGTAGTCGAACGGTTCGGCCGACCCCGGCGGCTGAAAAATGCCCACTCCGCCCACGTGCATCGGCGTGTTTCGTCCCTCGAGGTACAGGAACGACACGTCCAGTGCGGACAGACGGTCGGTCACCTGGTCAGCGTACAAAGACTTGCGGTGCGGTCGATCCGAAACGTCGAGCGGGTCAGCGCCGTCGCCCGACCAACCGCCGGCTCCCCCGCCGGGACGGCGCAGCCCCGGCGAACGACCCAGGCAATGACTCGGCCAGCGACTCGGCCAGTTCGACAACCGCCGACCGCAACGGCGATCGCGGCCGGATCTCGGCCAGGGTCTGCCCGCTGGCCAGCGCCGCGTCGAGCGCGTCGCCGTCGTCGGGCAGCAGGGCGTGCGGCGTCCGTCCCGCGAAGCGTTCCAAGGCTGCGGACAGCTCGGCGCCTGGATCTCCGGGAACGACTCGCTTGCGCACCCGGTTGAGCACCGGCCACACCGGTCCCGGGATCTCTGCGTCCTGGAGCTGCGACAGGCCACGGATGAAGCGCTGCATGCCGATCGGGTCCGCGGCCCCCACCGCGAGCACGATGTCGGCCGCATCGAGGATCTGCAGCGTCGCTCCGTTGCGGCGGGGGGCCAACGAATCAAAGCTCAACTCCTCGTCCTGTTCCAGGCAGAACGCACAGTCGACGATCGTGAAGTCGGCCAGTCCACGCGCGGCGGCCAGCACCGAGGGCAGCGCGGCCGGTCGCAGCTCGGGCCAACGGTCGGCACGCGGGATGCCGGTCAGGACGCGCAAAGTCGGCGTCAGTTGCCAGGCGAGGCCGCCCAGCAGTTCGGGCGCCAACCGCCGGGTGGCGGCCTGCCGACACGCGGCGGCCAGTCCCGGCGACTCGTCGAGCAGCCCGAGGACGGCCGCGACCACGCCGCCATAGACGTCCGCGTCGATCAACAAAGTGGCGCATCCGAGCCGGGACAGCTCGTCGGCCAACGTGACGGCGACGGTCGTGCGTCCCGGTGCACCGGTCGGCCCCCAGACGGCCAGGACGGTCCCGTGCCGCTCCGGCTGCGCGGCCACCGGGTCGCCGGTCGGCGCAACGACGCCGGCGGTGGCGGTCGCGGGGTTGCCGAAGCCGTGGTCGGGTTCCCCGGACAGGGTCGCGAGGGTGACGGCGTCCGTGACGACCGTCGCGACCACCGCCGCATCCGCGTCCGCCGGCACGACGTGGTCGACACCGAGCATCCGGAACCGCTCCTCGACGGCGTCGGCGCCTCGCGGTACCACGCCGACAGGGGCGACTCCCGAGTGCCGCAGCCGGTCTACGGCGTCGGCGTCGAACTGGCGCAGGCTGGCGTCCACGAGAACGGCGCGTGCCTGGCCGCTCGCGGCCACCGCCAGCAGTTCCACGACGTCGACGCAGCGCCGGACGACGGCCACGCCCAGATCGGCGCCGTCGAAAGCCAGCACCCACGCGGCCTCCCAACCCGCCCCGGCGGCCGCACTCGCGACCGGCAGCTTCATCGGGTTGCGGCGATGCAGGCGTCGAGCGGCGTGAGATGCCCGTTGGCATCGGCCGCCGGAGGGCCGTCCAGGACCCCTGCACGTACCACCGCGCCGTCGAGCGCGAGGGCCGTGACCAGCCGCTGGGCTTGACCGGCCGGAACGCGGACGACGACGCCCTGCGTCGTGCCGGTGCCGAACGCGCCGCCGGTGTTGGTCTGCACGTCCTGGACGGTCACGTCGTCGAGGATCGGCACCGCGCTGCAGGTCTTCGTGGTCACCCACAGTTCAATGCGTTGACCTCGCGCGATCTTCGGAGCGTTGGTCGAGCTGAGCGGCACCGTGACCGTGGTGCTGGGCGGCGTCGTGACCAGCGCGGCGGACGGCACCAACTCTCCCGCGGACAAAGGACGAGCCAGGGTGCGTCCCTGGATCGGCGTCGACGTGCCTACGTACCGGCTTGCCGCGTCCGACAGCCGGACTCGTTGGGCGACGAGATCGTCTGACGTGAGGACGGCGCCTGGGGCGAGGTCACGGGCGGCCGCCCACATCGGCGTGGTCGCGTCCGCCGCAGTGATCACTTTCGCACCCAGCAGCACGGCACCGACAACGAGCGCGATGCCGACTATGAGCCGGGCGTCCAGCCAACGGGCCGGCCGGATCCGCCGCGGACGCGACGACGATGTCGGCTGGGACGCCGGGGCCGAGGACCCTGCGGTGGGAGTCGCGGTCGCCGTCACGCGGCATATCGTGCATCACCCAGCGCAACCTGACGAATCCGGCCTGTGGATACCGGTCGGCGACGGCGAACCTGGCCCTACGATCTGCACGTCGTTCGACCGAGGTAACGACGGAGGTTGCGCAGCCCGCCATGGCCAACGACCGCTTTCTGACTCTGGCCGACGTCGCCGAGGTTCTGAACACTTCGGCGTCACAGACGTACGCCCTGGTGCGCAACGGTGAGCTCGAGGCGATCAAGATCGGCGGCCGCGGGCAGTGGCGGGTCGAGCGCACGAAGCTCGAGGCCTACATCGCGCGCATGTACGACGAGACGCGCCAATTCGTCGCCGAGCACCCCTTCGTCGAGGTCGACGCCACCGACGCGCCGGACTAGCTGTATTTGCTAGCTCACCCGGTCGCGGCTCCGCCGCGAACTCGCGCTCGCGCGAGAAGGGCGACCAGAGATCACGGTGACGGCGCGGTCACGCTCTACGGACAAGCGCGATCGCCGAGAACGGCACCGTCGCCACCGTGCGGACGTCTGCGGTGCGGCGCAATTCACCGGCCGCGTGGACGGCGACGTCGGCGAAGTCGGCCCCCACTCGGTCGAGCGTGCCGTCAATTGTCGTGCCGTCAACCAGAACGACCCGGACCACCGACCGGTCGGTCGCGACGGCCCGTAGCGCGTGTCCGAGGCCGAGTCGAGAACTGACGGCGTCAGTGGACGCGCTCGCGGTCCATCGAGCCAAACCGGTGATCACACCGACGGCGGCCACCCTCACGAGGCAGTCCGCGCCGGCTTCGTCGGTCAACAGCAACCAGCCGGCGCCCTGCCGCGCCGCGACGCCACGCACCGTCGACCCGCCCTGGCAGCGAAGCAGCACCGGACCCTCGGCGACGCGCAGTCGTTCGGCCAGCCCGAGACGGCTCGCCTCGACCCGGGCCCGCTCGGTGACCTCGCCCGACCGCTGCGCCGCCTCCAGGGCTGACGCCTGCGCCTCGAGGTCCGCGAACAGCTGAGCCCAACGCACCGCGGCATCCAATCACGTCTTGACGACCACTCATCCTCCGTCTATACAAGCAAACGAAGGCAAATGGAGGTTAAACGATGCTGCGAAGAAGCATTTGGCTCGCCGTGGTTGCGGGTGTCCTGATCGCGCTTCGCGGAGCGCCGGCGCAGCTCGTCCACGACGCCGGTGCGCCCGGAACCTGGGCCGACCGAGTCGGTGCCGACGGCATAGCCGCGCAGCTCGCCGCCACCGCGCTGTGGGCACTCGCGGCGTGGACGGGCGTCGCGCTGGTCGCCGCTGCTGCGGCCGAACTGCCCGGCGTACCCGGCCGGTGCGCACGCTGGCTCAGCCGGCGCATCGTGCCGGCTGTCCTCCTGCGAGTGGTGGCCGGGACGGCGGGCCTGTCGGTGATCGTCGCTCCGGCGGCAGTGAGCGCGGCCGCCTCGCCCGCGAGCAGCGTTGCGGCCGCCGTCGTCCACCCCTCGTTACGGCCTGCGGAGTCGACGCCGCCCACCGTCGGCGGCAGCGCCGCCTGGCCCACCGGACCGAGTCCGACTCCCGTTGCACCGTCACCGGACGCTCCGCGCTGGCCGGTGTCGCCGACGGAGCCACCCCAGCGCACACCTGCGCGACCCGCACCGCCCGCGCCGCCGGCGACAGCTGTACCGACCGCGATCGCTGCGCCGCCTGCGTCGGCAGTCGCCGACGGACGCTCCGAGCACCCGAGGGTGACCGTGCGGCGCGGGGACTCGCTGTGGCTGATCGCGGCACGGCGGCTCGGACCGCACGCCGATGCTCGGCACGTCGCCGCTGCATGGCCGACGTGGTACGCGGCCAACCGGGACCTCATCGGTCCCGACCCCAACCTGATCCGACCCGGTCAGGTGCTACGCGCACCGGCCGATCACCCGGGAGGTACGCCGTGACCGCAGCCGCTGTCCCGGATCGGGTGGTGCAGGTGCGCCCCGCACCGCGCCGCGAGCCGCCCTTCGACGATGAGCGGCCAGCTCGTCACCTGGCGCTCGTCGGCCCGCATGATTCGCCGCTCCCGTTTGCCCCGGCGGGGCCGACCCCCCGGTTGCTCCGGCCGATCGCGCCCGATCTCGAGGGGCTCGAGCTGCCCGACGCGCAGGCCTTCGGTCGCCGCCTGCTCATCGCGATCTTCGAGACGCTGGCCGGTCGGCGATCGGTCCGTCAGCTCGCCCCGCACCTGAGCCATCGCGTCTACGCGCACCTCTGCGGTGATCTCGAACGGGGGGTACGTCCCGGCTGGCGGCAGGCCCCGACGATCCGATCGGTGCGGGCGTCCTACCCGGCTCCAGGGGTCAGCGAGCTCGCCGTGGTGGTCGACTCCGGTCAGCGGGTGCGGGCGGTCGCCGCGCGGCTCGAGGCTCTGGACGGACGTTGGCGCTGCGTGCGCCTGCAACTTGGCTGACCGCCGCAGGGTTCAGGCGGTATCTCCCCGAGTCGCCCGGTCGCGGCTCTCCCCGCGAACTCCCCCGCTAGCGGGAAAGGGGCGCCAAGGCGGGATATCCCAAAGT
>CAXTNQ010000045.1:0-17107 GCA_964245745.1 uncultured Jatrophihabitantaceae bacterium
ATCACCACGTCCACGTCGATGCTGGCCGAAGCGGTGCACTCGGTCGTCGACTCGGGCAATCAGGTCCTGCTGCTCGTCGGCGGCAAACGGTCGCGGCGGGCGGCCACGGCTGATCACCCGTTCGGCTTCGGGCGTGACCGCTATGTGTACGGCTTCCTCGTCGCCTTGATGCTGTTCTCCGCCGGTGGCCTGTTCGCGCTCTACGAGGGCGTGGAGAAGGTGCGGCATCCGCATCCGCTCGAGTCACCGGTCGTGGCCTACGTCGTGCTGTTCGCGGCCATCGGCCTCGAGTCGTTCTCGCTACGCACGGCCGTGCGCGAGTCCACGCCTCTCAAGGGTGGCGGCAGCTGGCTGTCGTTCATCAAGCGGGCGAAGATCCCCGAGCTCCCGGTCGTACTGCTCGAGGACGTGGCCGCCCTGATCGGTCTAGCCTTGGCGCTGCTCGGCGTGCTGCTCACCGAGATCACGGGCAACGGCCGATGGGACGGCCTGGGCACAGTGGCCATCGGCGCGCTGCTGATCACGGTGGCCTGCGTGCTCGTCGTCGAGACCAAGAGCCTGCTGCTCGGCGAGGCGGCCGCTCCCGAGAAGGTGACGGCCATCGCCACTCTGCTGGTCGGTGACGGTATCGACCGGGTGATCCACCTGCGGACCCTGCACCTGGGGCCTGAAGAGTTGCTCGTCGCCGCCAAGGTCGCCTTCGCGCCGTCGACCGACCTGGCGACGGTGGCGGCAGCGATCGACGCCGCCGAGCAGCGAGTGCGAAGCGCGGTGCCCGAGGCCCGCGTGATCTATCTGGAACCGGACGTCGACCGCACTCCGCCCTCGGCCGGAACCGCGGACGCGGACGCCTCGGCCGCTGCCGTGACCCTCAGCCGGGAGCCGGGAACCAACGCCGCACCCGGATGACGTCAGCTTGCGATTGCACCGTGTCGGCGTGGTCGCGGCCCAGGGTCCGTTCCCGGTCGCGCAGGGCGCGTTCGTGTTGGCGCAGCGCGTCCGACCATCGCCGGACCCCCTCGTAGGCCATCCCGAGTTCGCGCCGACTGCGCAGCGTGTCGGGATCGTCCGGGCCGAATACCCGTTCCTGGTCGCCGAGGACCTGGTCTCCGACGGCCACGGCCGGCTCGACACGTCCGGCCATGCGATGGCCCGTGGCCAGCGCGTAGCGGGCCGCCAAGGTCTCGCGGGCGTGCGGCCCCAGAGATTGTTCGAGCAACGCCGCCAGTTGCTCCATCCGCCACAGCGCGGTAGCGAGCCGCGCCTGGGTTTCGCGGAGGCTGGCCAGATTGTCTCGGACCGCGGCCGTGTCCGGGTGGGTGGCGCCGTAGACGCGCGCGTACCCGTCCAACGACTGTTCGAGTGCGGGGATGGCTTCCTCCATCCGCTGCGCCGTGAGGAACGCATGAGCCAGGTTGTGCGCAGCCCCCACGGTGGCCGGATCGTCAGGACCGAGCGTCCGGTGACGGGCTCGAAATACCTGCTCCCAGAGCGGAATGGTCTCTGCGGTCAGCTCCGCGGCCAGATAGACGTGACCCAGGCCGTTGCGGGACGCGACCGTGTCGGGATGATCCGGCCCCAAGGTGCGCTCCGAGGCGGCCAACGTCCGGCGGTACAGGTCGATCGCTGGGGTCAAGCGCCCGGCGGAGTGGTAGGCCTGAGCGAGATTGTGGCCCACGTTGAGGGTGTACGGATGGTCCGGGCCGTAAGCGCGCTGGCATTCCGTGAGCGCCTGCTCGTATTCCTCGACCGCGCGCACGTAAGCGCCGTCCCGCTCGTACTCGGCGGCAAGCCCGAGGCGGACGAGCAGCGACTCAGACGGCCGGCGCACGCCTACGTGTCCGGAGATCCGATGACGCCCTGACCTGCCCTGCGCACGGCGAGAGCGTATCCATTACCTCCGTCCCGAAATGCCGGTAACGGCGACATCCCTTAGGGTCAGCTGTGTGGCCGCCGCGCTGACCGCCCTGGACGGTGCGATCCGCCGCTACGACTGGGGCTCGCGCACCGCCATTCCGCAGCTGCTCGGCGTCGACGCAACCGACGAGCCGGTCGCCGAGTTGTGGTTCGGCGCGCACCCCGACGACCCGTCGCGGGCGCGAGCGCACGACATGCCGCTCGACGACCTCATCGCCACCGACCCGTCGGGCCTGCTCGGACGCCGCGACGCCCAGCGCTTCGGCCGGCAGCTGCCGTTCCTGCTCAAGGTGCTGGCGGCGGACCGCGCGTTGTCCATGCAGGTGCACCCCAATCGGGCCCAGGCGGAGGCGGGCTACGCCGCCGAAGACCAGCGGGACGTGCCCCGCGACGCCCCGCAGCGCAACTACCGGGATCGCAACCACAAGCCGGAGTTGCTGTGTGCGCTGTCGCCCTTCGACGCGCTGTGCGGTTTTCGCCCGGTCGAGGCCACCCTGCCTCTGTTCGACGCCCTCGGCGTCCCTGAACTCGGGCCTTACCGGCGCCAGCTCGTGCAGGCCCAGGGCCTGGCCACCCTGTTCCGGAGCTGGCTCGAGCTCGCGGCACCGGACCGCGGCGCTCTGCTCGCCGCGGTGGTGCCGGCGGCCAAACGGTTGGCCGACGCCGACGGTCCCTGGCGGCTGGCCGCCTCCTTCGCGGCCACCGTGGCCGAGCAGTACCCCGACGATCCCGGCGTGCTGTTGTCGCTGCTGCTCAACGCCGTCCGGCTCGCGCCGGGCGAAGCGGTCTACCTCGGTGCTGGCAATGTGCACGCCTATCTGTCCGGTGTCGGCGTCGAAGTCATGGCGAACAGCGACAACGTGCTGCGCTGCGCTTTCACGTCGAAGCACGTCGACGTGGCCGAGGTGCTGGCGATCACCGAGTTCGTCCCGCTCGCCGACCCGCTCTGCCTGGTCCTGCCGGGCGCCGCGGGCGGGCGTGCGTTCGTCACGCCCGTGCCCGACTTCGCGTTGAGCGTCATCGACATCGACGGTCCCACCACCCTGGTCGCAGAGGGCGCGGAGATTCTGTTGTGCACGGCCGGTGAGCTGGAGGTCGTGGCCGGCGATGATCGGGCCGCCCTGGATCGGGGGTACGCCGTGTTCGTTGCGGCCGGTAGCTCGTGTCTGCTCACCGGCAACGGCACTATCTTCCGCGCTACCACCGGAGCTTGACGAAAATCTGACACGACCGTGGTAGGGTTCGCCGCGATGACGGCGATGACCATGCAGCAGACGGCGGCCATCACGGGGTGGTCCCAGCGGATGCTGCGTTACCTGGAGCAGGCCGGTCTGGTCATCCCGTTGCGTACCACCGGCGGTCATCGGCACTACGGCCCGCGGCACGTCGAGCGTCTGCAGCGGTTGCGTGAGCTCGTCGACGCCCACGACCTCGGCATCACCGATGTCGCCTTCGAGTTACGCATGCGCACCGACGCGGCGCTGGCCCGAGCCGTCGACGACTGGTTCGGGCCGATCCACCGGGCCGCCGCGCCGCCCGAGGCGGCGATCTACCGGCGCCTGGCCACCGACGACGACCACACCTACCCGCAACCCTCAGCCTCAGGAGACCACGTGACCGTCACCCTCGTTCCCGACTCGGCCGGTTCGGTCAGCGACTTCAAGGTCGCCGACCTGTCCCTGGCCGCGTTCGGCCGCAAGGAGATCCAGCTCGCCGAGCACGAGATGCCCGGGCTGATGGCCCTGCGCCGGGAGTACGCCGGGCAGCAGCCGCTACGAGGCAAGAAGGTGGCCGGTTCGCTGCACATGACCGTCCAGACCGCGGTGCTCATCGAGACGCTGGTCGCCCTCGGCGCGGACGTGCGGTGGGTCAGTTGCAACATCTTCTCCACCCAGGACCACGCGGCGGCCGCGGTCGTCGTCGGCCCGCGGGGCACGGTGGACGATCCGCAGGGCGTCCCGGTCTACGCCTGGAAGGGCGAGACGCTGCCCGAGTACTGGTGGTGCACCGAGCAGATGCTGACCTGGCCGGACGGCAGCGGTCCCGACTCGATCGTCGACGACGGCGGCGACGCCACGCTGCTCATCCACATGGGCGTCGAGTTCGAAGCCGGCGGCGCCGTGCCGCAGGCGGAGGACAACGACGCCGAGGAGTACGGCATCATCCTTGACACCCTGCGCCGCTCGATCGTCGAACACCCCGGCCGGTACACGCGCATGGCGGCGGGCATCGTCGGAGTCACCGAGGAGACGACGACCGGCGTCCACCGGCTCTACGAGTTCGAGCGGGCCGGGACGCTGCTCTTCCCGGCCATCAACGTCAACGACTCAGTGACCAAGAGCAAGTTCGACAACAAGTACGGATGCCGACACTCGTTGATCGACGGGATCAACCGGGCGACCGACGTCATGATCGGCGGCAAGCTGGCGGTGGTCTTCGGCTACGGCGACGTCGGCAAGGGTTGCGTGGAATCCCTGCGCGGACAGGGCGCTCGGGTCGTCGTGACCGAGATCGACCCGATCTGCGCGTTGCAGGCCGCGATGGACGGTGTGCAGGTCGTGACTCTGGACGACGTCGTCGGCATGGCGGACATCTTCATCACCGCCACGGGCAACAAAGACATCATCCTGGCCGAGCACATGGCGCAGATGAAGCACCAGGCGATCGTCGGCAACATCGGGCACTTCGACAACGAGATCGACATGGCCGGGCTGGCCAAGGTCACCGGCATTGTCAAGAACGAGGTCAAGCCGCAGGTCCACGAGTGGGTGTTTCCGGATGGACACTCGATCATCGTGTTGAGCGAGGGCCGGCTGCTGAACCTCGGCAACGCCACCGGCCATCCGAGCTTCGTCATGTCGACGTCGTTCTCGAACCAGACGATCGCCCAGATCGAGCTGTTCACGAACCGGCACGCCTACGTCAGCGCCGACGGCCGGCCCGGAGTTGCGGTGCTTCCCAAGCGACTGGACGAGAAGGTCGCGCGCCTGCACCTCGACGCGTTGGGCGCCAAGCTGACTGCGCTCTCGAAGGAGCAGGCGGCCTACATCGGCGTCGACGTGGCCGGTCCCTACAAGTCGGACCATTACCGCTACTAGCCGATCTCTCTAAACGCTGCGGCTTAGGTCCCAATCGCCGCATGTCCGCAGCGCGTCCGCGGCGGCCAGCAGACGCTCTTCCAGGCGGCGCGCAGCACGCCCGAACAGATTGCGCGGATGGTCGCCGCGATGCGCGACGCCGTCCCTTAGCCGCAGCGGCCGTGGACGGCGACCGCGCCGGTAGCCTGGTCGACATGACCGCCACCTTGCAGACTCGGCTGCTGCACGAACTGGAGCCGGTGGTGGAGGCCAACCTCGAACGTCATCTCCGGCTGGCCAAGGAGTGGATGCCGCACGACTACGTGCCGTGGGGCCGCGGACGGGACTTCGCGTTCCTCGGTGGCACCGACTGGCGACCAGAAGAGTCGGCGCTCGATCCGGTCGCTCAGACCGCGATGGTCGTCAATCTGCTCACTGAGGACAACCTGCCCTCGTATCACCGTGAGATCGCCACCCGGTTCGGGCACGACGGCGCGTGGGGCGAATGGGTCGGTCGTTGGACGGCGGAGGAGGGGCGCCACGGCATCGCCCTGCGCGACTACCTGGTCGTGACCCGCGGCGTCGACCCCGTCGAGCTGGAACGCCTGCGGATGGCGCACATGAGCGCGGGTTACGACTCGGGCGACAAGACGATGTTGCAGGGGGTCGCCTACGTGTCGTTCCAGGAGCTGGCCACCCGTATCTCACATCGCAATACCGGGCGGTCGACCGGCTGCCCGCTTGCCGAGCAACTGCTGGCCCGCATCGCGGTCGACGAGAACCTGCACATGGTCTTCTACCGCAATCTCGTGGCGGCGGCGTTCGACGTCGCGCCGGACGACACCATGGAGGCGGTCCGGGACGAGGTCGTCGGATTCACCATGCCCGGTGCCGGTATGCCGGACTTCGTACGCAACTCCGTCGTCATCGCCAAGGCAGGCATCTACGACCTGCGCCTGCACCACGACGAGGTCGTCACTCCCGTTCTCAAGTTCTGGCGGGTGTTCGAGCGTGACGACCTGGGCGGCCGTGGCGAAGCCGCACGGGCGGAGCTGGCCGAGTTCATGACGACGTTGGACGCACAGGCCGCTCGCTTCGTCGAGCAGCGTGAGCGCGCCCGGGCCCGCCAGGCCGCCCGCGCGTCGTGATCACCCGGGTTCGCCCGCGGTAACCGGCGAAACCGCCGCCCACACGGCCCGAGGTGCCACCATGTGCGCATGAAACCGCGCGCCCTGGTGGTCGACGACGACTCCGCGCTCGCCGAGATGCTCGGGATCGTCCTGCGTGCCGACGGCTTCGAGCCGTCCTTCGTGCTCGACGGCAGCCGAGCGCTGCAGGTGTTCCACGACACCAAGCCGGACATCGTGTTGCTCGACCTGATGCTGCCCGGGTTCTCCGGCCTGGACGTCTGCCGGGCGCTGCGGGCCGAGAGCGGCGTCCCGATCATCATGTTGACCGCGAAGACTGACACCGTCGATGTCGTGCTCGGGTTGGAGTCCGGAGCCGACGACTATGTGGTGAAGCCGTTCAAGCCGAAGGAGCTCGTCGCCCGGATGCGGGCGCGGCTGCGGCACCACGAGGACGTCGTCAGCGAGACCCTGCAGATCGGGCCGCCGGAGTCGGCGGTGAGCATCGACGTCCCTGCTCACCAGGTAACCCGGGACGGTTCGGCGATCGCGCTCACTCCGCTGGAGTTCGACCTGCTCGTTGCGCTCGCCCGCAAGCCGCGCCAGGTGTTCACCCGTGAGGTGTTGCTGGAGCAGGTGTGGGGCTATCGGCACGCCGCGGACACCCGGCTCGTTAACGTCCACGTGCAGCGGCTGCGGTCCAAGGTCGAGCGCGATCCCGAGCGTCCCGAGGTGGTGCTGACCGTGCGCGGCGTGGGGTACAAAGCCGGGCCCCCGTGAGCGCATCCGATGTGCAATTGCCGATCGAGCGACCGACGGTCGAGCCGGACGGTGCCGAGTCACCTGCGGCGGCTGCGGCGAGCCGTCTGACCGGTCGGACCCGACAGGGCTGGCGGGTCGTCCGGGATCAGGCTCGTACGTGGGGCGCCGTCGTTGCGCGTACCTGGCGGGGCTCCCTGCAGCTGCGCGTGGCCGCGACGACGACCGCCGTGGCCGGCGCCGTGGTCCTGGTACTCGGAGTGTTCCTCGTCGACCAGATCTCCGCAGGCATCCTGCACGCGAAGCGGGACGCCGCCCTGCTGCAGGCCAGCAGCGGCCGCGAGATCGCGCAGCGTCTGTTGGCCGACGTCAACCCGAACGACGTGGCCGGCTCGAACGCGGGCGCGGCCGCAGCCGTTACCGAGCTGACCGGATCGACCAACGTCTCGGGCTTCTACGCGATCTCGATCTTGTCGCCGTCCTCGGCCGTCCCGGTCGCAGGCAGCAACGCCACCAGCATCCCGTCCCGGATGCGTGCCTTGGTGCAGACCGGCAACGTGGCCATCCAGTACGCCCGCATCGTCGATACCTCGAACGTGTCGACTGCGCCTGGCCTTATCGTCGGCGAGCCGGTACGGCCACTGCAGGGCGGCCTGTTCGAGGTCTACTACCTGTTCCCACTCACCGGTGAGCAGGACAACATCGCTCTCGTCCAGCGCACTGTCATCCTCGTCTCGCTGGGCTTCGTGCTCTTCGTCGCGATCATCGTGCTACTGGTCATCCGGCAGGTAGTCGCGCCGGTGCGGGTCGTGGCGCAGACCGCCGCCCGTCTCGCTGGGGGAGACCTGGCGCGGCGGATCCCGGTTCGGGGTTCGGACGACATCGCGCGACTGGGCCAGGCGTTCAACGAGATGGCGGTCAGCCTCCAGGGCCAGATCCGCCGGCTCGAGGAACTGTCGCGGCTGCAGCGCCGGTTCACCAGCGACGTCTCGCACGAGCTGCGAACCCCATTGACCACGATCCGCATGGCCGCCGAACTTCTGCACGCCGAACGAAGCATGTTTCCACCGCAGCTGGCGCGCTCCGCCGAGTTGCTGATTGCCGAGCTGGACCGCTTCGAGACGTTGTTAACCGACCTCCTCGAGATCTCCCGGTACGACGCGGGGGTCGCGCGGCTGGAGCTCGAGGTCGACGACCTACGCACCGTCGTGGGCAACGCCGTGGACGCCAGCCGCATGCTCGCCGAGCGGCACGGCAGCGAGCTGGTCGTCAATCTGCCGCCGTCGCCGGTGCCGGTCGAGATAGACGGCCGCCGGGTCGAGCGCATCCTGCGCAACCTCCTGGCCAACGCCCTCGACCACGGCGAAGGCCGACCCGTGGTCGTGACCGTCTTCGGTGACGAGCGGGCGGTCGCGGTGACGGTGCGCGATCTGGGCGTCGGGCTGCGGCCGGGTGAGGCGGGCCTCGTCTTCAACCGCTTCTGGCGCGGCGACCCGTCGCGTAGCCGGCTCACCGGCGGCACCGGCCTGGGCCTGGCCATCAGCCTCGAGGACGCGCGGCTGCACGGCGGCTGGTTGCAGGCCTGGGGCGAGCGTGGTGCCGGTGCCCAGTTCCGGCTCACTCTGCCCCGGAGGTCGGGCGACGAACTGTCGGCGTCGCCGCTGCCCCTCGAGCCGGGCCCGGCGAGCGTCCGCGAACCGGTGGCCGCGCAGGTGCAGGCGTGACCCGGCGCTGGGCGATGGCCGCGCTCGGGCCCGTCGTGCTCGTCCTGGCGGCCTGTTCGGGGGTTCCGTCCTCGTCCGCGCCCGAAGTGATCCGTAGTAACACGCTCGGGCCGCCCGAACCGGCGGTGGTGTCACGGCCGCCGCAGGGTGCGCAGCCACGGGCGATCGTCCAGGGCTTCTTGGCCGCCAATCTCAGCACCGCAGACGACAAGCACGCTGCCGCCAAACAGTTCTTGACCACCGATGCCCGCACCAAGTGGTCGGACAGCCCGGTGAATGTCGTGGCCGACAACTATCAGGTCGGCCTGTTCGACCCCAACAGCAACCAGCTGACGGTCACCGCGGAGCGGCTGGGCACGATCGACTCCTCGGGCATCTACGCGCCGTCCGTCCACGGGGACGGGACGGCCAGCGATCCCTTGCCCCTCTCGTTCACCCTGGAGCAGGAAAACGGGCAGTGGCGGATCGACAGTCTGCAGCCTGGCGTGCTGATCACCGAGTCGGAGCTCGAGCAGTCCTACCAGGCCCATCCTCTCTACTTCCTGGACCCGTCGGCCCAGCGTCTGGTCGCCGATCCGCGGTACAGCCCTCTGATCGGCCAGCCGTTGGCCGCTTGGCTGCTGAGCCAGCTGATTGCCGGCCCGCGACCTGAGCTGACTCAGGCTGTGATCAAGTTGCCCGACCAGTTCACGGCCGCCACTGCGCGCATCGTGGCCGGCAGCCCGACGGTCGTCGAACTGCCCGGTAGCAGCCAACTGGACAGCGAGGCGCGGCAACGCGTGGCCGCCGAGCTCGCGGCAACTTTGAACTCAGCGCAGTTGTCGACGTTCCGCATCACCGACGGCAAACGGCCGGTGGCGGTCAGTGGCCTGCCGGATCCGTTCGGGGCGTCGGACTTCGGGCCGGCGCTGGGTATCGGGACGGTTCCGCTGGCCTTCTTCGTGGCCGACGACGGCACGGTGCACGGTGCGGACGGGCAGCCGTTGCGCGGCCCGCTCGGGGCCAAGGGGACCGCCCTCACGTCGGTGGCCCTGGCGCAGGACGCCAACGGTGCGGACGACTACCCGGTGGCGGGCATCGCCGGACCGCCCGAGACGTCGCGGCTGCTGGTCGGCACGCGACAGACGGGTCTGCACGACTCCGGTGTGCGAGCGGGTCCGTTGACCCGGGCGGCGTGGGCGCCCGGCCAACCTGAGCTGTGGGTCGGGAACGGGCCGACGTTGTGGCGCGTCCCGACCGGCTCCGGTCCGAGCCAGGTAGCCCTTCCGAACGGGCAGGCCGGGACGGTCAAGGCCGTCAGCCTGAGCCGGGACGCGGTACGGATCGCGCTCGTCCTGGGGGGCGCCGACGGATCGGCCGAGGTGTACGTGGGGACGGTCGAGCGGGCCAGCAAGACGGCGGTGACCATCGACAAGCTGGTGTCGGTCACCCCGTCCGACGTGGACGTGAGCGACGTGGCGTGGAACGACGACACGACTCTCTACGTCGTCGGTACGGCCGGTCAGAGCTACGGCGTGTGGTCGGTGCGGTCGGACGGCTCGGTATGGACCGAGCGCAGCCGTATCAACCTGCCGTCGGCGGCTCGGCAGATCGCCGCGGCGCCGAACCAGTTCCCGTGGGTATCGGCGGGCGGCGCGATCTTTGTGCAGCGCACGAACACCTGGACGAGTCCGTTCGGCGCGTCGGACATCACCGTCCGCGGGACGAGTCCGACCTACCTCCAGTAGTTCGGAGCCAACTGTCCACAGGTACCCGCGCCGTGCCCACAGGCGACGTTGGCGCGGCGGTCGGCAGGTCACGGTCGGGCAGGGTGCTCGTATGCCTTGGGACGTCTGGTCGGGAGCGCTCGAGCTCGTCTTCCCGGTGTGCTGCGTGGCGTGCGGACGGGCCGGTTCTGCGCTGTGCCGGCACTGCGTACCGGTGCGACGCCCACAGTGCCTGACCATCTCCGGACGTCCGTGCTGGGCGGCTGACCGGTACGACGGCGCCCTGCGCACGGCGCTGCTCGCCTACAAGGAGCGCGGGCGCCGCGACCTCGGCCCGGAACTTGGGGCACGGCTGGCCGCCGCGGTTCGGGCCGTCACGTCCGCGCGACCCGCACCCTTACTTGTTTCGGTGCCGTCGTCGCGCGCCGTTTCCCGCTCGCGGGGCGGTGACCACGTGCGTCATCTCGCGCGGCACGTGCCCGGTCATCGAGTCCGGCCGGTGCTGCGGTTGACCCGTCGGGTGGCTGATTCCGCCGGACTGTCCACCGAAGCGCGCCGTGCCAACCTGACCAGCGCCTTCGCGGCTCGGCCGGCGCCAGAGGACTCGAGGCGAACGGTGGTCGTGGTCGACGACATCACGACGACCGGCGCCACGCTGGCTGAGGCGTTTCGCGCACTGGACACGGCCGGCTGGGACGTCCTGGGCGCGGCGGTCGTCGCCGCCACGCCTCGCCACCTCCCGATGCCCGACCGCACGGATGGATAAGGCCGGCGTGTCGGTGGTCTAGCCGCCTGGGCGACCTCGGGCTAGCGTGGGGTCGACCTGACCGCGTAGGCAGCAGCAGTCGCCACCGAGCACGGTCCACGGAGTGTCTGCGTCAACCGGCCTGCGCGGTGACCGCCGAAAGCTCAGGGTGGAGGGCGTATGGACACTGCCGTCGTCAGCACGCAGAACCGGCCGGTGATCGTCCGTGGACGCAATGTGGAAGTTCCCGATCACTTCCGTCAGCACGTGACCGGCAAGCTCATCCGGCTCGAGCGCTACGACAACAAGATCATCCGAACGGATGTCGAGCTGTACCACGAACCCAACCCGAGGCAGACCGACCGCTGCCAGCACATCGAAATAACGTGCCGTACGCGCGGACCCGTCGTGCGCAGTGAGGCCATGGCCGCCGACTTCTACAGCGCCCTAGACCTGGCGGTCGAGCGGCTCGAGCGCCGTTTCCGTCAGGCCGCCGACCGCCGACGCGTCCACCATGGCCGGCGTACCCCGACCTCCGTCGCGTCAGCGACCGCCGACGCGACCCCCGCCACGGAGGACGGCACGTCCGGCGCGGGCGAGGTTGCGGAGGACTCAGCGGACGGCGGCCCGGGCCGGATCGTGCGGCACAAGGAGCACATCGCTAAGCCGATGACCGTCGACCAGGCGCTGTTCGAGATGGAACTCGTGGGGCACGACTTCTTCTTGTTTGCCGACCAGGAGTCCGGGCGTCCGAGCGTGGTCTACCGCCGGCACGCCTACGATTACGGGTTGATCAGGTTGGCCAACGGGACGGCACGCGAGGCCGAGTGAGCGAACGCAGTGAGCGAACCGAAGACATTCTTCGGCCGCGGAAGCGGCCGTTCGGCCCGCAGGTACGGAGGGCCGAGTGAGCGAGCGCAGTGAGCGAACCGAAGACATTCTTCGGCCGCGGAAGCGGCCGTTCGGCCCGCAGGTACGGAGGGCCGAGTGAGCGCTCCGGACAGTATTCGGCTGCGCATCATCGACGGCGGCGCGACCGGTTGTGACCTGGCGTGGCTGCTGCTCAAGCCGGGGCGCACGCTGCGCGGCCGCGCCGATCGTGAGCGACCGGCAGAGTGGTATCCGGCCGCGTCCTACACGGTCCTGGTCGAGACACCGCGGGGGCGCCTGCTCTGGGACACCGGCTGCCCGCCGGACTGGGAGCAGCGTTGGGCGCCCACCGGGCTGATCGACTACTTCGAGTTCGAGCCGCCGGAGGAACCCGATGTGGTGCGGCGCCTCGCGAACGCGGGCGTGTCAGCGGACCAGCTCGATTATGTCGTGCTCTCGCACCTGCACTTTCCGCACGCCGGCAACGCACGAGCGCTCGTCGAGGCCGGCGCATCGACTTTGCTGTGCAGCGACCGAGAGAAGGAGTTCGCGTTCTCCTTCGACGGGCCGCTCGTCGGTCATCACCTGAAGACCGACTACGAGGATCTCGACCTCAAGACCGTCTCCGGTGACAACGAGCTCTGGCCCGGGGTCATGCTGCTCGAGGCGCCCGGGCACACGCCCGGCCAGTTGTGCCTGCGCGTCGACCTTCCCGAGACCGGGCCGATGATCTTTGCTTCGGACGCGATTCCGGTCGCCGATGCGTACGGTCCGCCTCCGCTGGTGGGCGCCCTCGTCCACGACGCGTCCGCGTTCCACACCTCGGTCGAGAAGATTCGCTCGATCGCCGAGCGCGATGCCGCCACGGTGGTGTTCGGACACGATCGCGAGCAGCTGGACGCGCTGTTGCCTGCTGCGGACGGCTGGTTCGCCTGATCGACCGTCAGCTCGGCGGCGGTCCGCCGCTACGGCGCCGGCGCACCGATCTGGACCTGCCGGGTGGCGACGGCGGCGAAGCGGGCCTCGTCGCTGGACGTCCCGTCCGCGTTGGGCAACCGTCCCCGCATCACCCCTTCGGAGAAGAAGCCGCCGTCGACCGCCGCGCGCTGGGAGGCCACGTTGTCCGTCTTCGCGCCCAGCTCCAGACGGGTGAGCCCGCCGGGTCCGAACGCCCAGCCGGTGAGCAGGCGCAGGGCGCGGGCCGTGTACCCGCGCCCGCGGAACTCGGCCCGTAGCCCGTAGCCAACGTTGCCCAGTCGCGGCAACTCGCCCATGCGCACCCGCATCGATCCGGCCACCGTGTCGCTCGCTTCGTCGACCAGAGCGATGCGCAGGATCCGTCCGAGCAGCCAGTCCAGTTCGGCGTGCGCGAGGCCCGCCGCCCAGGCCGCCCGGCTGGGCGCGTAGTCGACGGCCCAGCGCAGGCTCAGCGGATCGGTCAACTCCTCCATGACGGCGTCAAGGTCGGCGGGGGACGCGATCCGCAGCCGGACGACGCCGTCGGTCAGGCCCCCCGCCGGGAAGGACGGGAACGCCGCGATAGCGCGTCCGGCGTCGTGCCTGAGCCGGCCGAACAACGCCCCGTCGCGCGGGCCGGCGGCGGTCGCGACGTAGCCCCGCGTCACGCCCTCGAAGCGGTATCCGGCGGCGAGCGCCACCCGGGCCGACGCGACGTTGTCGACCTGACAGCGGATGTGCACGCGCTCGACTCCGTGCGCGAAGGCCCAGTCCGTCAAGGCGCGGCTGGCCTCGGTCGCGTAACCGCGGCCGCGGTGACCGGGGTAGATCGCGTAGCCGATCTCGGCCCCGGTGGTCAAACGCCCGGTTGGTAGCCGAAGGGCAGCTGTTCCGACCAGCCGGCCACCCACCTCGACGCCGCACTCGAAACCCGTGCCGTCCCGCCGCCCGCTCTGCGCGATCGACGTCACGAACTCGTCCGCGTCTGCGGCGGTGTACGGATCCGGCATCTGGTGCAGGAAGCGGTGCAGGCTGCCGTCCTGGGTCGCGGCCAATACCGCCGGTGCGTCGGCAGTGGTCAGCGGCCGGAGCTGCAGCCGCTCGGAGGCGACGTGCAGCCCCTCGAGCTCGACGCCTCGCCACGTGCCCACGGCCGGTCAGCCAGCCACGCACGCGGGCGCCCTGACGGCTCGGCCTACAGGCCATGAACCGCTGAACGTCCGTCGTGACCAATCCGTGATGCAAGCCGATTGGCCGTACCATGGCGGCCGTGGTTCTCGCCAAGATTCTGCGTGCCGGTGAAGGCAAGATGGTGCGCCGCCTCGCCAGCGTCGCCGATCACATCGAGACGTTGGAAGACGATTACGTCGACCTGACCGACGCCGAACTGCGTCAGCAGACCGACCAGTTCAGGGAGCGGCTCGCTGCCGGAGAGACGCTCGACGACCTGTTGCCGGAGGCGTTCGCGGTCGTGCGCGAGGCCGCGCGGCGAACCCTCGGCCAGTTCCACTACAAGGTGCAGCTGATGGGCGGCGCCGCGCTGCACCTGGGCAATATCGCGGAGATGAAGACCGGCGAGGGCAAGACGCTGGTTTCGACGCTGCCCGCCTACCTGAACGCGCTGGCCGGTAACGGCGTCCATATCATCACGGTCAACGACTACCTGGCCGGCCGCGACGCGGACTGGATGGGCCGGGTTCACCGCTTCCTGGGCCTGTCCGTCGGCAAGATCCTTTCCGAGTTGCCCCCCGACAAGCGCAAGCTGGCGTACGCCGCAGACATCACCTACGGCACGAACAACGAGTTCGGCTTTGACTATCTGCGCGACAACATGGCGTGGTCGCTCGACGACCTCGTCCAGCGCGGCCACCACTTCGCGATCGTGGACGAGGTCGACTCCATTCTCATCGACGAAGCCCGCACCCCCTTGATCATCAGCGGGCCCGCCGAGGAGAACCAGCGCTGGTACCTAGAGTTCGCCCGGCTGTCGCCGCGCATGAAGCGTGACGTCCACTACGAGGTCGAGGAAGGCAAGCGCACGGTCGCCGTCACCGAGGAGGGCGTGGCGTTCGTCGAGGACCAGCTCGGCATCGACAACCTCTACGAAGCGGCCAACACGCCGCTCGTCGGCTATCTGAACAATTCGCTGAAGGCCAAGGAGCTCTACAAACGCGACCGCGACTACATCGTCTCGCCCGACCAGGAAGTCCTGATCGTCGACGAGTTCACCGGCCGCATCCTGCACGGACGGCGCTACAACGAGGGCATGCACCAGGCCATCGAGGCCAAGGAAGGTGTGCGCATCCAGCAGGAGAACCAGACGCTCGCCACGATCACGCTGCAGAACTACTTCCGGCTCTACGACAAGTTGTCCGGGATGACGGGCACTGCACAGACCGAGGCCGCGGAGCTGAACCAGATCTACAAGCTCGGCGTCGTCCCCATTCCCACCAACATGCCGATGATCCGTGACGACGATACGGACTTCATCTACAAGACCGAGGACGCCAAGTTCGCTTCCGTCGTCGACGACATCGCCGAGCGGCACGACGCCGGGCAGCCTATCCTCGTCGGCACCGCCAGCGTCGCCAAGTCCGAACGGCTGGCGTCGTTGCTGTTGCGCCGCGGTATCCCGCACGAGGTCCTGAACGCGAAGAATCACGCGCGGGAGGCGGCAATTATCGCGGTGGCCGGACGGAAGGGCGCGGTCACGGTGGCCACCAACATGGCCGGTCGCGGCACGGACATCATGCTGGGCGGTAACCCCGAATTCGCCGCCGATCTCGCGCTGCGCGACCGTGGCCTCACGCCCGACGAGACGGCGGAGGAATACGAGGCCGCCTGGCCCGACGCGTTGGAGAAGGCGAAGGCCGAGGTGGCGGCTGAGCACACCGAGGTCGTCGAGCTAGGCGGCCTGTACGTGCTCGGCACCGAACGTCACGAGTCACGGCGCATCGACAACCAGCTGCGCGGACGATCCGGCCGGCAGGGCGACCCGGGCGAGTCGCGGTTCTACCTCTCGCTCGGCGACGACCTCATGGTGCGGTTCAACGGCGAGCGCGTGGCCGCGATCATGAACATGCTGCGGCTGCCCGAAGACACCCCGATCGAGAACAAGATGGTGTCGCGTTCCATTCAGTCGGCGCAGACCCAGGTGGAGCAGCAGAACTTCGAGATCCGCAAGAACGTCCTCAAGTACGACGAGGTTCTCAACAAGCAGCGCACCGTCATCTACGACGAGCGCCGGCGGGTGCTCGAAGGCGCCGACCTCTCCGAGCAGATCCGTCCCATGATCGACGACGTGGTGCGCAGCTACGTCGAAGGCGCGACGTCGTCCGGGTACGCCGAGGAGTGGGACCTCGACCAGTTGTGGACTGCGCTGCGCACGCTCTACCCGGTGTCCCTGGAGATCGACGAGGCCATCGAACAGGCCGGCGGCGCGAAAGCCAACCTCACGCGGGACTACCTGATCGAGGAGCTGGTCGCCGACGCACAGTCGGCCTACGACCAGCGCGAGGAAGACCTCGGCGCCGAAGTGATGCGTGAGCTCGAGCGTCGGGTCGTCCTCTCGGTCCTGGACCGCAAGTGGCGCGAACACCTCTACGAGATGGACTACCTGCAGGAGGGCATCGGGCTGCGGGCCATGGCCCAGCGTGACCCGCTGGTCGAGTACCAGCGCGAAGGCTTCGACATGTTCAGCGCCATGATGGACGCGATCAAGGAGGAGTCCGTCGGCTTCCTGTTCAACCTCGAGGTGCAGGTCGAGGAACCCGCGGCCGCCGTCCCGAACGAGGAGCCGGCCGTGATCGAACGCGATCGCGGCACGCAACTCGACGCGGAGCTGCTGGCCGCAGCGCAACGCGATCATGTGCCTGCGGAGGGCGCGTCCGGCGAGCACATGCCGCACATCAGTGCACGCGGCCTCGACCGCCAGGCCAACAAGCAACCCCTCGTGTACAGCGCACCCTCGCTGGGCTCGGACGCTCCTGAGATCCGCCGCGAGGACGCCGGCGAGAAGAAGGTGCCGGCCGGGACGTCGACCGCTCGCCGTCAGCAGGCCCGCGCGAACCCCAACCGGGGCAGCCGCGGAAACGCCCGCAAGCGCAAGCGCTAGTCGCCCTGTCACGCGAGAGCGGGAGTTCGCGGCGAGAGCCGCGACCGGGCGACTCGGGGAGATACCGCCTTGTCGCCCCTTTCCCGCGAGAGCGGGAGTTCGCGGCGAGAG
>CAXTNQ010000046.1:0-13906 GCA_964245745.1 uncultured Jatrophihabitantaceae bacterium
TAGCACCACATCGCGGCGGCGAGCGCGGGGGCCGGCAGGTCGATCGCGCTGAACTGTGCCCAGTCGTCGAGCTGCGCGCGCAGCGCCGGCGTCAGCTCCGTGTCGATGTGCTCGAGATCGACCGCACCTACGGCCACCTTGTCGATCATCACTTGCAACAACACGTCGCTGGCCCGCATGGATGCCGCTGTCGTGCGCTCGTTTCCCACGTAATCGGGGATCGAGGTCGAGAAGATGAAGCGATATTCGGTCGGATGATCCAGCGCCCATCGGCGCTGAGCTTTAGCCACGCGCAGGAACGTTTCGCTTGCGTCGAGAAGCGGCGTCTCACGCTGCGCCTGCGCGTACGCCTCCGCCAACGCGGCGGCCAGCGAGTCGAAACCGTCGACGATGAGCTCCGTCAGCAGATCGTTTCTACTGGGGAAGTATCGGTAGATCGCCGACGGAGCCATCCCCATCGCACGAGCGACTGCCCGTAGCGAAAGGGTGGCGGCGCCCGACGAGCCGAGGACGCGCCAGGCGTGGTCCTTGATCTCGGCCATCGTCTCAGCGCGCAGACGGTCTCGCCGCGAAGCCACGCTGTTCACGGGGAGCACCTTATCACTGAGAGAACGCTGTTCTACTCAAGAACGACGTTCTTGACAACTCACCATAGACGGCGAACGCTGTTCGCGAAGTGACCACTAATCTGTAGGGCATCTGATGATCAATCGCATCGCCTGGTTGACCGTCCACCGCCGCCGACTCGTGCTGGCCGTGTCCGTCGCCGTCCTGCTCGGATTCCTGGCCCTGGCGCTCGGCGCCTTCTCCGTCCTCAAGACCGGCGGGTTCGACGATCCCCGGTCCGACTCGTCGCGCGCCCGAACGCTGGTCGACCGCAACTTCGGCGGGGAGACCAACCTGGTCTTGCTGGTGACGCCGACCTCGAGCCAGACGTCCGTCGACGACCCGGCGGTCGCCGCCGACGCGACCCGCGTCGCGCAGGCGGTCGCCGCCCGTCCCGACGTCACGGGCGTGGCGTCGTACTGGACCACGCACGCTCCCACGCTGCGTAGTACGGACGGGCGAGCCGGGTTGATCACCGCGCATGTGCAGGGCGACGACGATGACGCGTCGGCCACGACCACGCGGCTCATCGGCCAGACGGCCACCTCGAACGACACCATCACCGTCCGTGCCGGAGGAGCTCTCGGCGTCGACCACGACGTGACGAAGCAGGTCGCGAAGGACCTCGGCCTGGCTGAGGGCATCGCCATCCCGGTGACGCTGGTCCTGCTCATCCTGGCCTTCGGCAGCCTCGTCGCGGCGCTGCTCCCCCTCGCCATTGGGCTGGTGGCCATTGCCGGCACCTTCGCCGAGCTGAACGTCCTCGGACACCTCACTGACGTCTCGACCTACGCCGTCAACCTGACCACTGCCCTCGGCCTCGGCCTCGGTATCGACTACGCCCTGCTCATCGTCAATCGGTTCCGAGAGGAACTAGCCAGCCACGGCGATGTCGACGCCGCGGTGCGCCGGACGCTGCAGACGGCCGGCCGCACCGTGGTGTTTTCCTCCGGGACGGTGGCGGTGGCCCTGGCGGCGATGGTGATCTTCCCGGTGTACTTCCTTCGGTCGTTCGCGTACGCCGGGATCGGCGTCGTCCTCATTGCCATGGCTACCTCGTTGATCACGTTGCCGGCCCTGCTCGGCGCGCTCGGTCACCGGGTCAATGCCGGGCGCATTCGCCGCGGGCGGCCGGTGCGCGCCGCGTCCGAGGAAAGCTCGTTCTGGCGCCGCGCGACGACCGTCGTGATGCGACGGCCGTTGCTGATCGGCCTGCCGGTGGTGGCCGTGCTGCTGCTCGTGAGCAGTCCGTTCCTGCACATCAGCTTCGGCACTCCGGACGACCGGGTGCTACCGGCGTCGCTGCCCAGCCGCCAGGTCGGAGACGAGCTACGGGCAGGGTTTGCGGGCAACGCGACGTCCGCTGTCTACGCCGTGGTGTCCGGGCCGACCACTCCCGACGAGCTCCGGAGCTACGCAGCCTCGGTCTCCCGGCTCCCCGGCGTCAGCTCGGTCCAGGACGGCGAGGGAACATGGCACGCGGGCCTAGTCACCGCCGCGCCGTCCGACCGTTTTGCCAACGGCGACCTGCACTACCTCATCGCCGCCGGACCGGTCGATAGTGCCTCGCCGCAGGCGCAGCGCCTCGTCCAAGACGCGCGGGGCCTGCCCGCTCCCGGATCGAGCGCAGTGTTCGTGGGCGGCTCCCCCGCTCAGCTCGTGGACGCGAAGACCGCCATCGGCAGCCGATTGCCGTACGCCATCACATGGATCGCCCTCACCACGCTCGTCTTGCTGTTCCTGTTCACCGGCAGCGTGTTGCTACCTGTGAAGGCCCTCGCGCTCAACGCGCTCACCATGGGGGCGGTCTTCGGGGTCATCGTGTGGGTCTTCCAGGACGGGCACTTCTCGTCGCTGCTCCGCTTCACGCCAGGGCCGATCAACACGTCGATGCCCGTCCTACTGTTCTGCATCGCGTTCGGGCTTTCGATGGACTACGAGGTGTTCTTGCTGTCGCGCATCAAGGAACTGCGCGACCACGGCGCGAGCAATGCCGAGGCGGTCGTGGGCGGATTGGCGCGCACCGGACGCATCATCACCACCGCCGCCGCCCTGCTCGCCGTGACCTTCTTCGCGTTTGTGACCAGCAAGGTCAGCTTCCTGCAGTTGTTCGGACTCGGTACGGGTCTGGCCATCGTCATCGACGCCACGGTCATCCGCGGAGTGCTGGTGCCTGCCGTCATGGCAGTGGCACGTGAGGCGACGTGGTGGGCACCGCGCCCATTGCGCCGGCTGCACGAGCGCTTCGGACTGGCGGAGGCGCCGCCCGAGCCGGTTCGCGAGGCGCTGACCGCCGCGCAGACTGCTAGCTGACAGTGACGCCGCGCCAGAACGCGATGTGGTCGGTGATCTCCTCCGCCGCCGGCTTCGGCTCCGGGTAGTACCAGGCCGCGTCCGCGTTGGTCTGGCCGTCCACCTCGATCGAGTAGTAGGACGCAGTGCCCTTCCACGGGCAGACGGTGTGCGTGTCGGAGGGCTTCAGTACCTCGCTGCGCACGGCCGTACGCGGGAAGTAGTGGTTGCCCTCGACCACGACCGTGTCTTCGCTCTCGGCCAGGACCGTGCCGTTCCAGATCGCTTGGGTCATGTCGAGGCAACGACGGCCCGGCGGTCCCACATTCCCGGCCAGCTCAGGTCGACGCGACGAAATCGGCCACGACGTCGGCGAAGCGGTCCGCATGCCGGCGATGCGGCTCGTGGCCCCCGCCTGGCAGCACCTCGAGTCGGCTGCCCGGCAGGTGCGCGTGCAGGTCATGTGCGTGCCGCACCGGGATCACGTGATCGTGCTCGGACCAGACGATGAGCGTGGGCGTCGTCCGCGCGAGCCAGTCCAGCTCGATCATCGAGCCGCGCTGTCCGGACGGCCCGATGACCGATCGGAGGGTCGCGAAGAAGGCGCCCTGCCCGTCGGAGGTCGCGAGTGTGCGTCCGGCGCGGCTCAGGTTGGTCACGTTGTCGGGAGTCAGACGCAGCGTCCGGTGCAGACGTGGAGTCCGATACCACCGTGCGGTGCGCTGGTTGACCAGGGCCCGCATGATCGGCGGTGCCACCGGCAGCGCCGCCGCCCGAAGGGCGACGTGCACGTCACGGCCGAGGCCGCCGCTGGAGACCAGCACGAGGCGCCGCGCGCGTCCGGGGTAGTGATGGCCGAAGTGGATGGCAACAGCGCCACCGAGCGAATGCCCGACGAGGGTTGCGTCGGGCAGCGCGAGCGCATCGAGCAACGCGTCGACACTGGCCGCGAAGCCGGCGAGGGAGTACGCGCCCGCGGCGGGTTTATCGGAGTCGCCGTGTCCCAGCAGATCAGGAGCGATCACGCGCAGACCACGATCGGCCAGCGCGGGTAGCGCCGGTGTCCAGGTGCCGCTGTCGGACGCGATCCCGTGCAACAGGACCACGGGCGGTCCGTCCACGGGGCCGGCGTCGGACAGGAACAGGCGATTCCCGTCCTGGCGGACCGATCGACGCCGTACCTCGTCCACGTGCCAAACGCTAGGCCATATCCCCAGAGTCGTCCCGTCGCGGCTGTCGCCGCGAACTCGTGCTAGCGCACGAGGGGGACGACTGTCAGGTTTCGGAGTCATTCCGTCGCGGCGGCCACCAGGTCGAAATCGAGGGTCAGATGCCGGGAGGCCATGCCCTTCACCTTCGTGACTCCGAACGCGTAGCGGTCCAGGTGGGCGACGGCGTGTGCGGTGAGCTGGTCCCCCGCCACCCCGGCCTCGTCGAGCACGACGTCGACGGGTTGGGTCGTCCCATGTGCCGTGACCTCGCCGCTGATCACCCACCGAGCGCCGTCGGGAAGGATCTGCGAGGACCGGAACGTGATCTGCGGGTACTGCGCAACGTCCAGCAGGCTCTTCGAGCGCACGTGGTCGTCGCGTCGCGGCGCGCCTTGTCGGAGCTGAAGCTGGCCGGGTCGACGGCGAGTTCGGCCGACGACGCGGTCGTCGGTTCGGCGACGATGATCGTGCCGTCGACCACGGCCAGGGTCGCTTGCACCCGACCGAGCCCGAACATGTGGCGGCCGGAGTACCGCACTGTCGACCGTTGCGGATCGATGCGGTACGTGCCGGGTTGGGGCAAATTGACGGTCTCCGGCAGTCCCTGTGAAGTCACCGGCCGATGCTTTCGCGGCGGCCGCAGCCCGTCAACCGGCGTCGGCGGCCTGCTCGAGAGCCGCGATGTCGAGCTTCGACATCTTCAGCATGGCCTGCATAGCGCGGTGGGCGCGGTCCGGGTCTGGATCGCGCAGCAGCGACTCGAGAGCCGTCGGGACGACCTGCCAGGAGAGGCCGAACTTGTCCTTCGCCCAGCCGCACGGGCCCTCCGAACCGCCGTCCGCCGTGAGGGAGGTCCAGTAGTGGTCGACCTCGGCCTGGTCCGCGCACTCGATCTGGAACGAAACCGCCTCGCTGAAGGTGAACTGCGGACCGCCGTTGAGGGCGGTCATGCGCTGACCGTCGAGTTCGAACTCGACCGTCATCACGGCGCCTTCCGGCCCCGGTGTGTCGGCCGGGTACCGGGTGACGTCGACGATGCGCGAGTTCGGGAAGATCGACGTGTACAGGGTCGCGGCCTGCTCGCCCTGGTCGTCGAACCACAGACAGGGCCTGATCGCGGGCATGGTCTCGTCCTCTCGTCGTGGGGTGTACGCACAGACAGACCGGCGAGCGCGGCGGGAGTCATCGGAACATTGCCGTCGGCGTGCGGGTTGCAGCCCATCGACCGCACTGGGCGACAACAGTATGGGAGCACAGATGGCAACGAAGATCGGCGTCGTGGGAGCCGGCAACGTCGGTGGCACCGTGGCCCGCTTGTTCGCCGGAGCCGGCTACGAGGTGGCCGTCTCCAACTCGCGAGGGCCCGACACCCTGCACGATCTGGTCCAGGACATCGGCCACGGTGCGCAGGCACTGACCGCAGAGGAGGCCGTCGCGTTCGGTGAGATCGTCGTCGTTGCCGTCCCGCTCGGTCGGTACCGCGACGTCCCGGTGACGGCAACGGCCGGCAAGATCGTGATCGATACGGACAACTACTACCCCCAGCGGGACGGGCAGATCACCGTCCTCGACGACGACACGACCACGTCCTCACAGCTGCTCGCGGAGCACCTGCCGGACGCGCGTGTCGTGAAGGCCTTGAACGTCATCCCGATGGGACAGCTGGCCAGCATGGGCCAGCCGCCCGGTGCGGCAGGGCGCATCGCCATTCCGATCGCGGGCGAGGACGCCGACGCCAAGCGGGTCGTGGCCGAGCTCATCGACCGGATCGGCTACGACAGCGTGGACGTCGGGAGCCTGTCCGACACACGCGTCATGCAACCCAATGCCCCGCTCTCCGGCGTATCCCTCACCGCCGCAGACGTTCGGCAGGTCCTGGCCGCACAGCGGTAACGCCCGGCCGGGCAGACTGGACCGAACAGACAGTAGACAGCATGGACGGAGACACTATGGCGCCGATTCCTCGGCGTGACCCGGGTGAGCTGTACGACCTCATCGAAGACCGCCCCGACCTGTCCGGGTCGGTGTTGGTCATCGCCCTGGACGGCTTCGTCGACGCCGGTGGCGCCGTGCAACTCGCGCGCACGCATCTGCGCGACGCGCTCGACCACACCACCGTCGCGCGCTTCGATGCCGATGAACTGGTCGACTACCGGGCGCGCCGGCCGGCAATGCGCTTCGCCCACGATCACTGGGAGTCCTATGAAACGCCGGAGCTAGTGCTGCTTGCCCTGCGCGACCTGGCCGGGACACCATTCCTCTTGCTGACCGGCCCCGAGCCGGACGTGCAATGGGATCGGTTCGTGGCGGCCGTAAACGGCCTGGTCGGCGAGCTGGGCGTGCGCCTCACGGTCGGAATGGACGCCATCCCGATGTCGGTGCCGCACACCCGTCCCTCGACGGTGATCCTCTACGGCTCGCGGCCGGAGCTCTACGCCGGATACACCCCGTGGCTTGGCACCATCGGCGTTCCCGGCAGCGCAGCGCACCTGCTCGAACTCCGACTGGCCGAGCAGAGCCGTGACGTGCTCGGCCTGGCGGTGCCCGTCCCGCCCTACCTGACGCAGACCGAGTACCCCGCGGCGGCCGCCGCCCTGCTCGGCGAACTGGCCCGGCGGGCAGGACTCGACCTGCCGGTCGGCGCGCTCGAGGCTGCGGCCACGGGGACGCGGCAGGCCATCGACGCGCAGGTCGGGCAGTCCGAGGAGCTCCAGGGACTGGTCAACGCCCTCGAGCAGCAGTACGACGCGTTTGTGCGCGAGCGCACTGCGCTCGAACCCGAAGGTGGCCTACCCACCGCGGACGAGCTGGGTGCCGAGCTCGAACGCTTCCTGGCCGAGCAGAGCCGGCGGCGGGACAACCCGCCGTCCTGACCGGCTCGGACGTCAGGCCGGGACGGCGACGGGATGAACCGCCTCCCACGCGGCGAGGAACGCGGTGGCTGCCGCCTGGCCGTTGACGAATAGCTGATCGCGGGTCGTGGCCGACAGGCCGAAGTCGGTGGCCGAGACGCCCATCGTGTCGACCCAGACCGTCCGGTCGCCGACACCCTCGTCCTGCCGTGGATAGCGGTCCCACTCCCCCAGCGCTGTCCGCGCGATGGCGCGCAGCTCGCCGACGTCGCCGTTGACCGGACGGTCCGGGCCGTCGAGGGCCGGCCGCGCGGACAACTTCACGCCGAACGTCGGCCAGCGCGGCGGCGCTCCGTCGCTGCGATTGAAGACCGTGATCGGGAAGTTCTGCAGCAGGCCGCCGTCCACCCACGTGCAGTCACCACGCGCGGTGTGTTGCACGAACGGTCGGAAGAAGAACGGGATCGACATCGACGCGCACACCGCGTCGACGACCGAGTAGCTGTCGATCGCGGCCACCTGCTCGTCCAGGGTGTGCGGTTCCGTGGCCGACAGCAGGTAAGCCGGCAGGTCCCACGGGAGCCGGACCAGGCATCCGCGGCTCAGGTCGCACGTGTGAACGACGAGGCGGTACCGCTGCACGGGCGGCAGGCTGGTGTTCGGATCGTCGGTGATCTTCAGGTCCGCGAAGGTGCGTACGTCGATGGGATCGAGCAGACCGTGCAGCCACGTGCGCAGGAAGTCCGTGCGGTAGACCCCCTGCCGGACGAGTAATGCCTCTGCCTTGCCGAGCAGCCCGAGATGACGTTCGGCCCAGTTGCCGTCCATGAAGCAGGAGTAGTTCAGCTCCCGCATGTCCCGTTCCACTTTGGACAGCTCGATGCCGCGTCGCTGGTAGGCCGCCACCAGGGCGGCGACGATGGCGCCCGCCGACGTGCCCGCGACGCGCGGGAACACGTAGCCGCTGTCGCTCAGGGTCAGTACGGCTCCGGCAAGTCCGATGCCCTTCACCCCGCCGCCTTCGAGGACCAGGTCCGCGCCGAGGATTTCGGCCTGTTCTTCCAGCGTGGCCATGTCCGACTCCCTCCGTCTTATCAGAGGGGAGTGCCCGCTGGCGCCGTTAGATACCTTCCGCGGTTTGAGCAGATGCACGCCAGGGAACGCTCGCTGCGAGCCAAGGAGGCGACCCACATGTCCGACCCGACCGCAGCACAAGAGAACACCGACTACGTCGGCGACCCGGTGGAATCCGGTCAGGACCTGCTCAGCAACACCCCGACTCCGGACGAGGACGCCGACGTCGACCCGAACGCTCCGCCGAGCAACACTAACGATGACGGCCTGCCCGATGACCAACCGGCAGCCACCTGACCATGCCTATCCCCGCTGATCAGCGCGAGGACTGGCTGCAGCGCCTGAGCGGCAATCCGCAGGACACGATCACCCAGGTCGCCGGGCTGGTGCGCGACGACCTGCACAACCTCGGCAGCGGCGAAGTGCTGCGCGTGGGCACTCGGATCCTGAACGGCACCGCGGGTCAGTCCTTTGTGTTGGCCTTGACCCGTGGCAACGACCTCGTCGAGACCAGCGACCTGGCCAAGCAATACATCGAGACCGGAACGATCGAGCGGCCGCCGCCAGGAGCGGAGTGAAGCACCGACGTGGCTGACACCGCGGTCTTCGACGTCGACGGCACGCTAATCGACACGAACTACCACCACACGATCGCCTGGTTCCGTGCGTTCCGCCGCTTCGACGTGACGTTGCCGCTCTGGCGCATTCACCGCGCCATCGGCATGGGCGGCGACCATCTGGTCGCCGCTGTAGCCGGCGACGAGGTCGAGGCCAAGCATGGCGACGAGGCGCGTGCGGCTTGGTCGGAGGAGTACGCACCGTTGTTGGCGCAGGTGTGTCCGTTCGATCAGGCCCGGGACCTACTCGAGGACGTGAAGCGACGGGGATTCCGCCTCGTGCTCGCCAGCTCCGCCCCGCAGGAGCACCTCGACCGTTACCTCGAACTCCTCGACGCGCGCGTGTTGGCGGACGCCTGGACTACGTCGGACGACGTCGAGTCGACCAAGCCTGCTCCCGACCTGGTCGGCGTCGCGGTCGAACGGGTGCACGGTGCGGGCGCGGTGCTGGTCGGTGACGCGACCTGGGACGTGCTGGCCGCCAAGCAACTCGACGTCCCGACCATCGCCGTACGCACCGGTGGCTTCTCGGTCGACGAACTACGCGAGGCCGGCGCGGTCGCGGTCTACGACTCGCTGGCGGAGCTGCGCCGCGACCTCGACTCCACGCTGCTTTCGAGCGCCGACTGAACCCCGCGAAGCCGCGAGGAAGTTGCGGTCAGCCGTCGGCGCCGCGATCCGCCTCCGCCGTGGCGTCGTCGGCGCCGGAGTCCAGGCCGGATACCTCGACGCGGTCGTCGTCCTCCTCGATGCGCTCGGCATCTGCTGTGCCGTCGGCGCCGCCGTCCTGCTGCCCGTAGATGCCTTCCTGGTCGGCGCCGCTGTCGCGCGGGCCTTCGGGGTGCTCGATGCTGTCGGTCATGGCTGCGGTCTCCCCGGACCGCCAATGGCCCAAACGCCGCCGTGTCGATCGTGGCCGTTCACGTTCGTCGGGATACCGAGCCGGTGAGAGTCACCGGACGAGAGGAGATCAACATGTCCAGCTATGTGTCGGCGTTCCGCGGGCGTCCCGACCGGGAACTACCCGCCGAGGAGGGCAAGGCGTGGATGTCGTGGTTGACCGAGCTCACCCCGAAGATCGCGGACCCCGGGCACCGGACTGGCCACGTTGAGCGCATCGAGGGCACGGGCGCCCAGCGCAGTAGCGAGGTGCTGACCGGCTACGTCCTCGTCGATGCGCCCGACATGGACGGCGCGGTCGCAATCGCCCGCGGATGCCCGGGTCTGCCGGCCGGAGTGAGCGTCGAGGTCGCCCAGACGGTGGCTGCCGAGGGTTGAGCTCTCGGTCCCATGCCGTTGAGTGCGCGGGAGGTCAGGCGGCGGGCTCGTCGAGGAGGGCATCGACGAACTGCTCAGGGTCGAAGGGGGCGAGGTCGTCCGCTCCCTCGCCGAGCCCGACCAGCTTGACCGGCACGCCCAGTTCGTTCTGCACGCTGATCACGATGCCGCCCTTGGCCGTGCCGTCGAGCTTGGTGAGCACGATGCCCGTGACGTCGACGACCTCGGTGAAGACTCGGGCTTGGGTGAGGCCGTTCTGCCCGGTGGTGGCGTCCAGAACGAGCAACGTCTCGTCGACGTCGCCTTGCTTCTCGACGACCCGCTTGACCTTGCCCAGTTCGTCCATGAGGCCGACCTTGGTGTGCAGGCGCCCGGCGGTGTCGATGAGGACGGTGTCGACGCCGCGCTCGGTGCCCGCACGCACGGCGTCGAACGCCACGCTCGCGGGGTCTCCGCCCTCGGGTCCCCGCACCGTCTCGGCGCCGACGCGCGCGCCCCAGGTGGTGAGCTGCTCGGCGGCCGCGGCCCGGAACGTGTCCGCGGCGCCGAGCAGGACGGTACGGCCGTCCGCGATCAGGACGCGGGCCAGCTTGCCGCAGGTGGTCGTCTTGCCCGTGCCGTTCACGCCCACGACCAGCAGGACGGCCGGCCGCTCGTCGTGCGGCAGGGTGTGCAGCGAGCGATCGAGCTCGGGTTGCAGGGCCGTGACCAGCTCATCGGCCAACAGGGCGCGTAACTCTCCGGTCGACCGCGTCCCGATGACCTTCGTGCGGGCGCGTAGCCGCTCGACGATGTCCGTGGTCGCCCGTACGCCGACGTCCGCACTGAGCAGGGCCTCCTCGATCTCCTCCCACGCTTGCTCGTCGAGCCGGTCACGGGACAGGACGGACAGCAGGCCCCGTCCCAAGGTCGACTGCGAACGCGCCAGGCGGGTGCGCAGCCGTTGCAGCCGGCCGGCTGTGGGTAGCGGCGTCTCCAGAGACAGCACCGGCTCGGGCGCCGGCGGTGCCAACACCCCGCCTGACGGCGCTGCCGTCTCGACCTCGAGCGAGGTCGGAGGGGGGCTCGGCGCACGTTCGGCGACCGGCGGAGGGACGGCCCGGCGGCCACGTAGTCGCGGAGCGACGTACGCGGCCGTCGCGGCGATGGCCACCACGACGAGCGCGAGCACGATCCAGACGTAGATCACAGGGTCATCATCCAATCGGGCCCGCCCGGGACGGCGGGCGCCCGGGGCGGTCGGCTCAGTGGTTGAGCAGCAGCCCGCCGCCCTGCCAGGTCGGCCACGGGACGTTCCACCATCCGTAGCCGTCCCACGACGGCATGGTGTCGCCGGTGGTGTTGTAGATCACCAGGTCGCCAAGCAGTGACCAGTTGTAGAACCACTGCGCGTCCGTGGTGGCCAGGTTCGTGCAGCCGTTCGAGGTGCTCTGCACGCCCAAGTTCTTGACGTTCCACGGCGCCGCGTGCACGTACTCACCGTCGACGGTGATCCGTGTCGCCCACTTCACGTCCAGCGAGTACGGGTCGGCGCGCGAGCCGTACATGTGGACGGTGCCGTCCGGCTTCTTGGTGTTCGTTCCCGCTACGTCCTCGCCCTTCTGCATGACCACCTTGGTGCCGGAGTACGTCGGTGTCTTGGTTGCCCCCAATGACACCTTGAACGTCTTCAGCACCTTGCCGTCCTCGGTCACCACCATCTGCAGCGGTGAGTCGGTGACGGTCGTGATGTGCGCGGCGCCGGTGCTGAAGTCGAGGGTCAGACTGTTGTCGTAGGACAGGCCCGCGCCGGCGCTCACCCCCTTGAGCGGCAGATCGACGTGGATCTTGGCGTGGGCGGCCCACGGGTTCTCGGGCCGGTACACCGCCTGGACGGGCTGGTCGGCGAAGGGCTTCTGCCAGAACCACGCGCCCCCGGCCGGTTGCCCGTTCGTCGTCACGGTGACGGCCTTGGTGAAGCCGGTGGAGTCAGTCGGCGGAACGCTGAAGTACAGCACGACCGCGAACCCGATACCCCAGATCTGCCCGTCGTCCTGCAGCGAGGTCACGTGGACCGGCTTACCCGCCGGAGCCGGCGCGCTCGACGCGGACGACGACGACGGCGCCGCGGAGGACGCGGACGACGCGCCGCCCGAGGAGCCGGCCGACGACGCCCGGCCCTTGCCGGACGTGGACGAGGTGCACGCCGTGGCGAGCAGAGCGAGGGAAACCAGCACGCCGACGAACACGGCCAGGCGACGGCGGTGGGAAAGAAGAGCCACGGGCCGTCATCGTAGGCGACGGCGCTGTACGCCCACGCCGACGTGGACGCGCCGTCGCCAGTCCTTAAGGAATTCAGTGTGTGCGGAGCAGGCCGCCACCCTTCCAGGTGTCCCAGCGGACGTTCCAGTCGCCGAGGCCGTCCAGTGGCGGCATCGGACCGCCAGTCGTGCCCGTGTAGACCGCGACGTCGCCGAGCTGCGCGAAGTTGTAGAACCACTCCGCGTCCCCGACGGTCAGGTTGGTGCACCCGTTCGACGTGCTGCGGGACCCGATGTTGCCGGTGTTCCACGCCGCGGCATGGATGAACTCCCCAGACAGCGTGACCCGCACGGAGAAGGGGACCAGCTCGTTGTAGACCGACGACGGACCGGACTTGCCGTCACCGATCATGCGCTGCGGGTTCTTCTTGTCCATGACGACCTTGGTGCCGTTGAACGTGGGCGTGTTCGCCTTGCCGAGCGACACCTGGAACGTCTTCTGCACAACATCGTCCGACGCCACGCTCATGGTCAGGGCTTGGCCGTCCACGGTCGACACGTGCTTGGCCCCGATGGTGAAGTCGAGGGTGAGGTTGTCCGCGTACACCAGACCGGGTCCGGCGCTCAACCCCTTGAGCGGCAGGTTCATATGGATCTGGCTGTGCGCTGGCCAGTACGACGGCGGACGGTAGTGCGCCTCGATGGGCCCGTCGGCGTAGGGCTTCTCCCAGAACCACGCTCCGCCGGCCGGCGCACCGTTCACGGTCACCTGTGCCGCGTTGGTGAACGTGACCGAGCTCGTCGGAGCGGGCGTGAACCGCGCGATGATCGGCTCACCGACCCCGTAGGTCTGGTTGTCGCCTTGCACCGTGCTCACGTGTACGGGCGCACCCACCGCGGCCGACGACGAAGGGCTGGACGACGAGCGGCCGCCGGATGCGCCCGCGGGCGCCCCACGGCCGTCGGTTGTGGTCGCGCACCCGGCTGCGCCGACAACCGTCAGTGCGGCCAGGGTGGTCACGAGAACGGCACGGGCGGCCAGACGTCGGCCGGGGCGCAAGAGCATCGGGACAGCGTAATGACGGCCCTTCAGCCGACGCTAAGACGATCAGTCGATCGTGACGAGCTCGCGCTCTGCTCGGGAACCGACTTCGCGCAGCCGCTGGCTGACGACCTGGGTGATCCCGTCTCCGCGCATGGTCACGCCGTAGAGCGAGTCGGCGATCTCCATCGTGCGCTTCTGGTGAGTAATCAGCAGGATCTGACTGTTGGCGCGCAAGTCGTCCACCAAGTCGAGCAGCCGCCCGAGATTCACGTCGTCGAGCGCGGCTTCGATCTCGTCCAACACGTAGAACGGGCTGGGGCGGGCGCGGAAGATGGCGACGAGCAGGGCCACCGCCGCGAGCGATCGCTCGCCGCCGGACAACAGCGACAACCGCTTGACCTTCTTGCCCGCCGGCCGCGCCTCCACCTCGACGCCCGTCACGAGCAAGTCGTCGGGCTCGGTGAGGACCAGGCGTCCCTCCCCACCCGGGAACAGGGTGGCGAAGACCGTCTCGAACTCGCGCGCGACGTCTTCGTAGGCGGCGCGGAACACTTCGAGGATCCGCTCGTCCACTTCGCGCACGACCGTGAGGAGGTCACGGCGAGTGGCCTTGAGGTCTTCGAGCTGGGTCGACAGGAACTGGTGCCGTTCCTCGAGGGCCGCGAATTCCTCGAGGGCGAGCGGATTGACC
>CAXTNQ010000046.1:13916-16431 GCA_964245745.1 uncultured Jatrophihabitantaceae bacterium
GATTGACCTTACCGAGCAGGGCCAGCTCGCGTTCGGCCCGTGCCGCGCGCTTCTCCTGCGTCGGACGGTGGTACGGCCCGGGCTGCGGCGCGATGACCGCGTCGCCGCGATCGCGCGCCTGCTCGAATTCGGCCAGCTCCTGCGAGCTCGGTGGTGCCGGCTGAGCCGGCCCGTATTCGGCGAGCAGCGCCTCGACTTCGACGCCGAACTCCTCGACCGCACGGCTCTGTACCGCCTCGATGCGCAGCCGTTGCTCGGTCCGAGCGATCTCGTCGCGGTGCACGGCGTCGGTCAGTCGAGCCAGTTCCTCGTCCAGTCCTCGAGCGCGGGTACGCACCGTGGCGAGCTCGGTCTCACGTGCGAACCGTCCCTGCACGACGGCATCTCGCTCGGTGACGGCTTGAGCCAGCGAACCGGCCAACCGCTCCAACGCCGCTTCCGCGGTTCGGTAGACGCGTGCGGCGACGACGGCGGCGCGAGCCCGAGCCTCGCGGGCATCGGCTCGCTGCTGCCGAATCTGTCGCTCCGAATCCGCCTGCTGGCGCATCGCTGCCGCCCGACCGGCCAGCGCACGAACGCGCTCCTCGCCCGTCCGCACGGTGAGCCGCGCCTCCAACTCCGTCTGGCGCGCGACGTCCAGGTGGCCCACGAGGGTCTCGCGGGCGCCCGGCTCCGGGGCCGCGTTGTCCTCGGGTTCGGCTTGGGCATGCCGCAGCCGTTCTTCGAGCTCGTCCAGCCCAGCCACGTCGCGATCGCGCGCGACCGCGGCCGTCGCCCGGGCGCGGTCCAGGCGGTCCGCCTCGGCGGTGGCCGCACGAGCCGCCTGGCCGAGCTCGGCGAGCTGTTCCGCGACGGCCGAGAGCCGCGCGTCGGACTCGTTGAGCGCGCGCAGCGTGGCCTCGACCTCCGTGTGCGCCGTGGCCGCCCGCCCGCGCTCGGCCGCGAGCTGCATGTGCAACCGCTCCTGCTGCGCCGTCGCCTCGTCGGCCCGCTGCTGCGCCTCGTCGACCGCGGCCTGGATCTCGATGGCGCTCGGCGCGGAGGTCGAGCCGCCGTGCGCGCGGTAACGCCCGAGCAGGTCGCCGTCCCGCGTCACGGCGGTGAGGTCGGGGTGCTGGGCGACGAGGCGGCGCGCCGCCGCGACGTCGGGCACGATCGCTAGCCCGTCGAGGGCGGTGCGCAGGGCGTTTACGAGGACGTCGGGGGCCCGGACGACGTCTGCGGCCCAGGACATATTCGCGGGTAGCGAGGGTCGCGGCTGTAATGGCCGCTCGATCGTGACGCCGTCCACCGCGCCGATGAAGATCGTGGCGCGGCCGGCGTCGTCGCTCGACAGGAGCTGTAAGGCGTCCGCCGCATCGGCCTCCGAATTGACCGCCACCGCATCGGCGAGCGAGCCCAGCGCAGCCGCCAGGGCCGCCTCGTAACCGGGATCGACGCTGAGCAGCGCCGCGACCGACCCGAGCACTCCGGGCAATCGCGATCCGGCGGCGAGCAGGGCGCCTGCGCCGTCCTTGCGGGTGAGGCCGAGGGCGAGCGCATCGCGTCGGGCGGTCCAGGTCGCGCCGTCGCGCTCAGCCTCCCGCTCGGCCTCGGCCAACTCGCGCACCCGGACCTCGACCTGCTCGAACAGATCCACCGCCGCCTCGTGGCGAGCGTCGAGACCGACCTCGCCCTCGTCGAGCGCGCCCACGTCCGCATGTACCCGAGCCAGTTCGGCCTCGGCTGCGGCGCCCCGAGCCCGGGCGTCGGCGCCGGCTTCGGCCAGCCGCTGAATCTCCTCGGCCGCCGCGGTCGCCCGGGTACGCAGGGCGTTGACCTGACCGGTGAGGCGGGCGAGACCCTCCCGGCGGTCGGCCACCGCACGTGCGGCGAGCACGGCGGCGCGTTCGGCATCGGCGAGCCGCCGCTCGGCGTCCTGGCGGCCGCGCACCGCTGCCGTGAGGCTCTCGTGCGCCCGTCCGAGTGACTGCTGGAGCTGGGTTTCCTGGTTCTCGGCCGCGGTCGCCTCGGCCTCGAGCGCGTCGGGGTCTCGGCCGGACGGTGCCTCCTCCGGGGGCGCGGTCAGATGCCGGGCTCGTTGCTGAGCGAGCGAGGCCGTACCGCGCAGCCGCTCCTGCCAGGCCGACAGGCGATACCAGGTCTCTTGGGCGGCGGCGAGCCGCGGGGCGTCCTCGCCGAGCTCGCGCTCCAGGACCGCCTCGCGGGCACGCGCGCCGACGAGCGTCTCTTCGACGCCGCTTCGCCGCGCCCGGACGGCCTCCTCGTCGGCTTCCTCGCGGTCGAGTTCGGCCTGCAGTTGCACGAGATCGTCGGCGAGCAGGCGCAGCCGGGAGTCCCGAAGTTCCGCCTGGACGCCGGCGGCCCGCCGGGCGATCTCGGCCTGCTTGCCGAGGGGCTTGAGTTGGCGGCGCAGCTCAGCGGTGAGGTCCGTCAACCGGGTCAGATTGGCCTGCATCGCGTCGAGCTTGCGCAGCGCCTTCTCCTTGCGCTTGCGGTGCTTGAGGACGCCGGC
>CAXTNQ010000047.1:0-347 GCA_964245745.1 uncultured Jatrophihabitantaceae bacterium
CGCGCTGGATGAGGCGCTGGCCGCTGTCGAGGGTGGTACCCGCGGCCTGGCCTTCGCCAGTGGCCTGGCCGCCGAGGACACCGTGCTGCGCGCCGTGTGCCGTCCCGGCGATCACGTGCTGCTGCCCGACGACGCCTACGGCGGCACGTACCGGCTGGTGGCCCGCGTCCTCGACCGGTGGGGGGTCGAGCACACGCCGGTCGCGCTGGCCGACGTCAGCGCCGTCCGTGCCGCTATGCGGCCCACCACCCGGGTGCTCTGGGTCGAGACGCCGACCAATCCGCTGCTCGGGATCGCCGACATCGCCGCGTTGGCCGAGGTAGCCAGAGACGCGGGCGCGCTGCTGG
>CAXTNQ010000047.1:357-12059 GCA_964245745.1 uncultured Jatrophihabitantaceae bacterium
CCCTCGGCGCGGACGTCGTGGTGCACTCCACCACCAAGTACCTCGGCGGCCACAGCGACGTGGTCGGTGGCGCCCTCGTCGTCGCGGACGCGACGCTGGCCGAGCTACTGGCCTTCCATCACAACGCCATGGGCGCCGTCGCCGGGCCCTTCGATGCCTGGCTGGTCTTGCGCGGGTTGAAGACGCTCGGAGTGCGGATGGACCGGCACTGCGCGAACGCTACGCGCATCGCGGACTTCCTGCTCGGCCACCCCGCGGTGGACCGGGTGCTGTACCCCGGACTGCCCGAGCATCCAGGGCATCAGGTCGCCGCGCGGCAGATGCGCGGGTTCGGCGGCATGGTGTCATTCACGGTGCGCGGCGGCGAGGAAGCCGCGCTCAAGGTATGCGACCTGACCACGGTGTTCACGCTGGGCGAGTCGCTCGGTGGCGTCGAGTCGCTCATAGAGCACCCGGCGCGGATGACGCACGCGTCGGTGAACGGATCACCCCTGGAGACGCCCGCGGACCTCGTTCGGCTCTCGGTCGGAATCGAGGACGTCGACGACCTGATCGCCGATCTGTCCGCCGCGCTCAGCTGATCACGGCAGGTCCGTCGACACCGCGAGCTACGGACAGATGCGACAACCATAGATCAAGTTCACTTACCCGGACTTGACACGGCTTTCGCTAGCGTCCCGCCCGATCGCGCACGTAACGGGGCTTCTGACGTTGCGCGTGGTCGACTGCCGACAGCCCGCACGACCCTCAAGGCGGCCCAAAGACGTGTCCGAAACGCAGTCGTTGACGCTTGACGATCTGTTCACCGACCACCCCTCCGGCTTCCCGGACCTCGGTCATCGCCCGCGCCATTACGCGGTCGATCCGGATCCGCCCGACCTCTGGGGAGCGCCGACGTTGGTCGGCCTACCAGTGGCGACCGTGGCGCCGACCGCCACCGTCGAGGCTGCCGTGTCCACGGCCAGCTCCCCGGTGCCGCCGGCCCCTCGACCGTCCTCCGGGGGCGCCCACCGGCCGGCGCGCGGCGGCGGAAGCACCAAAGCCCGCCGTGGCGGCGCGCACAGCCGAGACGGTGCCGGCCCCGACCGCCGCGTCGTGTTGGCCGTGGGCGCCACGGCGGCGTTGGCCGCCGCGTGTGGGTCGTCCTCGCACGTCCGGCACAACCTGGCCGACGCGCTCGGCCTCGGCGACAAGTCGGGGGCCGGGACGCCCGGTGGCGGCGCAGCCGCTGC
The DNA here is from genome assembly GCA_964245745.1 of uncultured Jatrophihabitantaceae bacterium. Classification (GTDB taxonomy): domain Bacteria; phylum Actinomycetota; class Actinomycetes; order Mycobacteriales; family Jatrophihabitantaceae; genus CAXTNQ01. The sequence goes on from CAXTNQ010000047.1 coordinate 1,590, forward strand.
GGTCGACGTGCCGTCCGAAGCGGTGCCGACGACGCCCGGTGCGGCGGTGCCGGCTGTCGGCACCGGTGTCGTCGGCGGTACCGGCGCAGGCACGTTCCCGGACCGGGACGCGAGCTTCACGGGTAGCCGGGCTAAGAAGCCCGTCGCCCCGAGCAAGCCGAAGGCCAGCACCAAGCCAGCGGCCAAGCCGACGACGACGAGCCCGATCAACACACCGCCGTCAGTGCCCACGCCGCTCGCCGCCGACCCGGTCGAGCACCTGGCCTCGCGCTTCACCTTCGGGGCCACCCCCGAGGTCCGCGCCGCGATCCGCAGCGCGGGCGTCGACGGGTGGATCGTCGGGCAACTGGCGCCGACGGCTACCGGGTACGCGGGCGTGCCGGCCATCGCCAGCCAGATGCCGCTGATCGGGATGTCCGGGCCGCAGGCGCGAGCCACGCTCAAGGCGCAGGGCAACGAGTACGGCTGGGACGCCATGGACCAGCTGAGCCGCGCTACGGTCGCCCTGCAGGCCTGGTCGCCGTGGCAGCTCTACGAGCGGATGGTCGACTTCTGGGCCAACCACCTGTCGATCGCCAACCACAGCGACGGCCAGGAGGTCGCCCGGCACGTCTTCGACCGCGACGTCATCCGCGCGCACGCGCTCGGCAAGTTCAGCGAGATGCTGCTGGCGGCCAGCAAGAGCCCGTCCATGCTGCTGTACCTGAACCAGGCGCAGTCGACGAAGGACTCGCCGAACGAGAACTACGCCCGTGAGCTCATGGAGCTGCACACCCTCGGCGTCAACGGCGGATACGTCGAGGCCGATGTGCGCAGCGTGGCCTACCTGCTGACCGGGCGGACCGTTCGCGACGACGCGTACGTGTTCGATCCCGGACGGCACTTCGTCGGCCCGATCAAGGCGTTGACCTTCACCTCTGCGAACCCGAGCGCGGACGGTGAGGCGGCCGGCGACGCGTTCCTCGGCTACCTCGCGCACCACCCGTCGACCGCGAACATGATTGCTCGCAAGCTGGCCGTCCGCTTCGTGTCCGACACTCCACCCGACGCCTTGATCGCGCGGCTGGCCCAGGTCTACCTGGCCAACGACACGGCGATCATCCCGGTACTCAAGGCGCTCTTCGCGGCGCCCGAGTTCTGGGCCAGCCGGGGACAGAAGACCCGCCGTCCCGGCGAGCACGTGGTCGCCACGCTGCGGGCGCGGGGAACCTCGGCCGGGGCTGACCTCAACAAAGGGTTGGGCGACGTCGTCTACCGCATGTCGCGGATGAACAACAGCCCGCTCGACTGGAAGCCGCCGAACGGCTACCCCGACGTGGCGGCGGCCTGGGTGTCCAGCGGTTCGATGGTCACCATGTGGGGCGTGCACCGCGACATCGCCGGTGCGGGTCTCGGTAAGGACGGCATCACGTACACGCCGATCACTTCGCTGTGGGGCGGTGGGACGCCGGCGACTGCGGGTGCGGCCGTCGACGCGCTGTCGATGCGCCTGGTCGGCCAACGGTTGCCCGCCGCGCAACGGGGTGCCCTGCTCACCTTCCTCGGAGCCACCGACGCGACGCCCGTCACGTCGGCTGATCTCGGTGGTCAGCTCGACGATCTTGCTGCCCTGCTCTTCGACTCCATCTACCACGCGCTGCGGTAAGGAACCGGACTCTCACGTGACCGACACTCAGACTGCGGACCCCCTCAACCTGCGCCACTACGGTCCCACCGCCGGTGACGGCGCCCTGCGCGTGCAGGCCGAGGCCGTGCGCGCCGACCTGGATCGGCAACATCAGTCCTGGATCGCCCGCGGCACGACCCGGCGGAAGTTCATCGCCGGAGCCGGCATGGTCGGCGTCGCCGCACTCGGCGCCCAGTACGTCACGACGCGCGTCGCCTACGCCGCTCCGGCGCAAGCGACGGGCAACACCCTGATCTTCGTCTTCTTCCGCGGTGGCTGCGACGGCCTGCGCATGCTCGTCCCGGCGTCGGACGACCTCGGCGGCGCCTACCTGCGCAGCGTGCGCGGGACGATCACCGCACCGGCGACCACGCCGCTGACCGGCGGTTGGGCGATGAATTCGTCCCTGGACACGCTCCTTCCGCTGTGGAAGGCCGGCACGTTGGCTTTCGTGCCCGGAGTGACCTCGGGGGACGCCAGCCGTAGCCACTTCACGGCGCAGGACTACGCCGAGTGCGGCGGACCGCCCACTACTGTGCGCACGGGCTGGCTGGACCGGCTGCTGGCGGTGCTCGGTCCCGGCACGACCTTCCGCGCGGTCGCCGAAGGGGGCGCCGCCCCGCGGTCGCTGTCCGGCGAGCAGGCCAGCCTGGTGCTCAGCGGTATCGACAGCTTCCGCTTCCCGGGCGGTGGCGACCTCGCGACCCGGTCCGAAGCGGCCATCGCCAGCTTGTACCGGGGCATCGACCATCCGCTCACCGACGACGTGAACGAGACTCTGTCCGCGCTGACGAAGGCCGAGCAGGTGTCGGCCGAGACGAAGTCCGCCGGCGACTACGGCGCCGGGTACTTCGGCTCCGCGCTCGCCGACCTGGCGCGCCTCGTGAAGGCCAAGGTCGGTATGGAGGTCGCGACGGTCGACGTCGGCGGTTTCGACACGCACACCGACGAGGCCCGCGGGCTCGACGGCGTGCTCACCGGCGTGGGCAAGGCGTTCGCCGGCTTCATGGACGACCTCGGCCCGTCGGCGGCGACCACGACTGTCGTCGCCATGACCGAGTTCGGCCGCCGGGTCGGCAGCAACGGAGGTGGCGGAACCGATCACGGACACGGGTCCGTCATGCTGCTGCTCGGCGGTGGGGTCAAAGGCGGCAACGTGCACGGCAAGTGGGTGCCGCTGCTCAACGACGAGGTGCTCGACAACGGGGACGTCCCGCCGAGCAACCAAGCCTTCGACGTGCTCGGCGAGGTCGTGCAGAAGCGCCTTGGTGCGGGGTCGCTGGCCACTGTGTTCCCCGACTTCGCCTACCAGCCGATCGGCGTCATGAACTGAGTCGCTCGGCGTCGTCAGCTGATTAGCCTGGCCGTATGGGCTGTTCGGCCGTCGCCGTCTGGGACGACGACTACCTGCGCTACGACTTCGGTGATCATCCCCTCAACCCTGTCCGCCTGGACCTGACCGTCCGGCTCGCCGACAGCCTCGGCGTACTCGACCGGCTGACCGTCCTGGCGCCGGAGGCCGCCACCGAGGCGCAGCTGCGGCTCGTGCACGGCGCCGAGTACCTCGCGGCGGTCCGACGGGCGAGTTCCGATCCCACCTTCACCGGCTTCGGGTTGGGCACCAGCGACGATCCCGTGTTTGCCGGGATGTACGACGCGTCGGCGCTCGTCGCCGGCGGTTCCGCGCTGGCCGCGCGCCGGGTCTGGGACGGCTCGGTCGAGCATGCGGTCAACATTGCCGGCGGCTTGCACCACGCCATGCGCGACTTCGCCTCGGGATTCTGCGTCGTCAACGACGTGGCGTTGGCCATCCGGACGTTGCTCGATGCCGGTGCACAGCGGGTCGCCTACGTCGACATCGACGTGCATCACGGCGACGGCGTGCAGGCCGCGTTCTACGACGATCCACGTGTCCTGACGATCAGCCTGCACCAGGACCCGCGCACCCTTTTCCCGGGCACCGGCTTCGCGTCCGAGACCGGCGACGGACCCGGCAGGGGCACCGCGGTGAACGTAGCCCTGCCGCCGGCCACCGACGACGCCGGCTGGCTGCAGGCGTTTCGGGCGGTGGTTCCACCGGCCGTGCGCGCTTTTGCGCCGGACGTGCTGGTCACCCAGTGTGGCTGCGACACCCACCACGAGGACCCCCTGGCCATGTTGGAACTGACCGTCGACGGGCAGCGACAGGCGATCGCGGAGCTGCACGCACTGGCTCACGAGGTGGCGTCCGGCCGGTGGCTGGCGTTGGGCGGCGGCGGGTACGGGCTGGTGCGCTGCGTCCCCCGGACGTGGACGCATCTGCTGGCCGAGGCCTCCGGACAGCCGCTCGACCTGCAGGTGACGGTGCCCACCGCGTGGGCGGCGTACGCCCGGACGGTGCGGCCGGGCAGCGCACCGCCGGAGCGTATGGGCGAGCGGTCGGCGCCACCGGACGTCCGACCCTGGGCGCCGGGCGGCCAGAGCTGGCTGGACCGCAGCATCGCCGCAACCCGCCAGGCGTCCTTCCCCGCCCTGGGCCTCGATCCGGCCGGCTGACCCGGCAACGCGAGGAGCTTTCTGCCCGGATACCGAGCAGAAAGCTCCCCCGCGATCGCGCCATTAGGACGGGGGCGGCCCGATGCTCTTGAGTGGTGGCCCGACCGGCTGCGGCGGCACGCGGTCGACCAGGCTCACCAGGACGTCGCGCGCGTTCCGCCAGGCGTTGTCGGTCGCGATCGTGCCGCAGCCGCCGGCGTTGCCGACCGCGGTCCGGGTCCCGCCCGCTCCGGTACTCACTAGGGCCACGGTCGGCCCGAGGTCGAGCGGGCACGACGCCGTCGGCGACGGGGCCGGGCTGTCGTTGAGGCGGCCGGCGATCGTCGCGGCCTGGGCCCCGGTCACGACGTAACTGCTCGGCCGCTTCGTGTTGACCGTCGCGGCGGCGTCCTGGTAAACGCACACCACGATCGTGGCCACGGACGGCGGCAACAGCTCCGCCTGGCCGGCGGTGGACAGGTTGCGCGGGGAGGGAACAGAAGGCGTGTCGTCCGGACAGCTCGCCGACGGTGCGGTGCTCGGGCTGGACGCCGGGGGCGACGAGCGTGGCGACGAACCCGGTTCGGGGACCGGAAGCGCGGGACCGACCAGGGTGTCGGGCACACCCGAGCTCGCCGTTCCGACTTGCATCTGCGCTGACGACGACCGCGTCGTCGCCGTGTGCGAGGCGGCGAGCGGGACGGCGATGGCCACCACCGCGACCGCGGCCACGCTGCCCAGCACGGCACCGACCGTCCGGCGACGGCGCCGCCGTACGTGCAGCGCCCGGCCGACGACCGTGGACGGATCGACGCCGTCACCTTCACCGTCGCGCAGGGCCGCCCGCAGATCGGACTCGCGGGGCGTCACGTCGAGTCACCGGCCGCACCGGCAGTGCCTGCAGTGACCGCCTCCACCCGTAGACGCGCGAGCGCCCGTGAGCCGGTGCTCTTCACGGTGCCGATAGGCACGCCGAGGGTCGCCGCCGTCTCGGCCTCCGACAGGTCGCAGTAGTAGCGCAGCACCACCACCGCGCGTTCACGGGCCGAGAGCTCGCGCAGCAGCCGACGAAGCTCGTCGCGGTCATCGCTGGCCGACGTCCGCTCCGGTGACGCTTCCTCGGGCAACTCCGGCGCCGGACGTTCACCCCACCAGCGTCGCCGCGCCGAATCGACGTGCGTGGTGACGAGAGACCGGCGGGCGTAGGCCAGCGGTTCACTGATCCGGTCCCACTTCAGGTACATCTTCGCCAACGTCGTCTGCACGAGATCCTCGCCCCGGTGGTGGTCGCCGGTCAGTAGCCGAGCCGCGTGCAGCAGCGTCGCGCCGTTCGTCTGGACGAACGTGCGGAACCCCGCCTCGTCACGCACCCGGACTGCTCCTCTCCGCTACACAGACGAGGTGGGCCGTCCGTCGAGTTCCCGCCACATCCGTTCGTGCGGCGTGGCGTGTTCGTCGCCGAGGAACCGCACACCCTCGCTCTTCCATCCCTCATGGGCGTAGAAGCCGACCGCCTCGGCCCGAACGTTGGCCCAGATCAGGCGTCCACCGGCCGCACGTACGTAGTCGGCGGCGAACCCGAGGACGGCCGCGCCGATGCCCTCACCGCGACGGTCCTCGGCGGTGGCCATCTGCCGCAACTGCCAGGCCGGCTCTCCATCGCGCCCTGGATACGGCTGCGGGAACACGAAGCACGTGCCGGCCACGACCCATCCGTCCAGGGCGGCGATGTGGACCGCGTCCGGCTGGTCGTCACCGGGCAGCGGATCGTACGGAGTGAGCAGCGGGCGCAGCACGCGCCGGCGCAGCGACCGCGTGCGCAGCGGGTCGACTAGCTCGACCGAGATCAACGTCGATACACCATGAGCACGACAATCGCTGCGTAGAGCAGCGTGATCGCGCCTGCGCTGGCGGCCACCCGTGGGCGATGGGGCACCGCGAGTGCGGGCACCAGCACGAGCAGCGCGACACCTACGGCCACGACCCACAGCACCAGAGACAGCCAGATCCAGGTGTCGCCGAACGACGGGCGATGACTTCCTGTCGACATCACGCCGAAGCCCGCCAGCACGACCAGCGCCGACGCGAACGTGTAGATCCGTACCGATCGCGCGACGGCGGCCACCTCAGCTCGGCCGCGCACCGCGCGTGGCGCCGCGGACACCGCACCGATCAACGGGCCGACCGCGAAGATCGCGAAGAGCAGGTGCAGGGCCAGCAGGAAGGTGTGCACACGGCGCACCCTAACCAGCGCGTCGCCGGCGCCCGTCACGTGAACGCAGGTAGTCACTGACCACGTACTCGCCGAGCCGGCCGCGGTTGGGCATGAACAGCCGGCCACCGTTGCGGCGCGCCAGCTCCTCCATGAACGACACCAGCCGCGGCTCGTCGTCGAGCATGAACACGTTGATCGTCGCGCCGCGCCGGGTGCAGCGTTCAACCTCGGCCAGGGTGGCGGCGATCGTCTCGCGGGTCGGCGGCCACGCGAAGTCGGCGAACCCGTCGGCGGCCAGGTGGGCGGTCGGCTCGCCGTCGGTGATCACCATGATCACGGGTTCGGCGTTGCGGTGCTTGTCGAGATGGCGCCGCGCCAGCATGAGCGCGTGTTGGAGGTTCGTGCCCTGCACGCGGTCCCAGTCGTGGTCGACCAGCCCGCGCGGCGGCAGCACACGGGCGTAGTCGCTGAAGCCGATGATCTCGATGGAGTCCTGCGGATACCGCGTCGTGACCAGGGCGTGCAGCGCCATGGCCGTGGTCTTGGCCTCGCCCCACGTCCCCCGAAGCTCCATCGAGTAGGACATGTCGACGAGCAACGCCACCGCCGCTGAGCTGCGCCGTTCCGTCTCGATGACCTCGAAGTCGGCCGGCTGCAGGCGAATTCGTCCCTCTCGCGCCGGCGCCCCGGCCGTGCGCAATACCGCGTTGCGGACGGTACGCACGACGTCGAGCGGCTGTTCGTCACCGAACTGCCACTCCCGGCTGGCGCCGGTCACCTCACCGGACGCGCCCGCGTCACGCACGTCATGGTCGCCCCGGCCACGGGACTCGAGCACGTCGAACACCCGGCGCAAGGCGGTGGCGCCCAGCCGGCGCAGCGCCCGTGGCGTGAGCTGCAGCCCGTCCCCGCCGCGCTCGACGTAGCCCTGCTTCTGCAGCTCGCGTTCGATCCGGCGCAGTTGCGCCATATTGTCGACGGCCTGCCGGCCGAGCGCCCGCTCGATCAGCTCGTCGTCGATGTCGTCGAGGCTGGCGCCCGGATAGTCCTGCGTGGCGAGCTGCGAGATGTCGTCGAGGTCCGCGAGTTCGGCCAGGGCGCCCGTCGCGTCGGCGTAGCCGAGCGGCTGGTCGCCGGACATCCGCTCGCCGTCCCCCCAGGCCAGATCTGGACGCGCCGCGCGCAGGCCACTCTGCAGTCGCGCCATCTGCTCGGCCAGACCGGCGTCGCCCAGTGCCTGCTCCATGAGGGCGGCCAGCTCCGCCCGCTGCTCCGGGCTGAGCGAATTCATCAGGCGCTGCGCGGCGGCCGCCCGGCGCGCCAGGGAGTCGACCAGTTCCTGCAGGTTTTCCGGCTGGTCGGGGAAGAAGTCGCCGTACTGCGACATGAACTGGTCGAACTGTTCCTGGGTGTGCTCCCCCCGGGCGTCGGCATCCAGCATGTCGTTGAGCGCGGACATCATGTCGCGGATGCGGGTCATGTCCTGCGGCGTCGCGTTGCGCATGGCGTCGCGCAGGCCGGCGAACTGTGCGTCCAGCACCTCGGACTGCAGCAGGTCCTTGATCTCCTGGTACTTCTGGGCCGCCTCGGGGGACCGCCACGCGTAGTCGCTGAGCTGGCGCACCGCCCGGGACGTGTCAGCCGGCAGGTTGTCGAGCTCCGCCTCAGCCATTCGCGCCGAGTCGGCGGGGTCAGGAAAGAGCGTCCGTCGCTCGGCGCTCACCGCCTCGTCGAGCAGCTCGCGGACGCGCTCGAGGGTGCCATCCAGGCGGTTCTCGCGGCGCAGCTGCCGCGCGCGCTGGCGCGCCGCCTGGCGCAGGCTGTCCAGGCCGTTGCGGCCGTCCGTGCCTTGCCGCAGCAGGCGGTTGAGCGCCGTCCGCGGCGACATACCGGCCAGGACGTCGTCGCCCATCTCGTCCAGCGCGCTGCGGATGTCGTACGGAGCCTCAAGGGGATCCGGGCCGCCCCGCCATGCCCCGTACCGGTACGGGCTCATCGTCCCCGCCCACGCCGACTTTGCCCCTCGGTGACACCAGGGGCGGCCACGCCAGCGTGCCCCCCCGGGGCGAAGTGCGTCGGGGTGGCCATCAGGCCCCGTACACCGTGCGATTGCCGGCGGAGTCCTTGGCCAAGCGCTTGTTCAGGTACAGGCCTTCCAGGGCGAACTCCACCACCGCGGCCGCAACACCAACGCCCGCTGCGCCCTCGCCGATACCGTCCGGCTCCAAACGTTCGAGCAGCGCCGACAGTCCCGGAACCGAGCCGATCTGCTCGAGCAGCCGGTCCGCTCCCACCGTGTCGCCGGACTCGACGAGCAGGCCGGCGTCGAACTTCTCCTGCAGCGGACGCAGGTCTAGGCCGGCCAGTCGTGCTCGGTACGTCTCGGCGATCGCCCGTCGCAGCAGGTGTTCGAGCACCTCGAACTCGCGACCCTCGTCGGCGTCGTCGAATTCGACCTTGCCGCGCGATGCAGGGATGACGGAAGGCAGGTCGACGACGCGTGCCACGGCCACCGCTTCGCCCGTGATCGCCGCTCGACGAACTGCCGACGCGGCGACTGTCTCTAGCGCGGCGATGGCAAAGCGCGCCGACACTCCGGAACGCTGGTCGACCTGGGGCGCGTCCCGGACGGCCCGCGCGAATCGTCCGACCACTTCGAGCAGATGGGACGGGACGAGCGGAGCTGACAGATCCGAGGAGTCCCAGAGGACGGCCGCCTCCTGGGCCACCAGAGCCAGCTCGTCGTCGAGTTCGAGCGGGTAGTGCGTGCGGACCTCGGCCCCGAACCGGTCCTTGAGCGGGGTGATGATCCGGCCCCGGTTGGTGTAGTCCTCGGGGTTGGCGCTGGCCACCAGCAGCAGGTCCAGCGGCAACCGTAGCTGGTAGCCGCGGACCTGGATGTCGCGCTCCTCCAGCACGTTCAGCAGGGCGACCTGGATGCGCTCGGCGAGGTCGGGCAGCTCGTTGACCGCGAAGATGCCCCGGTTCGTGCGGGGCACCAGGCCGTAATGGACGGTCTCCGGGTCGCCAAGCGTGCGGCCCTCCGCAACCTTGATCGGGTCGACGTCGCCGATGAGGTCGCCGACCGACGTGTCGGGAGTGGCCAGCTTTTCGCCGAACCGCTCGGAGCGATGCTTCCAGGCGACGGGCAGCAGCTCACCCTCGGCATCGAGCAGGGCTCGGCAGCGGCCGCAGACCGGCGCGTACGGGTGGTCGTTGATCTCGCAACCGGCCACGACGGGGGCCCACTCGTCGAGCAGGCCGACCAGCGTGCGGATCAGGCGGGTCTTTCCCTGGCCGCGTTCGCCGAGCAGCACCATGTCGTGACCGGCGAGCAAAGCGCGCTCGATTTCCGGCGTCACCGTCTCCTCGAAGCCCACGATGCCGGGCAGAGTCGGCTGGCCGCTCGACAGCCGCCCGATCAGGTTCTGGCGAATCTCGGTCTTGACGCCCCGGTGCTCATGCCCGGACGCGCGCAGGTCGGCCAGCGTGTCGATCGCAGGTGCTGCAGTCACGCGGACCTCCGTCCCTGCGGTCCGAGCGGCCTGCGGCCGCGGGATGCCCATGGTTCGCTCGCCAGCTCGCTCACGCGGACCTCCGTCCCTGCGGTCCGAGCGGCCTGCGGCCGCGGGATGCCCATGGTTCGCTCGCCAGCTCGCTCACTCACTCGACGCTACGTCGCACCCTCGTCCGGTACCACCTGTTCGCTCACAGCGTCGGCGTGCCGCAGGGCGGCCGCGATGAGAATTGCTGTCGGTGGCGGTCGGTACGTTCGTGGGCATGGCCGCAGCCGTCGAGGTCGACGATCTCGTCAAGACGTTCAAGGGCGACATTCGGGCGCTGGACGGCGTCAGCTTCGAGATTCCGGCCGGCACCGTGCTCGGGCTGCTCGGGCCGAACGGCGCCGGGAAGACCACGGCGGTGCGCGTCCTCACGACCCTGCTCACGCCCGACTCGGGCTCGGCGTCGGTCGCCGGCATCGACGTGCTCGCCGATCCCGAGCGGGCGCGTCAGGTGATCGGCCTGGCCGGGCAGTACGCCGCGGTCGACGAGATGCTCACCGGCGCCGAGAACC
>CAXTNQ010000047.1:12069-16346 GCA_964245745.1 uncultured Jatrophihabitantaceae bacterium
ACGCGAAATACGGCGACACCGTCCAGGCTAAGACGGGGCCGATCCGCGCCGACCGGCGGGAGCGGACCAGCGCGCTGCTGGACCGGTTCGACCTGACCGACGCCGCCGACCGCATCCTCAAGACCTATTCCGGCGGCATGCGTCGCCGGCTCGACCTCGCGGCCGCCTTGGTCGCCCGGCCGCCGGTGCTCTTCCTCGACGAGCCGACCACCGGCCTCGATCCGCGCAGCCGCATCGACCTGTGGGGGGTGATCAGCGACCTGGTGGCTGACGGCACGACGCTCTTGCTGACCACCCAATACCTCGAAGAGGCGGATCGCCTCGCCGACCAGATCTGCGTCATCGACCACGGGCGGGTGATCGCCGAAGGAACGTCCGCCGACCTCAAGGCCAAGCTGGGCGGCACGGTGGTCGAGGTGACGTTCGGCGAGGAGTCCGCCGCTCAGGACGCCCTGCGCTCGCTGGCCGGTGTGGGGGAGGCCGAGCCCGTGCGCGACGGCGAGGTCGTCCGGGTGGCGACGTCCACCGGCCCGGCGACGCTCACCGAAGTGGTGCGCGCGCTCGACCACGCGAAGCTCGAGCCGGTCGGCCTGCAGCTGCGCCAGCCCAGCCTGGACGACGTGTTCCTCTCGCTGACCGGGCACGCTGCCGAAGAAGACGGAAGGCCGGCCCCCACCAAGCGCGGCCGGCGCCGGCGCGATCGTGCCGCCGCGAAGGAGGAGTCGTGACCACCGCGACCATGCCGCGGCGGCGCACGCCGCCCGGCGTCACCCTGGCCACCGCCGTCCAGGACAGCGTGGCGATGACCTGGCGCAACGTCCGGCGGCTGCTGCGTGCGCCCGACCAGGTCGTGTTCACGCTGATCTCGCCGATCATGTTCACGTTGCTGTTCCGCTACGTGTTCGGGGGCGCCATCGGCGGCCTGGGCAACCTCAACTACGTGAACTACCTGATCCCCGGTATTGCCGTGCAGACCGCGATCTTCACTGCGGGCAACAGCGGGTTCGCCCTGGCCGAGGATCGTGGCAAGGGGTTCATCGACCGCCTGCGCTCGCTGCCGATGGCTCGTAGCGCGGTGCTGGCCGGACGTGTCACCGCAGACACGCTCAGCAATGCCGTGGGCGTCCTGATCATCGTGCTCGTCGGCATGGCTGTCGGCTTCCGGCCGGCCAGCGTCGGCGGCCTGCTCCTGGGCATCGTGGTCCTGCTGGCCTTCGCTCTGGCCACGTGCTTCATCTTTGCTTTGGTCGGCCTGTACGCCAGCAACGTGCAGACGGTGAACGCCGCCACCTTCCCGGTGATCTTTCCGTTGACCTTCGCCAGCAGTGCGTTCGTTCCGACGGCCACGATGCCGACGTGGCTACGCGCGTTCGCGAACCACCAACCGGTGACCATCGTCATCAACGCCGTGCGCTCGCTGACCATTGGCGACGTGAGCGCTCAGGAGCGCCAGGTGTTGTTCAACGGCCAGAGCACGTCGTCGCTGGTCGGGCAGTCGCTGCTGTGGGCGCTGGGGATCGGGCTGGTCTTCGGCTACCTCGCAGTACGCCGCTACAACCAGACCGCGTCCTGAGCTGCACGGCCGGCCGGACGCCGCAGGACGCCGGGAGGCGGCTCAGCCGGCGAAGGGACGGGCGCTCACCAGCGTCAGCTCGACGGTGCGCCCGTTGGGCGTCGCGTAGCTGACCGTGTCGCCCTCGTGCGCACCGGTCAGCGCCTTGCCGATCGGGGACGCCGCCGAGTAGACCTCGACGTTCGCGGTCTCGGCCTCCTCCCGAGAGCCGATCAGGAATGTCTCGGTGTCGTCATCCCCGGCGTAGCGAACCGAGACGAGCATGCCCGGCCCGGCGGTGCCGTCGGAGGTCGGCGCGTTGCCCACCCGCGCGTCACGCAGCAAGGCCTGCAGCTGCAGGATGCGGCCCTCCTGCTTGCCCTGCTCTTCGCGCGCCGCCTGGTAGCCACCGTTCTCGCGCAGGTCGCCCTCCTCGCGCCGGTCGTTGATCTCCTTGGCGATGACCGGCCGGTTGGCGACCAGGCTGTCCAGCTCGGCGGACAGCCGGTCGTAGGCGTCCTGCGTGAGCCAGGTCGCGGACGAAGTGGCGGAATCGGCGGTGGACATGGAACGGGCTCCTGTGGATCTTGACGGCAGGTCGACAACGAACGTCGAACGTAACACCGGCCCTTCGGGTTCCGCGAAATCAAGGGGGCGCTGCGCCGTCGGGCGCCCCCGGGGGATCGGCAACAATGGTCAGGTGAGCATTTCGGACCGGCTACGGCTCATGGCGGTGCATGCGCATCCCGACGACGAGTCGAGCAAGGGTGCGGCCACGATGGCGAAGTACGTCGACGAGGGCGTGGACGTCCTCGTCGTCACCTGCACCGGCGGTGAACGCGGAAGCATCCTCAATCCGGCGCTGCAGGGGCGACCGGACATCGAGGCGCAGATGCCAGAGATCCGGCGGGAGGAGATGCGCCGGGCCCGTGAGATCCTGCGGGTCCGCCAGACGTGGCTCGGCTTCGTCGACTCGGGACTGCCGGAGGGCGACCCGTTGCCGCCGCTACCGGACGGTTGCTTCGCGCTGCAGCCGATCGACAAGGCGGCTCAGCCGCTCGTCCGCCAGATCCGGGAGTTCCGTCCGCACGTCGTCACGACCTACGACGAGAATGGCGGCTACCCGCACCCGGACCACATCATGTGCCACAAGATCAGCGTCGCCGCGTTCGCCGCCGCGTCGGACACCGAGGCGTACCCCGAGCTGGGCGAGCCGTGGCAGGCGCTCAAGCTGTACTACGACGTGGGATTCTCCAGGCAACGGATGGAGGCCATCGACGCGGCGATGACGGCACGTGGCCTGGCGTCGCCGTTCGAGGAGATCCGTAAGCGCTGGGTGGAACGCGACGAAGAGCGACGGACGCCCAACATCACGACCCGAGTCAGGTGCGCCGACTGGTTCCCACGCCGTGACGCCGCCCTCATCGCCCACGCCACCCAGGTCGATCCCGACGGGTGGTTCTTCCGCGTTCCGCTCGACGTCCAGCGGGAGGCGTGGCCGACCGAGGACTTCGAGTTGGTGACCTCCTACGTCGACACCACGATCCCGGAGGACGACCTATTCGTGGGCGTCCGCGAGAAGGTCGGCGAGCAATGATCCTGCAGGCCGCAGGCTCCGGTGAGGCGGCCAAGTCCGGACCGTTGGCGCTCGCCGTGATCTTGGTGCTCGCCGTCGTCTGCTACTTCCTGTTCCGGTCCATGTCGCGTCACCTGAAGCGGGTTCGCGAGGACTTCCCAGAGAAGGCCACCGAGTCGCGGCCGGGTACGCCGGGAACCGCGTCCGCGCTCAGCACGGTCGAGCCGCCGTCCACCGCGCCGCCGACCGGCGAGGTCAGTCCTCCGGACGCCGCCGAGCGACCTTGACGTTGGCTCGCCGCCGCTTGGCGTCGAGCCGTCGTTCCACCGCCGCGCGCGACGGTCGGGTGGCCCGGCGCGGAGTTGCCGGGCGCAGCGCGCGGGTGATCAGCGCCGCGAGCCGGGATCGCGCCGCCTGCCGATTGCGCAGCTGGGCCCGGTGCTCGGACGCGGTGACCACGACCGTGCCGTCGACTACCCGCGACCCCAGTCCGGCGAATAACGTCCGCTGCTGTTCGTCCGTGACCGCCGCCGAATGCCGCAGGTCCCACCGCAGCTCGACCCGGCTGTCCGCGGTGTTCACGCCCTGGCCACCCGGGCCGGACGAGCGACTGAACCGTTCGTCGAGCTCGCCGGCCGGAATGGTCAGCCCGTGCGGAAGGCCCCGCGCGGGCGCAACGAAGAGGTCACCGCCTGCCGGTCCGGTCATGACGCACGACTCGCGACGGACGGCTCAGGGACGGGCCGGCGTTTGCTGCACGTCGCGCATCCAGGCCGTGACCTCGTCGGGATCGCGGGGCAGCACGCCGGACAGGTTGACGGCTTCGCCGTCGGTCACGAGCAGATCGTCTTCGATGCGATCGACACCGTCCGGTCGTTGACCTGGAAGTACAGGCCGGGCTCGACGGTGAGCACATGGCCGGCCTCGAGGCGTCCCTTGATGTAGTTCTCGGCTCTGGCCTGCGCGCAGTCGTGGACGTCGATGCCAAGCATGTGCGACGTGCTGTGCAGGGTGTACCGGCGATGCAGCCCGGCACCCGGCCGCTCGGGGTCGTCGGCACACGACACGTCGGCGGGGACGGACAGAATCCCCCATGCATGCAGGTGATCCGCGAGCACCCACATGGCCGCCTTGTGCGCAGCGGTGAAG
>CAXTNQ010000048.1:0-2995 GCA_964245745.1 uncultured Jatrophihabitantaceae bacterium
TGCGGCTGGGCGGCGGCTGGCGCTACGCCGTGACGGCGCTGCTCGCGGCCGTGGCGGCCTGCGAGGCCAGCCACGTGGCCCTGCTGAACCCGCCGCCGTGACGGCGGCGCAGACGGCCTGGCAGGCGGCGTTGACCGCCGAGCGGGCGGCGATCTACGGCTACGGCGTCGTCGGACCGCGGGTGACCGGCGCCGAGCAGCAGCAGGCTCGGGACTTCGAGCGCCAACATCGGGTGCAGCAGGAGGAAACCGTCGCAGCGATGTCTCGCGCCGGGGTCACACCGGCAGTGGCACAGCCGGCGTACCCGCCCGCCCAATCGGTGACCGACGCCGCGTCTGCGCGTCGGCTGGCCGTCACGCTCGAATCCGACGCCGCCGCGGCGTGGCGGTTCGTGGTCGCCAACGCACCGCCCGGCGACCCGGCCCGCGAGGGCGCGCAGGCCGCGCTTACGGCCTGCGCGGTGCGGGCAGCGACCTGGCGCATGACCCTCACGCCGGACGGACCGTTCGTCCCGTTCCCCGGCGTGTGAGCCTGGTCAGGCGGCGTGGCGCCAGGCGTCGACGATCGGCAGCAGGTCGCGCAGCCTGGTGATGACGGCGTCCGGCTCGCCGACCGCCGATCCGCGCTGTGACGCCGGGATGTCGCTGTGCGGTACCAGGACGGTCCGCATTCCCACCGCCTGAGCACCGTAGATGTCGTCGTACAGCCGGTCGCCGACGAACACGGCATCCGCGGGATCGTCGACGCCTACCGCGGCCATCGCGGCACGGAATGCCTCCGGGTGCGGCTTGGTGTGCGGGATCTCGGAGGTGTACACGGCACCGTCGATGAGGGCCATCACGTCGTCGCGGGTGAAGATGTCCTCGTGGTCGGCACGTGGCCACAGCGTGTTGGACAGGATCCCGATCCGGATCCCGCGTTGGCGCAACGCGCGGAAGAGCTCAGGGACGTCGGGGTCGGTGTAGGTGTGCGGCACCCACCACGTCCGGTAGCCCGCCAGCAGGTCGTCGGGGGCGGGCACGCCCGCAGCCGCCAGGACCTCGGCCAGGGTGGCGCTGCGCTGCTCGTCGCGCGACTGCACCCAGAACCGCTCCTCCGCCTCGCCCAACCGGGCGGCCAATTCTGGATCGCCGGTGGCGGCGAGCCACGCTTCACGAGGATCGACGGTGTGCCACGGAGTGAGGGTGCCGCCCCAGTCGAAGATGACGGCCCGGATCACGGGCAGCAGGGTACGGCGACCGTCAGCTCACCGTGACCGTCGGCGCACCGGTGGCCGTTGACTCGTCGGCGAGGCGCATGGCCTCCTCGATCAGCGTCTCGACGATCTGCGACTCGGGAACCGTCTTCACGACTTCGCCCTTGACGAAGATCTGTCCCTTGCCGTTACCGGACGCCACCCCGAGGTCGGCCTCGCGTGCCTCCCCCGGGCCGTTCACCACGCAGCCCATCACCGCCACCCGCAACGGCACCTCCATGCCCTGCAGCCCGGCAGTCACGCGGTCGGCCAGGGTGTACACGTCCACCTGGGCTCGGCCGCAGGACGGGCAGGACACGATCTCCAACCGGCGCTGGCGCAGGTTCAGCGACTCGAGGATCGCCAGCCCGACCTTGACCTCCTCCACCGGCGGCGCGGACAGCGACACCCGAATGGTGTCGCCGATGCCGCGGGCCAGCAGAGCCCCGAACGCCACCGCGGACTTGACCGTGCCTTGGAAGGCCGGGCCGGCTTCGGTAACCCCGAGATGCAACGGGTATTCGCACGCCTCGGCCAGCAGCTCGTAGGCCCGGACCATAACCACCGGGTCGTGATGCTTGACCGAGATCTTGAAGTCGCGGAAGTCGTGTTCCTCGAACAGCGCCGCCTCGTTGAGCGCCGACTCGACGAGCGCCTCGGGTGTTGCCTTGCCGTACTTGGCCAGCAGCCGCTTGTCGAGGGAGCCGGCGTTGACGCCGATGCGTAGCGACACTCCGGCCGCCTCCGCGGCGCGCGCGATCTCGCCGACCCGGTCGTCGAACGCCTTGATGTTGCCGGGGTTGACGCGCACGGCCGCGCACCCCGCGTCGATGGCGGCGAAGACGTACTTCGGCTGGAAGTGGATGTCAGCGATGACCGGGATCTGTGAGTGTTTGGCGATCTCGGGCAGGGCATCGGCGTCGTCCTGCGAAGGGACGGCAACGCGCACGATGTCGCACCCGGTCGCGGTCAGCTCGGCGATCTGTTGCAACGTGGCGTTGACGTCGGCCGTCAGCGTGGTCGTCATCGATTGCACGGACACCGGCGCGTCGCCGCCCACCAGCACCGAGCCGACCTTGATCTGGCGGGACGGCCGTCGCGGCGAGAGGACGGGAGGTGGAGCGGCGGGCATGCCGAGGGAAACCGGTCGGGTCACCATTGCAGTATCCGCTCGCGAGCTGACCCGCCGGACAGGCGGGTCACGTCCGCAACGTGATTGGTTTGACGATGTCCGCGTAGACGACGAGCAGGGTGATCACGATGAGGATCGACGCCACGCCGTACATGATCGGCACCATCTGCGCGGTGTCGACGTAGATGGGGCGGCGCTTGGGCCGGGCCGCTCGGTCGGCCGGAGTCAGCGCACGGTCGCGCAGCCGGGCCCGGCCGCGCCGGGCCGCCTCGACCAGCGCGCCCGCCACGTGGCCTCCGTCCAGCGGCAGCAGCGGCAGCAGGTTGAAGAAGAACAGCAGCAGGTTCACGCTCGCCAGCAGGCTCACGAGCACCACGACTTTGTCTTGGACGTCCAGCCTCGCGCTCTGCGCGACCTGACCGCCGATGCGTCCGATCCCGACCACGCCGATGGCACCACTCGGGTCTCGCGCCTTGCCCTCGAACACCGTGCCGAACAGGCTGCCGATCTTGCTCGGGTAGCTGCCGATGGCCTGCAGACCGGAGCCCACCTGGCTGGCCAGCTGGCCGGGGACCTGGGCGATCGGCACGTCGCGGTAGGCCTCGGTCGTGCCGCCGCCGATGAAGCCC
>CAXTNQ010000048.1:3005-16304 GCA_964245745.1 uncultured Jatrophihabitantaceae bacterium
CGGCCGCCCAGGCGATGCCGCAGCCGGCGAGGGTCAGCGCGACCGCCGAGGCGAGCGCGACGGGAAAGCGCCTCATTGGCCGATCTCCTCGCGCAGCGCGGCCGTCATCGCGTCGAACTTGGTGTTGGCCACCGGGGTGATCGACAGGGTTTGGTCGGCACCGCCGCGCCGGATGGTCAGACTGAGCGGCACGTTCGCGGACCTCTCGATGACGGCGACGGCCTGCGCCCAGGACGCGACGTGCGCGCCGTTGATCGACTCGATGACGTCGCCGGACTGTAGGCCGGCCTGCGCGGCCGGGGACTCTGGAGCGCCGGCCGGACACGTCCCGTTCGACGCGTTCTGGGACTGGGCGGACACCACGCACTGCGCCACCGAGCCCACGGTCGTCGTCGGCTCCTTCTGACCGAGCAGGGTCAGTAGCAGCACGGTGAGGACGGCCCAGATGATCAGGTTCATGGTCGGGCCGCCCAGCATGACGATCATCTTCTTGCCGGGAGTAAGCCGGTAGAACTGACGCTCCTCGTCGGCGGGCTCGACCTCGGCCCGACTGACCGATCGAAACTCCTCGACGGCCGTGGCCAACCGGCGGGGCCAGCGGGAGCGCGTGCCGTCCGCGCGAGGCGGCACCATGCCGATCATGCGGATGTAGCCGCCGAGCGGAATGGCCTTGACGCCATACTCCGTGTCGCCGCGCCGCCGAGACCACAGCGTCGGTCCGAAACCAACCATGTACTGGGTGACCTTGACGCCGAACTTCTTGGCCGGTACCAAGTGGCCGATCTCGTGCAACGCGATCGAGGCGAGCAGCCCGACCGCGAAGATCAGCACTCCGACGGCGTAGAGCACGTCCTCCCCTTCACCCGCGTACGGTGAGCAGCACCCGCGCGCGGGTACGTGCCCAACGTTCGGCGTCCTCGATGTCCTCGACGGTACCTGGATCGCCCACTTCGGCGTGCCGCTCGGCCAGCCAGTCGGACAGCACCCGTCCCGCCCCGTCGACGATGCCGAGGAATCCCGTGCGTCCGCTGTGGAAGGCGGCGACCAGCTCCTCGTTGGCGGCGTTGAACACCGCCGGCGCACAGCCGCCCGCCTCGCCGGCGGCGGGGGCGAACTCGATGGCCGGAAACGCTCCGTGGTCTACCGGCTCGAACGACCAGGTCTGCACGGTCGACCAGTCCATCGGACGGGCGGCACCTGGCACACGATCCGGCCACCCGAGAGCGAGGGCGATGGGCAACCGCATATCCGGCGGCGACGCCTGCGCGAGGGTCGAGCCGTCGACGAACTGCACCATCGAGTGCACCAGCGACTGTCGATGCACGACCACGTCGATGCGGTCGTAGGGCACGTCGAAGAGCAGGCGCGCCTCGATGAGCTCCAGTCCCTTGTTCACCAGCGTGGCCGAGTTGGTGGTGATGAGCCGTCCCATATCCCAGGTCGGGTGGGCCAGCGCCTGGTCGGGCGTCACGTCCTGCAGCTGCGCTCGGGTGCGTCCGCGGAACGGTCCCCCGCTGGCGGTCAATACCAGCCTGGCCACTTCGGCGCTCGTTCCGCCGCGCAAGGCCTGCGCGATCGCCGAATGCTCGGAGTCGACGGGCACGAGCTGACCCGGTTTCGCGCGCCGGAGCACGAGCGACCCTCCGGCGATCAACGACTCCTTGTTGGCCAGCGCGACGGTCCGTCCGGCGTCGAGTGCGGCCAATGTGGCCCGCAGGCCCACCGCTCCGGCCACGGCGTTGAGCACGACGTCGGCGGGTCGGGCGGCCAGTTCCTCCGCAGCGCTGGGTCCCGCCACGACGTCCGGCGGTGGCGCGTCCCGCGGCCAGAGCGCCGCAAGCCGGTCACGTAGGTCGTCGACCGCCTGGACGCGTCCCACGCCGACGGCGGCCACCCGAAGGTCGGCCGCCTGCCGGGCCAGCGCGTCGAGGTCCGCTCCGCCGGACGCGATCGCGACGATGCGAAACCGGTCGGGGGCGGCGCGCACCACGTCCACGGTCTGCGTGCCGATCGACCCCGTGGACCCCAGGAGCGTTACCGAGCGCGGATCAGCCACCAGGGCATCTTCGCGCACGACACCGACGGGTGACACGACGACGCGGATGCCAGAATGAGCGCGAACCCCCGCGGACAGGAGACGACGTGGCGCTCAAGCCCGGTAGCGAGCCTGCGGACACCGGCGAGCCGGACGACTATGCGGCCGACCACTCCGACGAGCACCCGTCGATGTGGGGTTGGCACGGCGAATGGGGACGGTGGGCGCGGATCGCCGGCTGGCTCATGGTCGTCATCCTGCTGGTCATGATCACCGCGACGCACTACAACGGCACCGGCACGCTCTCGTTGATCCTCGCGGCCGCCGGCATCGTGATCATCCTGCTGTGGGACATCCAGCGTCGCCGTACGTCCTGGCGGCAGTAGGCAGACGCGCTGCCGTAGTACGCGCGCCTCTTGCGCACCCGCCCGGGTGCTGTGGTAACCATGCGTCCCCACAGGTCGGAGGACGCGATGACGACGGTTGAGGCGCAGCGGCCGAGGTCGGCCGACGACGGCGGCAAGGGCCTGAAGCCCGGCGCCATCGGACTGGTATCCAGCGTGGTGATCGGGGTGGCCTCGACCGCTCCGGCCTACAGCCTGGCCGCCACGCTCGGCCTCATCGTCGGGCTGGTCGGACTGCAGTCCCCGTCCATCGTGCTGCTGGCCTTCGTGCCTATCCTCTTCGTCTCGATCGGCTACCAGCAGCTCAACAAGGCCGAGCCGGACTGCGGCACCACGTTCACCTGGGCCACCAAGGCGTTCGGGCCTAAGTCCGGCTGGATGGGCGGTTGGGGCATCATCGCCGCCGACGTGCTGGTCATGGCCAGCCTGGCCCAGGTCGCCGGCCAGTACGTGTTCCTGCTCTTCGGCGCGCACGGCATCGGCGAGGATCCCTCCAGCGGCTGGGTCCTGCTCGTCGGCCTGGCGTGGATGGCTCTGATGACCTGGATCTGCTATCGCGGCATCGAGCTGTCCGCGGCGCTGCAACGCTGGCTGCTCACCGTCGAAGTGATCATGCTCGCCGTGCTGGCCGTCACCGCCCTGGTCAAGGTCTATACCGACAACGGAGTGGCCGGGCTATCGATCCATCCGGCCTGGTCGTGGTTCAACCCGGCCAACGTCAAGGGCGACAACGGGCACTTCTCGTTCAACCTGTTCTCCCAGGGCATCCTGCTCATGCTCTTCATCTACTGGGGTTGGGACTCGGCGGTTTCGGTCAACGAGGAGACCAAGGACCGCGACAAGACGCCGGGCCGGGCCGCCGTCATCTCCACCGTGCTGCTGCTCGCCATCTACGCGGTCGTGACGACCGCCGCGCAGGCGTACGCCGGCGTCGGCGACCAGGGCATCGGGCTCGGCAACTCCGACAACTCCGGGGATGTGCTGAGTGTGCTCGGCGATTCGATCTTCGGCAGTTCGGGCCTCGGGACGTTCCTGTCCAAGCTGTTGGTGATCATGGTGCTGTCCAGCGCCGCCGCCTCGACCCAAACCACCATCCTGCCCACGGCCCGCACGACGCTGTCCATGGCCGTGTACCGGGCGATCCCGAAGACCTTCGCGAAGATCCACCCGCGCTACTTCACGCCGACCAGCTCCACGCTCTGGATGGGCGGGATCTCGGCCCTGCTCTACCTGGGCATGAACTACTACTCCGGCGGTGACGTGATCGGGGACGCGGTCACGGCCATCGGCATCCTCATCGCCTTCTACTACGGACTGACCGGGTTCGCCTGCTTCTGGTATTACCGGCACGATCTCGGGCGGAGCGCCCGCGACTTGCTGCTCAAGGGCGTGATCCCGTTGCTCGGCGGCCTGATGCTGTGGACGGGCATGGTGCTGACCGCCATCCAGGACTGGAAGCCGGTGAACAGCTACGTCGTGTGGTCGATGCAGTTCGCACCGCACTGGCACATCGGTTACGCGTTCCTGCTCGGCATCGGCAGCATCGTCCTCGGGCTGATCCTCATGGTGATCTGCAGTCGGATCTACCGCGCGTTCTTCCGCGGCGAGACGCTGAACCGCAACACGCCGATCTTCGTGCGCGACGACGAGCCGCTGACCACCGGGCTCACCCTGCCCGACTCACCGTCACAGGAGCGCCTGGTTCTGCCACCGCCGCAGGATCGGCCGTCCTGATCGTCGACGGTTCTCGCGGTCGACGGGACAGACAGCCACGAAATCCGTAGCCAAAGTCTTGCGTGACGACGAAACACCCGGCATGCTGACGCCATGGCCTCCCCCGGTCGCCGCGACGCGGTCGACGACCTGAGCAAGGCGATCATCGCGCAGCTGCAGGAGGACGGGCGTCGTCCGTACGCCACGATCGGCAAGGCCGTCGGCCTGTCCGAAGCCGCCGTCCGCCAGCGCGTGCAGAAGCTGGTCGACACCGGTGTTATGCAGATCGTCGCCGTCACCGACCCCCTGCAGCTCGGCTTCGACCGTCAGGTCATGATCGGGCTGACCGTCGAAGGCGACACCGAAGAGGTGGCCGCCAAGCTGGCCACCATAGCCGAGCTCGACTATCTCGTCATCCCGGCCGGGTCCTTCGACATCCTGGCCGAAGTCGTCGTGACCGACGACCAGCACCTGCTGCGCGTGATCAACGGCCAGATCCGGACGATCCCCGGAGTCAAGCGCACCGAGACCTTCCTCTACCTCAAGCTGACCAAGCAGACCTACGACTGGGGCGTCCGCTAGCGCCCGAAGGAGGCCGCCGTCATGACGACCACCCCGCTCGACACCGAACTGCCGCTCGACCCGCAGGGCTACGACCCCGACGCCCTGGCTGTCCGCGCCCGCGACCACCTCTGGATGCACTTCACGCGGCAGTCCTCCTACGCGGACGCCGCCGTGCCGACAATCGTCCGCGGTGAGGGCGCATACATCTGGGACGTGAACGGCAAGCGTTACTTGGACGGGCTGGCCGGGCTGTTCGTCGTCCAGGCCGGGCACGGCCGCGTGGAGTTGGCCGAGGCGGCGTACAAGCAGGCGAGCCAACTCGCCTTCTTCCCAATTTGGTCCTATGCCCATCCCCCGGCCATCGACCTCGCGGACCGGCTCGCGGACTACGCGCCCGGCGACCTCAACAAGGTCTTCTTCACCACCGGCGGCGGCGAGGCGGTCGAGACCGCATGGAAGCTCGCCAAGCAGTACTTCAAGCTCGTCGGCAAGCCCATGAAGTACAAGGTGATCAGCCGCGCCGTGGCGTACCACGGCACGCCACAGGGCGCCTTGTCGATCACCGGTATCCCCGACGCCAAGAAGTACTTCGAGCCGCTCGTCCCGGGCGCGCACAAAGTGCCGAACACCAACTTCTACCGAGCACCCGAGCACGGCGACGACCTAGAGGCGTTCGGACGGTGGGCCGCCGACCAGATCGACCTGGCCATCGAGCTGGAAGGCCCGGACACCGTCGCGTGCGTCTTCCTCGAACCCGTGCAGAACTCCGGCGGCTGCTTCCCGCCGCCGCCTGGCTACTTCCAACGCGTCCGCGAGATCTGCGACAAGCACGACGTCCTGCTGGTGTCCGACGAGGTGATCTGTGCCTTTGGCCGTCTGGGGACGATGTTCGCCTGCGACAAGTTCGGCTACGTCCCAGACATGATCACCTGCGCGAAGGGAATGACCAGCGGGTATTCGCCGATCGGCGCCTGCATCGTCAGCGACCGCTTGGCCGAGCCGTTTTGGAACGGCAGCGACTACTTCCCGCACGGCTACACCTTCGGCGGACACCCGGTGTCGGCGGCGGTGGCTATGGCCAACCTCGACCTGTTCGAGCGGGAAGGCCTGCTGCAGCACGTCCTCGACCACGAGGGTGCGTTCCGGGCCACGCTCGAGAAGCTGTCGGACCTGCCGATCGTCGGCGACGTCCGCGGCGATGGATACTTCTACGGCATCGAGATGGTCAAGGACAAGGCGACCAAGGAGACCTTCGACGACGACGAGTCGGAGCGGCTCCTGCGCGGGTTCTTGTCCAAGGCGTTATTCGACGCCGGCCTGTACTGTCGCGCCGATGATCGAGGTGATCCCGTGGTGCAGCTGGCTCCTCCCCTGATCATCGGGCCGCCCGAGTTCGACGAGATCGAGCAGATCCTGCGTCGCGTGCTCACCGAGGCGTGGGCGCGGATCTGAGGCACCGTCCCCTACCTACAGGAGCGCTACCCGGTATGAAGGTCGGCATTCCCCGCGAGGTCAAGAACAACGAGTACCGCGTGGCCATCACGCCCTCGGGGGTGCACGAGCTCGTGCGCAACGGCCACGAGGTCTACGTCGAGCAGGACGCCGGCATCGGCTCGTCCATTCCGAACGCGCAGTTCGTGGACGCCGGGGCGACGATCCTGACCACGCCGGAGGACGTCTGGGAGACCGGCGACCTGATCCTCAAGGTCAAGGAGCCGATCGCCGAGGAATACAAGCGGATGCGGCGCGACCAGGTGCTGTTCACCTACCTGCACCTCGCGGCCTCCAAAGAGTGCACGGACGCGCTGCTGGCCGCCGGAACGACCTCGATCGCCTACGAGACCGTGCAACTGCCCGATCGATCGCTTCCGTTGCTCGCGCCGATGTCCGAGGTAGCGGGCCGGCTCGCGCCGCAGGTGGGGGCGTATCACCTGATGCGGCAGGGCGGTGGTCGCGGTGTGCTGATGGGCGGCGTCCCCGGCGTGTACGCGGCCAAGGTCGTGGTCATCGGCGCCGGCGTGTCGGGCCAGAACGCCGCCGCCATCGCGTTGGGGATGCAGGCCGAGGTGCTCCTGCTCGACCGCAACGTCGCGCGCCTGCGCCAGATGGACGCGATCTACCAGGGGCACTGTCAGACCATCGCGTCCAACGCCTACGAGGTCGAGCGCGCGGTGCTCGACGCGGATCTCGTGATCGGTGCCGTCCTGGTCCCGGGTGCCCGTGCACCC
Source organism: uncultured Jatrophihabitantaceae bacterium (assembly GCA_964245745.1). Classification (GTDB taxonomy): domain Bacteria; phylum Actinomycetota; class Actinomycetes; order Mycobacteriales; family Jatrophihabitantaceae; genus CAXTNQ01. The sequence goes on from CAXTNQ010000048.1 coordinate 9,950, forward strand.
AAGATCGTCTCTAACGACCTCGTCGCGCGCATGAAGCCGGGTTCGGTGCTGGTGGACATCTCGATCGACCAGGGCGGCTGCTTCGAGGATTCCCATCCGACCACGCACGACCACCCGACCTACCGGGTGCACGAGTCGGTCTTCTACTGTGTCGCGAACATGCCGGGCGCGGTGCCGCACACGTCCACGTACGCGCTGACGAACGTGACCCTGCCGTACGCCGTCGAGCTGGCGAATCGGGGCTGGCGCGAGGCGATGCACACCGACCCGGCGCTCGCCCTGGGTCTGAACACGCACGAGGGCGAGCTGACCAACGAGGCCGTTGCCGAGGCCCACGGCTACCGGGCCCGGACGGTGGCCGACGCCATCGCTGCCTGATCGCATGGCCGTCCCGCCGGACTACCGGGCGCTGTCGCTCTGGCTCGAGACGGCCGGAGATCCCTTGGCACCACGAGGCGCCCTGACACGGGACGAGCGGGTCGACGTCGCCGTCGTGGGCGCCGGCTTCACCGGGCTCTGGACGGCGTACTACCTGCTGGGCGCTGACCCGTCGTTGCGCGTCGCGTTGGTGGACGCCGAGATTGCCGGCTTCGGAGCGTCCGGGCGCAACGGCGGCTGGTGTTCTGCGCTGTTCCCGGTCAGCGCCGCGACGCTGGACGCGGAGCACGGTGCTGCCGCGGCGCGGGCACAGTACGCAGCCCTGCGCCAGAGCGGCGACGAGGTCGTCGACGTCGCCGCCGCGGAGCGCATCGACGCCGACGTGGCGGTCGGCGGCACGGTCGTCCTGGCGCGCTCGGTTCCGCAACTCGAGCGGGCGCGCGCGGCGGTTGCGGAGGCCGAGCGGTTCGGCCTCGACGAGCGGCTCCTCGACGCCGACGAGGCGAGCGGCCGGCTCGCGGCGACCCAGGTCGTCGGGGGCGCGTACACGCCACACTGCGCGGCCCTGCATCCCGGCAAGCTGGTCCGCGGCCTGGCCCACGTCGTGGAAGCAAGGGGCGCACGCATCTACGAGCGGACGCCGGCGGTCGCGATCGAGCCCGGGGCGGTGCGCACGCCCGGTGGCGCCCTGCGGGCGGATGTCGTCGTGCAGGCCACGGAGGGTTACACCCCGCGTCTTCAGTCGAGCCGGCGCGTGCTGGTGCCGGTGTATTCGCTGATCATCGCCACTGCGCCGCTACCGGCGTCGACCTGGGCGCGCATCGGCCTGGCCGAGCGGGAGACGTGGAGCGACTTCCGCCACTTGATCATCTACGGCCAGCGCACGGCAGACGACCGGATGATCTTTGGCGGCCGGGGCGCTCCCTACCACTTCGGGTCGCGGATCGCGCCCGAGTACGACCGGGTGCCGAAGGTCTTCGCGGCCCTACGGGAGACGCTGACCGAGCTGTTCCCGGTGCTCCGCGACGTCGAGGTCACGCACCGCTGGGGCGGTCCCTTGGGGATTGCCCGCGACTGGCACGCCTCGGTGGGCCTCGATCGGCACCGCGGGTTGGCCTGGGCCGGCGGCTACGTGGGTGACGGCGTCGCGGCGACCAATCTGGCCGGCCGCACCCTGCGCGACCTCATCCTGGGTCGGGATTCAGCCCTGGTCTCGTTGCCGTGGGTCGACCACCGTTCGCGCCGGTGGGAACCGGAGCCGCTGCGCTGGCTCGGCGCCAACGCCGGCCTGCGGGCGATGACCTGGGCCGACGCCGCCGAGGCGAGAGGCGGCCGGCCCTCCCGCGTCGCGCAGGCCGTCGATCGGGTCCTCAGCCGCTGACGTCCGGCCGGCCGACGCCGTAACGCAACCCGTCCATTAGCAGTCCGACCAGACGACGGGCTTGATCGGCGGTCGTGGGATCGCCCGTGACCAGACAGATCCCGCTCATCGCCTGCAGCAGGTCCTGCGCGGCGACGTCCTTTCGTACGACCCCCGCTTGCGCCGCGGCGTCGAGCAGCAGGTCGACCGCCGCCATGACCTGGCGGCGGGAATCGGCGAACAGCGCGGAGTCGGCGCCCACCGCGGCGCGGATCGCGTCCGCCCTCCCCCGCTTACGAGCCACGGATCCGACGAATTCCGCCATCCACGCCGACAGCGCCCGCTCCGGGTCCTGCTCGGCCGCCAGCTCGGCGGACCGGCGACAGATCGTCTCGACCTCGTTGCGGTACACCGCCTCAACCAGGGCGTCGCGGGTCGGGAAGTGGCGATACAGCGTGCCGATGCCCACGCCGGCTTGCCGCGCGATGTCCTCCAGCGAGACGTCGGTGCCGCGAGCGGCGAACACGTCACCCGCGACGGACAGCAACCGATCGCGGTTGCGGGCCGCGTCAGCGCGCAGGGGCCGCGGTGACGTCGCCGTCGCCTGCGCTTCCTGCGCCGCCGGGGTCGCCTGCACGGAGCCCTCCTCCGCCGCTTGCCTCGTTTGCTTTACCGGAGGCTACCTCCGTATAGTTGCGGAGGCACCATCCGTTTGCTTCACAGTACTCCCGGGAGTCGTTCGTGTCGTTCCTCTCCGCGCCTGCTCGCACGGCAGCCGCTCGCGTCGTCCGGCGCCGGCCGGCCCACGCCACGCTCGTGCTGGGCGCGATCCTCACCGCACAGCTGATGGTCGTGCTGGACGCCACGATCGTGAACGTCGCACTACCCGACATCCAACGCGCCCTCGACTTCTCGCCGGCCAACCTGTCCTGGGTGGTCAGTGCGTACACCCTGACGTTCGGCGGCCTGCTGCTGCTCGGCGCCCGGATGGGTGACCTGCTCGGGCGGCGCCGCGTGTTCCTCATCGGGACCGCGCTGTTCAGCCTGGCTTCCTTCGCCGGCGGGTTCGCCAACTCCGCGGCGACGCTGCTGGCGGCTCGAGCGTTGCAGGGCGTCGGCGGCGCATTGGCGGCGCCGTCCGCGTTGGCCCTGCTCACCACGATGTTTCCTGAAGGGCGGGAGCGGGTGCGAGCCCTCGGCTACTACGCCGCGGTCTCGATCGGCGGGAGCGCCGTGGGCCTGCTGCTCGGCGGGATGCTCACCGAATGGGCGTCCTGGCGCTGGGTGCTGTTCGTCAACGCGCCGATCGGCGTCGCGTTGATTGTGATCGGCCGCGCGGTGCTGCCCGAGACGCCTCGCCGGTCCGGACGCTTCGACCTCACCGGCGCCGTCACCTCGACCGCCGGCATGGCGGCTCTCGTCTACGGCTTCATCCGGGCCGCGACCGCGGGCTGGGCTGATCGGCTGACCTTGCTGTCGTTCCTGACCGGCGTGGTGCTGCTCGCCGCGTTCATCCTCGTCGAGACGCGGGCCGAGTCGCCGATCACGCCGCTGCGCCTGCTGGCCGACCGCGACCGGTCGGCCGCGAACGTGGCCCGCTTGCTCCTCGTCGCGGGCATGTTCGGCATGTTCTTCTTCCTGACCCAGTTCCTGCAGGACGTCCTGGGCTACAGCCCCCTGACGACTGGGCTGGCCTTCCTGCCCATCACCGTGATGTTGTTCTGCGCGTCGCAGGTCAGCGCGCGGTTGATGGGCCGGGTCAACCCGCGCGTACTGATGACGGGCGGCATCGCGTTGTCGACATCGGCCCTCTTGATTCTCACGCAGCTCTCGGCCCACAGCGGGTACCTGGGCGTGCTGTTGCCTCTGCTCCTGTTCGGCACAGGCAACGGATTGGCGTTCGTACCGCTGACCGCGGCCGGACTGGCGCGGGTCCGTCCGGAGGACGCGGGCGCGGCTTCGGGCCTGCTCAACGTGATGCAGCAGGTCGGGGGCTCGCTCGGCCTGGCTGTCCTGGTCACCGTGGCGACCGCCGCCGGCCGCGACGCCGGGCCGATTGCCGGCTCGGCCGCCGACCAGGCGCAGCATGCTTTCGTCGTCGGAGCCGACCACGCGTTCTTCGTGGCCGCCCTGTTCCTCGTCGGGGTGCTCGTGCTGGTCGGAGCGGTGGTCCGCACGCCGCCGCAGCCGCGGATGGATCAGGTGGCCGAGGAACTCGAAGCGGCCAGCTGACCGCAGGCGCCGTCGATCTCTCGGCCCCGCGTGTCGCGCACCGTCACGGCGACGCCGTAGGCGGCTACTCGCCGCCGGAATTCCCGCTCGGCCGGCTTCGTCGAGGCGTCCCAGGCCGAGCCCGGCGTCGGGTTCAGCGGGATGAGGTTGACGTCCGCGAGCCGGCCGCGCAGGAGCGCGCCGAGGCGATCGGCCCGCTCGGGCTGGTCGTTCACGTCGCGGATTAGCGCGTACTCGATGGAGTAGCGCCGGCCGGTTCGCGCGGCGTATTCGTCGGCGGCGTCGATGACCTCGGCGACAGGCCACCGGGTGTTGACCGGCACCAACGTGTCGCGTAGCTCGTCGTCCGGAGCGTGTAAGGAGACGGCGAGGGTCACCATCAGCCCCGACTCGGTGAGGCGCCGGACGCCGGGCACCAGACCGACCGTCGACACGGTGATCGACCGCTGCGACAGGCCCAGGCCGTCGGGCACCCGCGCCGTGAGCCGATGCAGGGCGGCAAGCACCCGCGGGTAGTTGGCCAGCGGTTCACCCATGCCCATGAACACGACGTTTGACAGCCGGCGGGGACCGCCCGGCAGAGCACCGGCGTGCGCCGCGCGCGCGGCCGCGACGACCTGCCCGACGATCTCCGCCGTCGACAGGTTCCGTCGCAGGCCACCCTGGCCGGTCGCGCAGAAGGGGCACGCCATCCCGCAGCCGGCCTGGCTCGACACACACACCGTGACGCGGTCGGGGTACGCCATCAGCACGCTTTCCACCTTGGCCCCGCCGTGCAGTCGCCAGAGTGTCTTGCGGGTCGCGCCGCCGTCAGCCGCCTGGGTCCGCTGCTCGACCAGCAGCGTCGGCAGCAGACTGCGTAGCGTGTCGCGGTCCGCCGAGGGCACATCGGTCATGGCTGCGACGTCGCCTTCGAGTCGCCCGTAGTAGTGCCGGGCGAGCTGGTCGGCTCGGTAGGCCGGCAAGCCGAGCGTGGTGACCACCCGGCGGCGCTCGGCAACGTCGAGGTCGGCGAGATGCCGCGGCGGCATGCTCCGGCGCGGTGCGTCGAAGACGAGCGGCAGCGTCATGACGGCAGGTCCGACGTCTGCTCGGCAGGCATGGCGAAGGCAACCAGCCAAGTCGGCACGACCTGGACGTACGCGATGTCCGGGCCCAACGTCTCCGGGGCGGCGCCGTAGACCCCGATCCAGTGGGCCCGCAGCTCGTCGAACTCCGGCGTCTGCGCTGCGAGGAACCTCGCCCGGCCGTGGCAGAACACGCCGTACCCGTCCCGCGGGGTGTAGGCCGCGCTGATCGCCGGACGGGCGCGCAGCTGTCGAGCCTTCGGCGAGTCGCCTGCGGTTGTGAAATGCCAGCGAGCGTGCACGAAGTGTCCGTCGACGGCGCTGATCCGTGGTTCACCGGCCGCGGTCACCGTGGCGACGTCGAGGACGGCGGTGTCGGTCAGGTCGCCGGCCAATCGGCGGCCGTCCAGCCGACGTTCAGGAGTCATGATCGAGGTCAGGTGAGCGGACGAGGACGCGAAGCTGCGGTCGAGCAACCCCTGTAGCTCGTCGAGCTCGCGGTCGGTCTCGTACACGTCCTTCGTAGATTCGTGAGTCGCCGCCACCGGTACGGAGACAAGATGTGATTGTGCCACCGGCCGTGTGTGGTCAGTGGTCGACGAAGGCGGAGATGAGCAGGTAGGCGACGGCGGCACAGGGCAGCAGCGAGTCGAGGCGGTCCATCACGCCGCCGTGGCCGGGCAGCAGCCGGCCCATGTCCTTGAGCCCGAGATCACGTTTGATCATGGACTCGCCGAGGTCGCCGATGGTCGCGGTCACCGCGATGGCCAGCCCGAACACGATGCCCTGCCACCACGGTTGATGGAAGGTCAGGCTCAGGACCAGCGCACCGCACAGCGCACAGGCGACGACCGAACCGGCCAGGCCCTCCCACGTCTTGCCCTTGCTCACCACCGGGGCCAGGGGATGCTTACCGAACAGCACGCCGGCCGCATACCCGCCGGTGTCACTGCACACGACGGTGCCGAGGAAGAGCAGGACCCGCGCGGCCCCGTCGTGTGGATGGGTGAGCAGCACGGCAAAGCCGGCCAGCAGCGGCAGATACAGCAGGACGAGGACGGCCGAGGCGACGTCGCGCTGGTAGCCGGCGGCACCGTCGGCGATCCGCCACACGACGTTCTCCTCGAACTCGCTGACGGTGCCGTCGGCGAACACCACCTCCCACATCATGGCGATGATGCGGTGGCGCCCCTCGTCGTCGAGGCTGCGCTTCAGAAGGCTGGTGAAATGGAAGAAGTCGACCGCTTCGCGGTCGCTTTCCTCGGCGGCTGCGAGCAGGGCCGCCGTGGCTGTGCCGTCGAGGCCGAAGCGCGTTTCC
>CAXTNQ010000049.1:0-2711 GCA_964245745.1 uncultured Jatrophihabitantaceae bacterium
CCCCGGACCCTGCGCCGGCGGATACGGCGGCGGTGGCATGGGCGGTTGCGCAGGCGGAGCGTACGGCGGCGGAGCACCCTGCGGTCCACCGGACGGCGGCCCCTGGGGCGGATAGCCGCCGGACGGCGGAGCCTGCGGCGGGTAGCCCGGCGGCGGTGCATAAGGAGGCGGCGGTGGCGGCGGGTTGTACGGCGGCGGTGGCGGAGCCGACTGGTCTCCGGGGCCGCCCTCCGGCGGCGGGGTGCTCGTCATGCGTCACTCCGAGGTCAGGGCCTTCGGCAGGCCGTGGGTCCACGATGGACCGACTGGGCCAAGCTAGCGGCCTGCGGGCCTGCTGAGAACGACACGCCCACCACTTTTTCCCGGAGTCGGCGCCAGCCGTGGGCGCCGTTGGGTTTGATCACGTCGCGGTTCGCCGCGGTAGCCCGCGGCCGAACGCGCCATGATCACCAACGGGACGAGCACCGCGTCGGGAACGTCGCCCGCATCAACCCGATGACTGCATCAACTCGCGCATGAGCCGGGCCGTCTCGCTCGGAGTCTTCCCGACCCGCACGCCGGCGGCCTCCAACGCTTCCTTTTTGGCCTGCGCGGTACCCGACGAGCCGGACACGATCGCGCCCGCGTGGCCCATCGTCTTGCCCTCCGGAGCGGTGAACCCGGCGACGTAGCCGACCACCGGCTTGCTGACGTTCTCCTGGATGTAGGCGGCGGCGCGTTCCTCGGCGTCGCCGCCGATCTCGCCGATCATCACAACGGCGGCCGTCTCCGGATCGGCCTCGAACGCGGCGAGGGCGTCGATGTGCGTCGTGCCGATGATCGGGTCTCCCCCGATGCCGATGGCCGTCGAGAACCCGAGGTCGCGCAGCTCGTACATCATCTGATAGGTCAGGGTGCCGGACTTGGAGACCAGGCCGATCCGGCCGGGCCCGGTGATGTCCGCGGGGATGATGCCGGCGTTGGACTTGCCGGGGCTGATCAGTCCCGGGCAGTTCGGCCCCACGATCCGGGTGCCCTTCCCCTGGCTGTAGGCCCAGAAGTAGGCGGTGTCGTGCACGGGCACGCCCTCGGTGATCACCACGATCAGCGGCATCGCCGCGTCGATCGCCTCGACGACTGCGTCCTTGGTGAACGCCGGCGGGACGAAGACAACCGACACGTTCGCGCCGGTCTCGGCCATGGCCTCGGTGACGGTGCCGAAGACCGGCAGGACGACGTCGGTGCCGGTCCCGCCCGAGAAGTCGACCTTGGTGCCGGCCTTACGGGCGTTGACGCCGCCGACCACCCGCGCGCCGGACGCCAGCATGCGTCGGGTGTGCCGGCTGCCCTCCGCGCCGGTCATGCCCTGGACGACGATGGTCGAGCTCGCGTCGAGGAAGATCGCCATGTCAGGCTCCCGTCGGGGTCGCGGCGGCCAGTTCGGCGACTCGATCGGCCGCGTCGTCCATCGTGTCGACCAGGGTCACCAGCGGGTGCGCGGCCTCGGTGAGGATGCGCCGGCCCTCAACGACGTTGTTGCCGTCCAACCGGACGACCAGCGGCTTGTTGGCCTCGTCTCCGAGCATCCCCAGCGCGGTGACGATCCCGTTGGCCACCGCGTCGCAGGCCGTGATGCCGCCGAACACGTTGACGAACACGCTGCGCACCGCCGGGTCGGACAGGATGATGTCGAGTCCGTTGGCCATGACCTCGGCGGACGCGCCGCCCCCGATGTCCAGGAAATTGGCCGGTTTCACGTCACCGTGGCGCTCACCCGCGTAGGCGACGACGTCGAGGGTGGACATGACCAGGCCGGCCCCGTTGCCGATGATGCCGACCGTCCCGTCGAGCTTGACATAGTTCAGGTGCTTCTCGGCGGCCCGTTGCTCCAGCGGGTCGGTCGACTCGACGTCGACCAGCGCGGCGTTGCCGGCCTGGCGGAAGTCGGCGTTCTCGTCCAGCGTCACCTTGCCGTCCAGGGCCTTGATCGACCCGTCGGCAACGCGCGCCAGCGGGTTGACCTCGACCAGGGTGGCGTCTGACCCGACGAACGCCGCCCACAGCTTGACCAGTACGTCGGCCACCTGGGCGGCGATCTCGTCGGGGAACTTGGCCTCCGCGACGATCTCGCGGGCGCGCGCCGCGTCGACCCCCGAGAGCGGGTCGACGAGCACGCGGGCCAACGCGTCCGGACGCTCGACCGCCAGTTGCTCGATCTCCATGCCGCCCTCGTAGGACGCCATGGACAAGAACGTGCGGTTGGCGCGGTCCACGAGGTAGGAGACGTAGTACTCCTGCTCGATCTGCGCGCCGGGGTCCACGAGCACGCGGTGGACGGTGTGCCCCTTGATGTCCATGCCGAGGATCTGCTGCGCGAAGGCCTGGGCCTCCTCGGGCGTCTTGGCGACCTTGACGCCACCGGCCTTCCCGCGGCCGCCCGTCTTGACCTGCGCCTTGACTACGGTGACGCCGCCGATGCGGCTGGCGATCTCCCGAGCCTGCTCGGGGGTGGTGGCCACCTCACCGAGGCTGACCGGCACGCCGTACTCCTGGAACAGCTGCTTGGCCTGGTACTCGAACAGATCCACGGTGATGAGGTCCGTTTCGTGTCTTAGGAAGGGGCGGGCGGTAAGCCTATGCGGTGACGCCGCCGACGTGCCCGCGTACCCAGTCGACGATCTGCTGCATCGACGCACCGGGCGTGAAGACCTGGGCCACGCCCATCGCGTGCA